>CALQRA010000095.1 GCA_943332855.1 Candidatus Kuenenia stuttgartensis
GTATCTTTCCCGACGCCGCTGATCTCGCCCTTACGCTCGTAGAGCTCCCGTTCGGGAAGTCAGACGGCAAGGATGCCGCGCTGGCGACGGTGAGCCTCGCAACCACGTTTGCCCCGGGGCCGGTTGACGTAGCCGCCGGCGGCGTGAAAATCACGACGAGAATGGCCAAGGCCGGCGCCAGGGTCGCGGATGGGGTTGGGGGCCTGCGAAGCTCCAATAGAATGAATAGCATTGAACGTGCGACGCCGGAACTGCTGGACGCGATTCGATCGAAAGGTCGATCGGTTAACATCGTGAAGGACGGATCCATGGAGGCTCGTTATCTCGATGCGATCGAAGCAGAGGCAAATGTCGGCGGAGAAACGATGACCCACATCCTCCTACGCCAAAATCCGGGAAAAGCAGCTGCATTGGAGGAGTTTCTTCATGGCACGCAGCATCGACTCGGGCTCATTCGACGGCTTGGGATCAGCGGCGCCGAACACCACGTCAAAGACTTCATGATTCGCCACCAGAAATTGCTTGGATTGTGCCAAGCAGACGTGGAAGTTCTCCGCAGAGCTATGGAAGCCGGCTTGTAAGGCTTGTCACAAGAGAGGGGAAAACGGAACTCATGTCATTTACATTGACCGTCCGAGATGTCTTTCCATTTGACGATGGCTCCTGCATCCTATGCGGTGAGGTCACCAGTGGTCCGGGGTATATCGCTGCCGGCTGCTACCACGCGGCAGTGGATGGCTCCAGCATCGGCGAGGTGAGGATTACTGGCGAAAGATCTGGTGGCGGCATTCAAGGTCTACGATCTATCGGCATGCAGGGCCCGTTGCAGCTGGACATCGAAGCTATCAAAGGTCTCGAACTATCATTCGAATCCATTCACAACAAAAACAGTGAGGGAAAAAGGTGCCAGCCACCAAATCTGGGGTAGCGCATCCGGGAGATCGCTGGGGCGGGGCTCGTTTGGTTGCAGATCGTGGGGCCAGGCCACGGCGGCCGCCGCCGCCATCGGCGCGTTTGCCGACGCTTTGCAGGCTTGGGCTCGCGCGGTCGGGAGTGCCTTTGTCGGCTGGGCGATGACGCAAGCCCAGACCGACGCCGATCTGGGGATGGCCGGGGCGATCGCCCAGGCAGCGGCCGCGGATCACTCCGCGGCGCTGGCGGACGCGGCTCGTTGGCCAAGCTCTTCGACATGGGCCGTCAGGGATGCGGTCCACGTGGTCGCCGGCCCCTCGTAGTAGGCCAGCCTCGCTGAGAGCGGGGCCGAGCGACCGTCGCGCCGCAGGTCGGCGAGGTAGTCTTGGAGAATCCGGCGCCGCTGGGGGGTCGTGTGGAGGAGCCATTGGACCCACGCCCACGACTCGGCGTAGTGGTCCTGCGACATCTCCCCGGCCGACGCGAGCGACTCGAGTCGCGCAAGATCCAATCGCCAGGTCCCCTCGAGGAACCGGCCGCCGAGGTGGGCGACATGCTGCGGATGGATCCCGTCGCTGCCGCGCGGCAGCTCGAAGTGTTCGGCGATTCCCTCGTCGAGCCACAGGGGCACGGTGGGGACGACGGCGTGGACATAGCCGTGAGTCGTCTCATGACGGAGATCCTCGGCGATCCGGTCCTGCCAGGGGGCGAAGACCGCAAGCGTCGTGTCGGTCTCGACGAAGAACGCGCGCCGCACCGGGAAGTTGGGGAAGTAGCGGGCGGCGAAGGTGTCGTACCGGCTGGTGTCGGAGAAGAGGTAAAGATGGACCGGCTCGTCGGAGATCGGCAGCCCCAGGTCCTGGGAGACCTCCGTCCGCAGCGTCTCCAGATCACGGATCAGGCGGTGCTGCTCGGCGAGGCCGAAATCGGCGTGGATCACCAGTTGGCCAGCTTGGACGACATGCCGCTCGGGGAGCCCCTCCTGCCACGGACTCCCGCGGTTAAAGGCGCTGCCGACCGTCTCCTCGAGCCGCGCCGGATCGAGCGCGGGAACCGCAGCCAGATGCCGGCACCCCAGCGCCGCCAGTGGGAGCGCTGCCAGCGCGACGAGCATCGCCAGCAAGCTCCGGGATTGACGGTCATGCCGGTGGGGCTCGACAGCGCTCATGGACGGCTCGCGGGGAAGGGGCGGGTAAAGGCCGCCACGACGGGGCGATGCTAGCGATGCCGGCGGGTCCCACCAATCCCACTGTCGGCGGTGGAAGACTGTCTTCGCCGGCAACCGGGGCCTGCCTTCCCGCCGCCGCGCCCCGGTTTCAAGCTCCGCTTGTCACCGTGGCGAGGCCGCGGAGGGTGCCGGCGAGCACCTCGAGCGCCACCGGCCGGCCGAGGAGGGCGGCCCCCCCCGCGCGCAGCACTGCCCGGCCGCTGTCGCCGCGGGGGAAGGAATCGAGCACCACGACCGCCACGCTGGGGCGGTTGGCCACGAGCAACCGCAGCCATTCCAGGTCGGCTCCGTCGAGCCGGCCGGCATCCCAGACGACGAGGCGGCCGGGGGGGGAGAGCTCCGGCCGGCCGAGCGTCCGTTGCACAATCGGATGTCCGGCGGCGGCGAGGAGATCGACGAGCCCGTCAAGGTCGAGCGCCGTCCGGGCCGCCACGGTGACCGGTGCCTGCCCCGCCGCGGGGCGGGAATGGGGCTGGAAGGTGGGCGCCTCGAGAAACCGATCCTCGCGCCGCACGGTAGGGGCGAGGCCGAGCGAGCCGGGGAGCCCGGCGTCGAGGTCGACGAACCACCGGGCCAGGCGCCCGGCAGCATCGTGCCACGGCAGCTCCTCGATCCCCGGCAGCGGCGGGCCGCTCCGCCGCCGACCGTCGCAAAGGCTCGAGGCGATGGCGAAGATCGGTGTCAGGGGAAAAGCCTGTGCCAGCGCGAGGGCATCCTCCGTGCTCCATCGGCCGGGCCGATCGACGGCGAGGAGGATGCCGTCGAGGGGGGGGAGCGATCCAGCGGAGCCGCTGTCGCGCTGGCGCACCGCCAGACCCGCGGCGGGGCTGGCCAGCGTCGTGACGGCGCATCCGGTCAGCCGCACCAGCGCGCTTCGCGCCATCGACAGCTCCTCGTCGTCGACCACCCCGACCCAGAGAACGCGCCGCGGGCCGCTGCGGGGCGCCGCGCCGTGGAGCAACGGCGAGGCCGGCCACTCGGCGCGCGGCAGGCCGCGGACGATCGGATCGTGGACGCGGGCTCCATGCATGATCGGCGGTTCCTGGCAAGGGCGGTCGCGCGGGATTCTGTGAAGGGGACGCTAGCCGATCGGCCACTGACGCGGCAAGAGAGGAGGGATGAGCAGTCGCGGGGGACGGTGCAACGCCGCCAAAAAGCCGTCGGATCGCGGGGTTGACCCCGGAACCGCCCCACGGACAATGCTGCTCGCGCCGTGGTCAAGGACGACCCCGGTGAAGACCCCCGCGGAGACGCGGCACAAGGCAGCGAGGAGGCCGTCATGGTCGATGGCGTGCGTGGTGATGGGGGACGGGAAGCCCGGGGATCCTCGAAGGGGGCCGCAGGAAGCGTCGGGGTGCGGCTCTCGGAAATCTTTCCGCGGGCTCGGTTCGTGGCCTGCGACGACATCGTCGCCCGCGGCTGCCACGACACCCCCGAGGCCTGCCGGCCAGGGGACCTGTTCATCGCTCGGCTCGAGGATGGCGGGGATGGCCACGAACAGGCCGCCAAAGCGATCGCGCGGGGCGTGGCGGGGATCGTCGCCGAACGGATCATTCCCACCTTCGGCACACCGCTGTGCCTCGTGCCCGACACCGCCTGGGCGCAGGCCCGACTGGCGCACGCGCTGGCCGGCGACCCGGCCCGGAAGATGGAGGTGATCGCCATCACCGGCACGAGCGGGAAGACGACGACGGCGTGGCTGACCGCGTCGGTCCTCGCCGAAGGGGGGATGAGCGTCGGCGTCCTCTCTGATCTCGGCTGCCTCGACGGCGATGCGACCACGCCAGTGCCGGCGGCCTTCGATCGCCCTGCCGAGCTCGCCGCCTGGCTCGGGCGGCTGGCCGCGACCGGCTGCACCCATGCCGTCATCGAGGTGTCGAGCGTCATGCTCGCCCGCCACGCGCTGGCCGGGGTGTCATGCGACGCGGTCGTCGTCACAAACCTCGCCAGCGCCCACCTTGACCGCCACGGCACGATCGAGGCCTACCATGAGATCAAGGAGCGAATCCTCGACTCGCTCGGGGAAGATGGCTGCCTGTTCGCCAATCTCGATGACGCCCGCGTCCGTCGGCTCGTTGGCCGTCACACCGCGGAGCGCCGCCACAGGCCGCGCCGCAGAACCGTCGGCGTGGGGCTGAACCGCCGGGCGGATCTGACGGCCACCGCCGTCGAGCGCCATCTCGGCGGGCAGACCTTCCTCCTCCGCCATGCCGGGGATGCGGCGGCCGTCGGCGTCACCGTCCCGGTGGCGTCGTTCGTCCGCAACGGGCTCCTCGCGGCGGCGGTCGGCATCGCCCAGGGGGTGCCGATGGAACTGGTAGCGCGGGGCCTCGAATCGACCGGCGGTGTGCCGGGGCGGCTCGAGCGGATCCGCCGTGGCCAGGATGTCCATGTGTTCGTCGACCAGCCAACCAGCGGCCATGCCCTCGCCTCGACCCTGACGAGCCTCCGGCGGCTCACCCCCGGTAGGCTCGTGGTCCTCGCCGAGGAGAAGGCACTCGGGCCGCTGGGAGGGGGGGGACGGTTTGCGGAGCGGGTGTCGCGCTGGTGCAACGATTGCCTCGTCGCCCCCGAGGGGGTTCTCGACGCCAGCGCCGGCAGCCGTCAGCTGGCCGCTTATGCCCGGATCGATCGGCTCCTCTCGGGGCTCGGATCGCGCGACTGCGTCCTCGTCGTCGGCTCGCCCCCCGCTTCCCGGCCCGATCCGGGCGATCCGAGTGATCCGGGGGAGCCCCAGGTGCCGCTGGCGGGGGTCGTCGATGCCTGGCTGGAGCTCGCCCATCCGGCCGATGAAACGGTGCGGAGGAAGCGGGCGGCCTGACGCCGGCCGCGGGGGCATGGACGGGAGCGGATCGCCGGCGCCACAATCGGGGTTCTTGCCCCGGCTCGAACGGGCCCCAGATGCGGCAGCCCTTGCCCGGACCCCGGCCGCGGAGGTTTCCGATGCCGGTTGGCGATCGACAGACACCGACGAGGGACCATGGATGAGCGTGAAAGCGGCTGGTGGTGACGCAGCGGGAAGTGGGGAGGGATCGCCGTTTGACGATCTCGGCGTGGCGGTCGGCTTGGCCGAGCCGCTCGCCCCGCACACCTGGCTGGGAGTCGGCGGACCGGCCAAGTGGTTCTGTGAGCCGGTCGACGTGGCGGCCCTCGGCCGAGTGGTGAAGCGTTGTCAGGAGCATTCGATTCCGCTGCGCGTCATCGGCGGTGGTTCGAACGTCCTCGTCCCTGCCGCGGGGTTTGCAGGGATGGTCGTTCGCCTCTCGGCGCCGGCCTTCTCCGCGATCGCGGTGGAGGGGACGACGCTGCAGGCCGGCGCCGGCGCGAAGCTCGTCCATGTCGTCGCGGCCGCGGTTCAGGCCGGGCTCTCCGGGCTCGAGACGCTCGTCGGCATACCGGGGACGGTGGGGGGAGCGCTCGTCGGCAATGCCGGGGGCCGCGGTGGCGACATCGGCGACACGGTGCGGACGGTGACGGCGATGACCGCCGACGGCACGGTCGTGGAACGGACCGGGGCCGATCTGACGTTCGGTTCGCGGTGGAGCAACCTCGATGATGTCATCGTCATCGGTTGCCGCCTCGTGCTCGAAGCCGAGGACACCGATCTGCTCACGAAACGGATGCAGAAGCGCTGGATCGTTGATCGCACCGAACAGCCGGCCGGCGTGCGGACGGTGGCGATGATGTTCAAGGATCCCCACGGCTCCACCGCCGAGGCCCTCGTCACCCAGGCCGGGGCCCGCGACATCCGCGTCGGGGAGGCCTCGATCCACGGGCCGCGGTCGAACTACGTCGTCGCCCAGCCCGGCTGTACGAGCGACGATGTTCGCCTCCTTGTCGAGCAGGTCCGGGCGCGCGTGCGGGAGCGCCTCGGCGTCGAGCTCACCCCCCAGATCGAGCTCTGGTGACCGGCCTGCCGGCGATGCCATGACACCCAATTCCCGCCGCCGCGCCCCGCTCCCCGAGCCCCCCGCGGAGGAGCCTTCGGTCTGGAGGGCGATTCTCGCCCGGCGTGTGGGGCTCGGCGCGGTCGCCGTTGTGCTCGCGGCCGTGGGGCTTACCGCCTTCGTCTGGCCACAGGTGGCCAAGCGGGTAGGGGAGAGCGACGACGTTGTCCTCCTTCCCGACGCGATCGAGCTGCGCGGACAGGCACCGTGGGTGAAGGCCGACATCCGCGCCGAGGCCCTCCACAATGCCAGCCTTGACCATGGTCTGCCGCTCCACGATCCGGAGCTCGCCAACCGCCTCGCGCGCGCCTTCGACATGCACCCCTGGGTGCGGCAGGTGGTGAAGGTGGAACTGCGCCACCCGGCTGCGGCGCTGGTTGAGGTGCGGTGCCGCGAACCGGCGGCGATGGTCGGCGTGGCCGGCGGCCTCCTCGCCGTCGATGCTGAGGGGGTGGTGCTCCCCAGCGCCGACTTCACCGCCGAGTCGGCAGCGGCCTACCCGCGGCTGGCGGGGATCGAGTCGAGCCCGCAGGGGCCGGAGGGCGCGCGATGGGGCGACCCGGCGGTCGAGGAGGGAGCGGCGCTGGCGCACTGCATCGCGCCGGAATGGACGAAACTGGGGATGAGCGAGTGCCGGGCGGTGACCGTCTCCACGGCCCAAGGCCAAGCACGGGTGTGGGAGCTTGTCGGCGCCGACGGTCGGGTCATCGTGTTCGGCGCTGCCCCGGGGCGCGAACCGGAGCGGGAGCCCTCCGCGGCGGCGAAGATCGCCCGGTTGCGGTCGCTCGACAGCGCCTCGGCCGACAAGGTCGATCTCCGCGATCCCCCTGCCGGGTCGTGAGCCTGCCGGCTCCGGTCAGGCCGAGGGCGACGGGGCTTCTCCCCGCCGGTCGAGAACCAGCTGCCGCACCTCCCGGAAGGCCGGATGGTCGGCTGAGCGGCACCATTCGAAGAGGATCGCCTCGGTCGTCGTCAGAATCGCTCCGGCATTCTCGAGGCGCCGGAGGGCGACGTCGTGATCGATCCGGTGCCGCGAGGCGACCGCATCGACGGCGACAAACACCGCCATCCCGGTGGCGAGGAGATCGAGGACGGTCTGGCTGATACAGACGTGGGTCTCGAGGCCACAGACCACGACCGCGCTGATGCCGCTCCCCGCCGCCGTAGCCGCGGCGAACCCGGGGCAGCCGACCGAGCTGAACGTCCGCTTCTCCTCTGCCGCAGGGAGAAGGGGGAGGAGGGACGCGGCGGTGGCCCCCAGCCCCTGGGGGTATTGCTCGGTGAGGAGGCGACCGACCCCGAGGATCTTTGCCGCCTCGGCCAGCCGGGCGACACGGGCCACGAGCCGCTCGGCCTCAGGGATCGCGGCCAGGAGCCGCTCCTGGACGTCGATCACGCAAACAACCGACGTGGCGGGGAGAAGACGCATGGGGGCTGGCTCCTTGGCGAGAAAGGGGAGTGTAGCGGCGCGCCGGCTTTTCCCGGGGAGGGGCCCGCGCAGCTGACCGACTTGCCACCGAAGGGGACGATCGGATATCTCCATTTCGGCTGTCGGCGTCGGAGGCCGGCCCAGAGGCGACAGCGGAGGGATCTGGCATGGCGGACGCGGGCATGACGATCACCACCACACGGCTCGACGGCCAGCGACGGCTCGTCGGCGACATCGTCCGCCTCTCCCACCGGGTGCCGATCTTCCCTGTCGATCGGATCATGGCCCTTGCCGATCTCGATGCCGTCCGCCGGGCCGCCGCGCCGCGAATTGGATGGTCGGCGGTGTTCATGAAGGCGTGGGCGATCGTGGCCCGGGACCGGCCGGCTTTGCGCAGCTGGTATGTGCCGTGGCGGATCCTCACGCCGTGGCGCCGGCCAGCTTGGGCGACGAGCCCGGTGAGCGTTGCCTCGCTGGCGATCAGCCGGCCACGCGATCCCCAGGAGGGGGCCGGCCTCCACGACCTCGCCCTCGATCCCGAGGCGATCTGGTGGGCCCGGCTGCGGGAGCCAGACAATCGTCCGCTCCCCGAGCTCCAGGCGGCGATCCACCACCACGCCACGGCCCCGGTCGGGGAGGTCTTTGCCCGGCAGCTCGAGCTCGTCATGGTGCCCGGCCCGCTGCGGCGACTGATCCTCCGCTGGAACGCTCACGCCCCGTCGATGAAGCGGGCCCTGCGCGTGGGAACCTTCAGCCTCTCCACCCTCGCCGGCGAGGGATGTGCCAACCGCATGCATCCCACCTTCTTGACGACGAGCCTGACCTGGACACCGCTCGACGACGCGGGGCGGATGACGGTCACGGTGCTGGCCGACCACCGCCTCCTTGACGGCGTCCCCGTGGCCCGGGCGCTGGCCGCCCTCGAGGAGACGCTGCAGGGACCGATCCGCGCCGAGTTGGCGTCGCTGGCCGGCGGGGCGTCAGCCGGGTGAGGCCCCAGGGAGCGCTCGGAGCGCGGCGAGGAGGGGCGCGAAGGCCGGTCCCCGGCCGGTGAACAACGCCCGCCGTGCCCCCTCCGAGACCACCTCGAGGGTGATGTCGAGCCGCTCATCGGGAAGCGCTGTGGCGATCCGGCTTGCCCACTCGGCCGCCACCCAGCCGGGGGCGGCAGTGAGCTCGTCCCAGCCGAGTTCGAACAGGTCGTCGCTCCCGGCGAGTCGGTAGAGATCAGCGTGGACCAGCCTCCCGGCCGGATGACCGGTGGGGAGGGGATGGAGATGGACGAGGCCGAAAGTCGGGCTGACGACGACGGTCGGATCGATGCCGGCCGCGGCAGCCAGCGCCTTGACGAAGGTCGTCTTGCCGGCCCCGAGATCGCCGTTGAGCGCCAGGAAGGCGTGGTCCGGAAGCGTGGCGGCGAGGATCGTCGCCAGCGGGATCAGGGCGGCTTCGGAGGCGATCGGCACGATCGCCCGCGCGGGCCCGATGGGGAGGGAGTCATGCGCCGTCATGGAGCCATCCCCTCGGCTGGAGTGCGTGTGTGGAGCCGTCGGCATGCCTGGCGATGAGCCCCGCTCCGGCCGCCACCTCCCCGAAGATCACCGGGGCGATGCCCGCCGGCGGATCGGCGACGAGCGCCCGGGCATCGGCCTCCGCAAGGGCCAGGAGGAGCTCGAAGTCCTCGCCGTCGCCGAGCGCGTGCTCGAGCGGACTGACACCGTCATCGTCGAACCGGCTGCGGCGCTCGGCGTCGGGATGGATCGGCACGCGCGCGAGGTCGACGACGCCGCGCGTGCCGCTGGCGCGCATCATCCGCGCCAGATCGAGCGACAGGCCGTCGCTGATGTCGATCGCGGCCCGAACGGCGAACCGAGCGGCGATGGCGAGGGCCTCGTGGCAGCGTGGCGCGACATCGAGGTGGCGCCCCAAGAGGCTGCCGCCACAGGGGCCGGTGACGACGAGGAGATCGCCGGGCCTGGCGCCGTCGCGGCGCCAGGCCGCGCCCGGGGGCACGCTTCCGATCGCCGTGACGCTGATGACCAGCGGCCCGTTCCAGGTGTTCGTATCGCCGCCGGCGATCGTCATGCCGAAGTGGGCCGCGAGCGGCGCGAGGCCGGCATGGATCCCCTTCCCGAGCGCCGCCGCCCCTTCCCGCGGGAGGGCGACGGCCACCACCGCCGCCTCGGGGCGGGCCCCCATCGCTGCCAGGTCGCTGAGGTTGACGGCCAGCGCCTTGTGGCCGACGCGCGCTGGGGTCGTGTCGCCGCCGAGGAGGAAGTCGACCCCTTCGGTGAGGAGATCGACGGTGATGACCGTGCGGCGTCCGGCCGGTGGCCGGAGCACCGCGGCGTCGTCCCCCGGCGGCACCTCGAGGCGCGGGTCGCGCGGGAGGCGGGCGAGGAGCCAGTCGACGAACGGCGCTTCCAAGGGGAGAGCTTCCGGGGGAGGGGAGCCCCGTTTGGAGGCTCCGCGCCAGATTATCAGCGCCGGATCGTGTCGCTGGTGAGGTGGCCGAAGAGCGTCTCCCGGCCCCGCAGGACGTAGAACTTCAGCTGCCCGAGGTTGTCCTCGCGGGCCTTGTCGAGCACGTACACGACGTTGTCGGGGGAGATCGTCTCCCAGACGTGGAGCCCGACGAGGACATCTCCCTCGCGGATCCCCTGTTCCCCGGCCGGACCGCCGCTGCGGACCGACGTGACGAGGAGGCCGCCGCGGTAGCGCGACTGGAGCCGCTGCACCTTGGCTGCGGCCATCGGCTCGACTTTGAGCCCCAGCTCGTTCCAGCACCGCTCCCCCAGGCCCATCGGCTGAGGACGGGCAACGGCGAGCGGGAACTGGATGCTTGTCTCCTCGCCGCCGCGGTTGACGCTGACGAGGACCAAGTCGCCCGCCTTGCGGCCGAGCATCGCCCTCTCGACGTCGAGCTGCGTGCTGACGGCAACGTCGGCGATCCGTAGGATCACGTCGCCGGCCCGGACGCCAGCCGATTCCGCCGGGCTCTCCCGGTTGACCGTCTCGACGACGAGCCCGGGCTCGGTGCTCGGCCGGCCGACGATCCCGTGCCAGGTCTTGTCGATCCGCTCCGACGAAATCAGCTCCGTGACGATCTGCATCGCTCGGTCGATCGGGATCGCGAAGCCGATCCCCTGGGCGCCGGCGCGGACGGCGACGTTGATGCCGATCATCTGGCCGTCGATGTTGAGCAGCGGCCCGCCGGAGTTGCCTGGATTGATGCTGGCGTCGGTTTGGACGAGATCGTCGTAGCGCTGCGTCCGGCTCACCTCGACGCTGCGGTGGAGAGCCGAGACGATCCCCCGCGTCACCGTGTGCTCGTAGCCGAAGGCGTTGCCGAGGGCGAGCACCGTCTCGCCGATCATGAGATCGCCCGACGTCCCCACGTCGATCACCGGGAGACTCCCCTCGGCGGGGATCTTGATCACGGCCAGATCGGTCCGCGGGTCGTGCGACAGGAGGGCGGCAGTCGTCGTCCGGCCGGAGGCGAGGGTCACCTCGATCCGCTTCACGCCCTCGACGACGTGGTAGTTGGTGACGATGTAGCCGCGGGGATCGATGATCACCCCGGTGCCCATGCCGTTGACGCGCCGCAGTTCGCCCCCGGCCTCATCGTCGGTGTTGGCGATCAGCTTTTGGCCGTGGATGTTGACGACCGAATCGCGGGCCTTCTCGATGGCCTGAACGATGGCGGTGCGCCGCGTCTCACCAGCTTGGGCGGGTGCCATCGAGGCCAAGACGACCATGGCCACGATCGGCAGGGCAACCCACGGACACCGCATGGTGGACTGTTCTCCGGCCCGCTCGCTCGGACGAGCCGATGCGTCCTCCGCATCCCTGCGGTGACCCCGGCCCCAAGGAAGATCGGACAGGACGGGTGAACGAATGACCCACCGGTCGGTCCGACGGCACACCTTTCCCAGCTCTCACCCCACGACGAGGGGAAAGCCTTTTCCGGGGGGGTGTTGCGGGGAGACCAGGGGGGCGAGGCGATGCGGCGAAGGGCCCCGTGACGGGGAGTCGCCCATCGAGCGCGTCAAGATTTGCCGGGCTTGCCCGGCTTGTTGCCGGCGTTGGTCTGGGGCGGGGAGGGCGGACGCGGGGAGGGGGCGACCAGCGCCGGGAGCAATTGGAGAAGCAGGAACAGCCCCATCGTCATCAGGACGATCACCGGCCAGAGGCCCGCCAGCCGCTCGCCGAACTCCCAGCCAATCTGCTTCGCGATCCCACCCAGGAGCGTAGCGCCGACGATCACCGCCAGGGCAAGGAGGACGATGCCGCAGCCGAGCGAGGCCATCGTCCCCTTGAACGTGCCGATCTCGGTGAACTCCTCTTGGTGGAGATCGATGGCGCGCCCCTTGGCCATGCTCCGCGGCACCGTCTCGGCCAATTCGACCCCCCGGGCCGCATCGTCCCAGGTGGCAGCGGGGGGATCGCCGGCATCGGTCCGCCCGGCGAGACGCGTCTCGATCACCGCCAGGATCGCTGCGCCGCGGTCGAACGGCGCCGTCTCCGTTCCCTCCGGGCCGGTCCACCGCCAGGCTCCGGCGGCGGCGGGATCGGCAGCTTCTGCCGGAACCTCGACGCGGATGGTGCCGTCGGTGGCGACGACCGTGATCGTCAGCCCTGGCGTGTCGGAGCGCACCACTTGCCAACGGACCGGCGGCCGGGCGGGGGAGGTGAGGCCGACAGCGAGCGTGGCCCACGCCACGTCCCCCTCCGCCGCCCCGAGGGTCGACAGCCGCGTCGGGGCACCGACGAGCACCCGGATCAGATCGGCGTCGCGGCAAAAGGCCCCGAGCACGTCCTCCTTGGTGCGTTCGACGAGGCGGTGCTCGAAACTGATCGTCTCCACCCCTGAAGACGGGAGCCGGAGCTCGATCCAGTCGCGGAGGCGGGGGACGAAGGGATGGAGCCGGTCGGGGAGAATCGGGACGAGCACGGCACCCGAATCCTGCCGGATCATGTCGAGCTCGTAGGCGTAGAGCATCGACAGCCCGAGCGGCTGGGAGACGACGAGCGTCCGCCCTGCCTGGACGAGTTTCCGGACCGCCTCGGCCCGGTCGTCGGTCCACCCGGAGGCGGCCACGAGGACGGCGTCGCAGGTGGCCGGGTCGAGGAGATCCTCCCAGCGAACGCGGCGCGGCGGATCGCCAGGGAGCACCGGGACGGGACTGCGGTCGGGGATCTGGCCGGCGGGAGTCTCGCTGGCGACGGCGATCCGTACGCCGGCGCGGTGCGCGGCGGCGGCGACGGTGGCGGTCGAGGGGTCGATTCCGAGCAGGCCGAGGTTCATCGTTGCAATTGTTCCCCGCACCGGGGAAAGTGACCAGTGGTGACCGTTCCGCGGCGGGAGATGAAGCCGGATTGGGCGTGGAGGCGCTGATGAGAGCATCGACCGGGGCGGACGAAGGGGATCGCGGGGCCACGTCGAGGAGTCTCCGCGCGGAGGTCGTCTCGATCGGCGACGAATTGACGACCGGGCAGCGCCTCGACACGAACAGCCAGTGGCTCTCCCGCGAGCTCGGCCTGCTCGGCGTGCCGGTCGCCTTCCACACGACGGTCACCGACAGTCTCGAGGACGGGATCGCCGCCTTCCGCATCGCACGGGAACGGGCCGATGTGATTGTCGTCACCGGGGGCCTCGGCCCGACCGCGGACGATCTCACCCGGGATGTCCTCGCCCGAGTGGCTGAGGTGCCCCTGGAGCTCTCGGAGGGGGCGCTGGCCGACGTCGAATCCCGGTTTGCCCGCCGCGCTGCCCCGATGCCCGAATCGAACCGCCGGCAGGCGCTCTTTCCCCGCGGGAGCCGGATCATCGCCAACCCGGAAGGGACGGCCCCCGGCATCGATCTCGATCTCTCCCGGACGGGCTCCGCTGGCGCGGCGCGGGTCTTCGCCCTCCCCGGCGTGCCGGGCGAGATGATCACGATGTGGCAGGCGACCGTCGGCCCGGCGATCCTCAGCCTGCTCCCCGGGGCCGGAACGATCCGTTTCCGGCGGATCAAGTGCTTCGGCGCCGGTGAGAGCGCGATCGAGGCGATGCTCCCCGATCTCGTTCGCCGGGGGCGCGAACCGCTCGTGGGGATCACCGCCCACGAGGCAACGATCACGCTGCGGATTGCCGCCCGCGGTGCCGACGCCGCCGCCTGCGAAGGGGCGATAGCCCCCATTGAGGCGCTGATCCGGGGCTGCCTCGGTGGGATCGTCTTCGGGACGGAGGACGACGAGCTCGAAGATGCGGTCCTTGCCTCCCTTGCCGCCGCCGACGCGACCCTCGCCACCGTCGAGATCGGATCGCTCGGACAGGTCGCCGGACTCCTCGCCGCCGCGGCGGCCCGGGGCCCGGCGGGGAGGTTTCTCGGTGGCGTCGTCCTCCCAGGGATCGCCGCCGGGACGTCGGTGACGGAGCTCGCCACCCGCCGCCGGGCCGAGTCGGGAGCCTCGTACGGCCTGGCGGTCGGGCCGGTCGTTCCCGCTGCTGGCAGCGACGGGAACAGCGGCGCCGGGGTGACGATGGTGGAGATCGTGCTCGTCGGGCCCGACTCGGTCACGCGGCGCGAGCACCGCCTCGGCGGGGCCGGATCGGTCCGCCTCGCGCGGGCAACCAAGACGGCGATCGATCTGGTGAGGGGGGCGGCCGGTGCCTCGTCGGCCGCCGAGGATACGTTTCGCGGAGCGGCCCGATGACGAGCGAGCCAACAACACCTCCGCGATCGGCCGGCGCGGTGCTCCAGACGGCGCTCCTCGCCCTCGGCCTGGTGATCCTCGTGGCGCTGATCACGGCTCCGGGGGTGATGGAGCGGATCCAGTATGCGAAGGTCCGCGGCGAGCTTGCCGCAATCCGCGATGCCGCCGCGGTGCGCGAGCTCGCCCCGGTCGGGAAGCTGTTCACCACACTTGCCCGGCTCATCGGCCCGACGGTCGTCAACATCACGACGACGCGCCGGGTGCTCCTCCCTGCCGACGAGAGCATGGCGCTGCGCGGCAGCGAATCGCGTGGCGCCACCGACACCGAGATCGGATCGGGAGTGATTGTCGCCGCCGACGGCGTCATCGTCACCAACAACCATGTCGTCGACGAGGCCGACCGGATCGAGGTGACGCTCGCCGACGGGCGACGGTTCGTCGCCAACCTCGTGGGGGCCGACGAGAAACGCGATCTCGCCGTGCTCCGCATCGACGCCGGCGGGCTTCCCGCCGCGACCTGGGGAGATAGCGATTCCCTCGAGGTCGGGGAGATGGTGTGGGCGATCGGCAATCCGTACGGCCTCGACCGGACGCTGACCTACGGGATCATCAGCGCCCTCGGCCGGCGCGGTGTCGTGGGGAACACGTTCGGCGATTTCCTCCAGACCGACGCCTCGATCAATCCGGGCAATTCCGGCGGGCCGCTCGTCGACGTCCACGGGAGCATCATGGGGATCACCACCGCCATCGCCCAGCCCGGATCGAAGGGGATCGGCTTCGCGATCCCGAGCAACTCAGCCCGGCGGGTGTGTGACGAGATCATCCGCGACGGGTTCGTCGAGAGCGGGTTTTTGGGGATCCAGCCGGAGGATCCGCCGGCCGGATACAGCACGGTGTCGGGGGCGGCCCTCGTCCGCGCCGTCATTCCCAACGCCCCGGCCGATCTGGGGGGCATCATGCCCGGCGACCTCGTCGTCGCCTTCGACGGCGAGCGCGTGGCCGGCTCCACCCACCTCTCCCTCCTGATCCTCAATGCCGAGGTCGGCAGCGACGTGACGATCGAGATCCTGCGGGGCGATCGGCGGCTGTCGCTCCCCGTCCGTGTCGGCCAGCAGCCGCGCCGGTGAGCCGACGGGCGGGCCGTTGAGCCAACGGGCGCGCCGGTGATCCCCAGAGTGGTCAGCGCGGGGCGGCGCGGGGGAGGCGGATCCGCCCGATCTGGAACTCGGTGATCGCCGCGGTGCAGAGCATCAACACGTCGAGGATCAGGGCGACATGCCAGATCACCGGCCCCGGCGTGGCGACCAGAAGCGTCACGTGCGCCGCCAGACAGGCGATCGTCACGACCCGCACGAGGCGCCGGTCGAGCCACACTCCGGCGGCGGTGACCAGGAGCGGATAGACCGCCACAAGCGGGCCTGACTTGCCGTCGACCAGCACCAGCAGCGCCGTCACGGAGACCACGTCGGTGAGCACCAGCGCCGCCGCGGTCCAGTTTGCCGCGGTCCAGGTTCCCGCCGTCATCCGGGAGAGCCGGAAGCGCGGGATGGGGCGTGCCATGCCGGCACCACGGCGCGGCGTCCCGAGAACTTCCCACCCAATCGCCAGCGCCCCCCACAGAGCGAGGCCGGCGACGACCGGAATGTAGAAGCCCACCGTCTCGGGGTCGACCAGGCAGCGGACGAGGACGATGGCGATCGTGCCGGTGATCCCGATGAGACGGAAACCGGCGGCGGGATGGCGGCGGACGAGCCGGGCGATCCGCTCGGCGAACGAGTCGTCGACGGAGGCGATCTGGCCGCCGGCCAGCCAACGGTCGAGATCGTCGGCCAGGGCCGCCGCCGTGGCGGGGCGCCGGGCGGGGGACTTCTCCAGACACCGCAGGCAGATCCGGTCGAGTGGCGGGGGAACGTCCCGATTCCAGTGGCTCGGCGGGAGCGGGTCGCGCTCGAGGACGTCGAGGAGGGTGTCGATCGGTGAGTTGCCACCGAACGGCGGCGTGCCTCCGACGGCCTCGTAGAGGACTGTTCCCAGGCCGTAGACATCCGAGCGGGCGTCGATCTCCCGCACCCGACCGGCGGCCTGTTCGGGAGACATCGAGGCGGGGGTGCCGAGGACGCTGCCGGTGGCCGTGGCGTCGCTGTCGTCGCCGCGGGCGAGGCCGAAGTCGGTGAGGTAGGGGGTGCCGTTGCGGTCGAGGAGGATGTTTGACGACTTGACGTCGCGGTGGAGGATGCCGTGGTCGTGGAGGTGCTGGACGGCGCGGGCGATCTCGGCGACGAGTTGGACGGCTTCGTGGAGCGGCAGCGGTCCGTCGCGGAGGAGGGCGGCCAGATCGTCGCCGTCGACGAGATCCATGGCGCACCACAGTTGCCCTTCCTGGTCACCGGCGTCGTGGATCGACACGATGCGCGGGTGGCGGATGCGGGCGGCCAGGCGCGACTCGGCGAGAAACCGGCGGCGCTGCACGGCGGTGGCGCAGTTCCCGGCGGTCAGGAGCTTCAGGGCCACGTCGCGCCCCAGATGGAGATGCCTGGCCCGGTAGACGACTCCCATTCCTCCCCGTCCCAGTTCGGCGAGGAGCTCGTACGGCCCGAACGGGCGCGGCAGGGGGGCTGTCGTCGTGGTGTCGCCTCCGGCCGGCCCGACGATCGTCGTGGCGAGGCCGTCGAGGCCGCGGAGACACTCCGTCCAGGCCCCCAGCCCCGGATGGGCCGCGAGGAGCGTCGTCGCGCCGGCGTGGTCGCCTGCCTGGAGCGCCTCGAGGTAGGCGTCGAGCGTCTCCGGGGAGAGGTCGGTGCCGGGCGGGACCGCTGCGATGGGTGGAGGGAGTGCGTCGTTCATCATCGATCGGTGGCGTGGGCGGCGAGTTGATCGCGGAGGGAGGCGATCGCCCGCATCCACAGCATCCGGCAGGCCCCGGCAGAGCGCCCCATCCGCCGGGCCACCTCCTCAAACGGCAGACGCTCGATATTGCGGAGGAGGATGATGTCGCGGTGATCCTCCGGGAGGCGCTCGAGGGCCGCGGCGACGAGCAGCTCCTGTTCGCCACGGAGGACATGCTGGCTCGGCGA
>CALQRA010000096.1 GCA_943332855.1 Candidatus Kuenenia stuttgartensis
CGATCGGCGTCATCCGCTCACGGCGCGGGTGTTTGTCAATCGGCTGTGGCGCTGGCACTTCGGCCGGGGGATCGTCCCCACGACCGACAACTTCGGATTCCAGGGGGAGAAGCCGACCAACCAGGCGCTGCTCGACTGGCTGGCGGTGGAGTTTGTCGAATCGGGCTGGTCGGTAAAGCAGATGCACCGGCTCATCCTCCGGTCGCGCTCGTGGCGGCTGGCCAGTGATCCGGCGGCGACCGCGACGAGGATTCGGGCCGAGGAGGTCGATGCCACGAACGTGCTCCACTGGCGCGGCGATGTCCGTCGGCTCGAGGCGGAGAGCGTTCGCGATGCCACGCTCGCGGTCTCGGGGCTCCTCGACACCACGATGGGGGGCTCGATGCTCCATGTCGCCAATCGGGCCTTCCTCTTCGACCACACCTCGATCGACGGCACGAAGTACGACTCACCGCGGCGGAGCATCTATCTGCCGGTGATCCGTAACCATCTCTACGACGCCTTCTGGCTGTTTGATTGCACCGATGGTGCGGTCCCCAACGGCAACCGGGGGACGTCGACGGTCGCCTCGCAGGCGCTCTATCTCCTCAATAGCGAGTTTGAACTCGGCTGTGCCGAGGCGCTCGCCAAGGGGATCCTGGCCGCGGCACCGGCCGATGCCAGCCTGCGCCCCACGATCCTCTATCGCCGTGTGTGTGGCAGGATGCCGACGGAATCCGAGGTGCGGCTTGTCACCGAGGCAGTGCGCGACCTCGAGGAGGCGCTTGCGGCCGATGGCGTCGCTGCAGGGGAGCGGATGCTGCGAGCCTGGACGGCGGTCGCCCAGGCGCTTCTGGCCGGCAATGAGTTTTTGTTTGTTCGCTGACTCCCCCATCGGCCCCAAAGGATCCCGCCGGCGATGCCCCCCATCGACACCCACTCCCGCGACGGCTGCCTGGCGACGAACCGGCGCGGGATGCTCCGCGCGAGTGGCGCTGGGTTTGGTTGGCTTGCCGCGCAGGCGCTGCTCGCCGGCGAATCGGCCGCGGCCCTTCCTCCCGCCGATGCCCCTTATCGGGTGCCGGCGCGTGCCAAGCGGGTGATCTTCATGTTCATGAAGGGGGGGCCGTCGCAGGTCGACACCTTCGACTACAAGCCGAAGCTCCAGGCTGACGACGGCAAAGAACTGCCGTTCGACAAGCCGCGGGTCCAGTTTGCCCCCACCGGCAATCTTCTCGGGTCGCCGTGGAAGTTCCGCCAGTATGGCCAGAGCGGGATCCATGTCAGCGAGCTCTTTCCTCACGTTGCCCGGCATGTCGATGACATCTGCTTTTTGAACTCCTGCCACGGCACCAACTCCGCCCACGGCGGCGCCGTCCTCAAGCTCCACACCGGCAGCGATACGTTCGTCCGGCCGGGGATGGGCGCCTGGGTCAATTACGGCCTGGGCACCGACAACGACAACCTTCCCGGCTTCCTCACGATCTGCCCGACGCTCGCTCACGGCGGCCTCAACAACTGGAACTCCGCCTTCCTTCCGGCGGAGTATCAGGGGGTGCCGCTGGGGGTCGCGAGCCGACCGGCGACCGAAGCGCGCGTGAAGTACATGGGAAATCCACGCTGGAGCACGGCCGTGCAGCGCCGGCAGCTCGATTTCCTGTCGTCGCTCGACGGGGCGGCGGGGCTTCCGACCGACGGCCAGCTCGATGCCCGGCTCAAGTCATTCGAGCTTGCCTTCCGGATGCAGGCGGAGATGCCGGGGCTCCAAGATCTTTCCCAGGAGTCGCCAGAGACGCTCGCGCTCTATGGAATCGACGAGGCACGGACGGAGAACTTTGGCCGGCAGTGCCTGATGGCGCGGCGCTTCGTCGAGGCGGGGGTGCGGTTTGTGCAGGTGACCCACAGCGACGGAAAAGTGCAGTGGGACCAGCATGGCGATCTCCTCGCCGGCCACACCGAAAAGGCTGCGGAGGTCGACAAGCCGATCGCCGGCTTGCTCCTCGATCTGAAGCGCCGCGGGCTTCTCGACGACACGCTCGTCGTCTGGGGGGGAGAATTCGGCCGCACGCCGGTGGCGCAGGGGAAGGATGGCCGCGACCACAATCCCGACGGCTACACGATGTGGATGGCCGGCGGCGGTGTGAAGGGGGGGCAGCGCTACGGTGCCACCGACGAGTATGGCTACTACGCCGTCGAGAACCGGATGCACATCCACGACGTCCATGCCACGATGCTCTGGCTGCTGGGGATCGACCACCTCAAGCTCACCTACCGTCACGCCGGCCGTGACTTCCGGCTCACCGACGTGGCGGGCCACGTCCACCACGGGGTCATGGCATAAATGACGAAGCTCCATCGGGCGACGATCGGACTTCTTGTGGCGACAGCGTGCTGCCTCGGGCCGCGCGGCACATCTGCGGCCGAGAGCCCGAGCTTCGTCAACGACGTCGAGCCGATGCTGACTCGCTACGGCTGCAACTCCGGCGGCTGCCACGGCAAGCTCGCCGGCCAAAACGGCTTTCGGCTCTCGCTGCGTGGCTATGCCCCAGAGGCCGATCATGCGGCGCTTGCCACCGAGGAGTACGGCCGGCGGATCGGGGGGCTCGATCCGGCCGAGAGCCTTCTCCTCCTCAAGGCCACCGGCGGATTGCCGCATGGAGGAGGGAAGCTGTTTGCGCGCGACAGCGCCGCGGCGCGGACGCTTGGCGATTGGATCGCCGGCGGGGCGCCAGGGCCGGTGGCCGAGGAGCGGCGTGTCGTGGCCGTCAGCGTGATCCCGAAGGAAATGGTCCTCAAGCCCGGCGAGGTGAGGCAGCTTGTGGTCACGGCGACCTGGAGCGACGGCACGGAGAAGGAGGTGACGGCGCTGGCCCGTTTTCATTCCAACGACAACGCCTATGCCACGGTCTCGCCCGACGGGATCGTGCGCGGGGAGCAGCATGGGGAGGTGGCGGTCGTCGTCTCCTATGCCGGCCTCGTCGACACCGTCGTGATCTCGAGCCCGTTTCCGCAGGAGGTGGCAGCGGAGCGGTTTGCTTCTCGCCGCAACCTCGTCGACGACCATGTGATGGAGAAGCTGCGGGCCCTTCGTATCCCACCGGCGGATGATTGCGACGACGCCACGTTCTTCAGGCGCCTGATGCTCGACCTCGTCGGCACGCTCCCTGATCCAGAGGAAGTGCGGGCCTTTCTCGCCGACACCTCCCCCGACAAGCGGGCGCTGCTGGTGGAACGGCAGTTTGTGACACCAGAGTTCACCGACTTCTGGACGCTCCAGCTCTCCGATCTCCTCCAGAACCGGAAGGAGCGGGATCACGATGTTCGTGGGGTGAAGGGGGTGCGATCGTTCCACGCCTGGCTGCGCGGTCAGGTGGCGGCCAACCGTCCCTGGAATGAGCTGGCGCGCGACCTGCTCACGGCCCGCGATGCCGCGCCAGCAGTCGGGTGGTGGATCGTCACGGTCGGCGAGAAGCAGGCAGTCGAATCGGAGGCGGCCGACTCCGCTGCTCAGGCCTTTCTCGGCGTGCGGATCGGCTGTGCCCGCTGCCACAACCATCCGCTCGAGAAATACACCCAAGACGACTATTACCACTTCACGGCCTTCTTCTCCCGTGTGGCCCTCGATCGCCGGCCGCCGGCTGAAGGGGCGACGCTGCTCCTGGTCGGATCGCGGCAGCAGCGCGACCTCGAGCGGCAAAAGGGGGGAGTGGAGCAGGAGGTGGCGAAGCTCGAGGCGCCGACTGGTGACGGGGGGCAGCCAGCCGATCCAGCGCAGATCGAGGCCAAGCGGAAGCAGATCGAGCAGCTCGCCGGTGAGATCGAGAAGGCCAGGATCGCAGCGGTGACCGCCACGCAGCCGCGGACGGGGCGGCAGCTGCCGCCGCAGGGGCTCGATCGGCGCGCCGCGGAGATTGCCGCCGGCGCCGACCCGCGCGAGTCTCTCGCCGAGTGGATCGTCTCCCCCGACAACCCCGCCTTCGCGGCGGCGATCGTCAACCGCCTCTGGAAGCATTTCTTCGCCGTTGGGCTCGTCGAACCGGTCGACGATCTCCGTGCCACCAACCCCCCGAGCAACGCGCCACTCCTCGCGGCCCTGGCTGGGGAGTTTGTCCGCTCCGGCCACGATCTCCGTCATGTCATGAGGTTGCTGGTCAACTCGCGCACCTACCAGCTCGCCTCCGACACCACCACCGCCAACGCCAACGACCGCCGCTTCCATTCCCACTACTACCCTCGCCGCCTCCCCGCCGAGGTCCTCGCCGACGCGATCGCCAAGGCGACGGCCGTCCCCGATGCCTTTGCCGGGGCGCCGGAGGGGACGCGCGCGATCCAGCTTCCGGGTCCGCAGACCGATTCCTACTTCCTCGCCACGTTCGGCCGTTCCGACCGGGTAACGGCCTGTGCCTGCGAACGCTCGGGCGACGTCACCCTCCCGCAGCTCCTCCATCTCCAGAACAGCGACACGATCCTCGGGAAGATCCGTCGCGACGACGGCACCCTGGCACGACTTCTCACGGCGACCGCAACCGGCCCGGCCGATCCGCTCGTTGAGGGGCTGTTCCTCGCCACGGTCAGCCGACTGCCACTTCCAGCGGAGCGGGCGGCGGTCGATGCGGCGCTGTCGGGGGCCGATCGGGGGGAAGGGGCCTCCGACCTGCTCTGGGCGCTGCTCAATGCCAAAGAGTTCACGTTCAATCATTGATGGGGGGTGGCTCACGCCGCCGCACAGCCACGATGTACGACATCATCTCCGGCCGATTGGCAGCCCATGCCGGCTTTTCGCGGCGCAGTTTTCTCCGCGTCGGCGGCCTTGCCCCCCTCGGGCTCTCGTTGCCCGAGCTGCTCGCTGCCGAGGCGGCTGGAGGGCCGGCAGCCCGGGCCCGGTCGGTGATCCTCGTCTTCCTCGGTGGTGGGCTTTCGCACCACGACTCCTTCGACCCCAAGCCCGACGCGGCAGAGGAGGTGCGGGGCAAGTACGGCACGATCTCCACGTGCCTCCCCGGGGTGCGGATCGCTGAGATCCTCCCGAGGATGGCGCAGACGCTTTCGTCGGTGTGTCTGGTGCGCAGCGGCGCTCACACCAACGACCACCACGAGACCGCCACGAATTGGGTCCTCTCGGGCCGGTTCGGCACGCCGTTCGGCGACTGGCCCGCGATCGGGGCCGTGGCTGCCCACGAATGTGGCTTCGGCGGCGAACTGCCGCCGTACGTGGCCATCCCGCGCAATCCCTCCTTCACCTGGGAGCTGGGAAAAAGCGCCTTCCTCGGGGGGCGTTACGAATCGTTCAAGGCGGGAGATCCGCACGAAGCGAACTACCGCGTCCGCGATCTCCTCCCTTCGGAGTCGCTGCCGCAGGTCCGCGTCGATCGGCGGCAGTCACTCCTCGCCGCCGTCGACCGCCTCGCCGCCCGCGTCGAAGGAAATGACGCCATCCGTTCGTACGACGAATACCGGGCCCGGGCGACATCGATGGTGCTTTCCTCGCGGGCCCGCGAGGCCTTTGCCATCGAGAACGAGCCCGACTCGATCCGCGACCGCTACGGCCGCAACACGTTCGGCCAGAGTTGTCTGCTGGCCCGGCGGCTTGTCGAGTCGGGCGTGCGCTTTGCCACCGTCAATTACGGCGGCTGGGACCATCACGCGAAGATCTTCGAGGGTCTCGACAAGAAGCTCCCCGAGTTTGATCTCGGCTTCTCCGCGCTGGTGGATGATCTGAAGCAACGCGGCCTCCTCGACGAGACGCTCCTGGTCTGCATGGGGGAGTTTGGCCGGACACCGAAGATCAACAAGGATGCCGGCCGCGACCACTGGGGCCCGGCTGCCTCGCTGATCTTCGCCGGGGCCGGGGTGAAGGCGGGGACGGTGATCGGGGCCACCGACCGCGACGGTGGTCAGGTGGTCGAGAAACCAGTCGCTCCGGCCGACGTCGCCTTCACGATCCTTTCCTCCCTCGGCATCAATCCGCGCAAGCACCTCTCCACTGCCGATGGCCGTCCGGTCGAGATCCTCGACGCCGGCCGCCCCATCCCCGACCTTTTTGGAGCCTGACCACCGTGGAGCGCTTTTGGTGGTCTCGGCTCCCGGTGGTCGCCTCGCTGGGCAGGGTGGGGGCCTGTCGGTGGGCGATTGTGGCGTACATGGTGTGCATGGCGTGCCGAGGATTTGCTGCGCCGCTGCGGGCTGAAGAGTCGCTAAAGCCACCGCAGACCCTGTTGACCGTGCCACTGAGCGTTATCGTCGGCGAGCCGGTGAAGGTCAGGGCCCGGGGGCTGCGCCTCGAGGGGGTGACGGAGGTGCGATCGATGACGCCCGGCGTCACCGCGACCTTGCTCTCCCAGGGGAAAGTGGGCCTCCCCACCGGTGTCCCGGCCGAGAAGGCCGGTGACACGCAAGTCGAGTTCGAGCTCCGCTTCAGCGCCGATCTCACCGTCCCCCCTCCGACCGACATGGCGATCGTTCTCGTGGCTCCTCATGGCGAGACGCCGCATTGCCTCCCGCTTCTGGCAGCAGACCGCGGCCTTGTCGAGGTGGAGCCGAACCCCGGGTTTGACAAGGCTCACGTTCTCTCGTTGCCGGCCGGCGCGACGCTCTCGATCCTCGGGGCGATCGAGCGGCCGCTGGATGTCGATGTCTTCCGGCTCGCGGGGAAGGCCGGGGAGCATCTGCGGGTCTCCGTCACGGCGCAGTCTCTCGGCTCGCTCCTCGATCCGCTCCTCACGCTCCACGATGCGGACGGGGCTCCGATTGCCACGGCTGACGATGGCGAAGGTTCGCGTGATCCGCAGCTCGACATCACCGTGCTACGGACAGGCCCGATCTTTCTCGTGGTCCAGGATGCCAACGATGCTGGCAGCGAAGCCCATCCCTACCGGGTGACTGTCGAATCGTCGGCTCCGGTCGAGCCGGTGGCTGCGGTGAGCTTCATTCATGACATCGCCCCGATCCTCCAGCGGCGCTGTGTCGCCTGCCATGGAGAGAGCAAGGCCGAAGGGGGATGGCGGGCCGACTCGCTCGCCGCCCTCATCAAGGCCGGTGCGTCGGGAGCCGAAAGTTTCTTGGCGGGGCACCGGGCCACGAGTGAGGCGTTCGTCCGCATCACCTCCACTGACGCCGATCTGCGGATGCCACTCGACGGCGAGCCCCTCTCCAACCTGGAAATCGACGCGATCGCGCGTTGGATCGACGCCGGTCTTCCCTTCGATGGGGTCTCGGCCGACACCCTGCTTGTCGACCAAATCCCGCCGCCGGTCCATCCAGCGGCCCCTCCGACCTATGCGGCGTTGCCGCCAGTGACGGCGCTTGCCTTCACCCCCTCCGGTGACCTGTTGGTTGGCGGTTGGCGCGAGGTTCTTGTGGTCGATCCGGCCAGTGGCGGCGTCCGCAGCCGAATCGGCAATCTGCCGGAGCGCTCGAGCCGGATCGCGGTCCATCCTGCCGGCGACCGCTTTGCTGTGGCAGGCGGGGTGCCCGGCAGGCTCGGGGAGGTGCGGCTGTTTACGCTCGCAGGTGAGCTGCTTCGTGTCCTCGCCCCTGGGGCCGACATCGTCCATGACGTTGCCTGGAGCCCGTCCGGAGACAGGATCGCCGTCGCCTCGTCTGATGCGACGGTGCGGATCTTCGATGCCGAAAGTGGGAGCCTCGTCCGCTCAATCGCCGGTCACCGCGACTGGGTGCTGGCCGTCGCTTGGAGCCCCGATGGGAGCCGGATCGCCACCGGCAGCCGCGACCGGACGGCCAAGGTCTTCGACCGTGCGAGCGGGGCGCTCCTCGCCACCTACAGCCGTCACGATGCGCCGGTCCGCGGCATCCTTTTTGCTCCCGGGGGCGAGGAGATGATCTCCGCGAGTGATGCCCAGAAGTGGGATCGCTGGAAGATCGCCGCAGCGACGCATGTCCGCGACAGCCATCTCGGCGGCGAGGTGTTTCAGTTGGTGGCGGCGGGAGAGTTTTTCGTGGTGCCGTCAGCCAACGGGAAGGCCCACCTTTTCAAGCTCCAGGATGGGGAAAAGGTGCGCGAGTACGACCCAGGGGCCGGGCGGCGGTTGATCTCCGTGGCTGCGAGTGTGCCAGCCGATCTCGTCGCCGCCGGCACGCAGGACGGCCGGGTCGTCGTCTGGAAGCTCTCCAGCGGTGAGCGATTGGCCGATTTTCCCCTCCAGCCGTGACGTCGCAGGTCAAACGCGCTCACGACCCCCCATCGAAAAATACGCGCCGGGCCGTATTGCGGAGGATGTCGAGGCGTTCCTCGCGCGAGAGGAAGTCGAGCCTGTCGCGCACGAGCTCGAGCGACGCTGCGTAGGAATGCGCTTCCCCCGCCGGGCCCTTGTCGAGCTGGTAGGGGCAGTCGGTCGCCCACATCAGTCGCTTCGAGCCGTAGGCGTCGCGGAGACGGCGAATCATCGGTGCGAGGTCGTCGTAGGGGGGCTTCTTGGCGCCGAGGGCATAGAAGGCCGACACCTTCACATTCACTTCCGCGTGGTCGGCAAGCGTCAGGAGCCGCTCCATGTCGGCCTCGGCCTCCGGGCTCTCGAGGCCCCCCTTCATCCCCAGCCGGGCGAAGTGGTCGATGACGACCGGTGTCTTGGGGTACCGGGCCACCTGTGCAGCGATCGCGGGAAGCGCGTCAGGGTCGGCGAGGAGGCAGATCGCGAGATTCTCCTCAGCACCGCACTCCCACATCGCCTGCATGCCGGCCGAGTCGGCCCACGCTTGTGCATTCTTCCGGTTGGCATAGAGCCGAAAGCCGCGCACGCCGCGCTCTTTCAGGGCCTTCATCTCGGCGGCGACGCCCGGCTTGTCGTGATCGATGATCGCCACGCCGGCGAACGCCGGCGGATGGCGGTGGATGCAGTCGAGCATGTAGCGATTATCGAAGCCGTAGAAGCTCATCTGGATCAGCACGACCCGCGACACGCCGTGCGGCCGGCAGGTGGCCAGCAGCTCCTCGGCGGTGAAGCTCGCCGGCTGCATGTCGGCCTTCGTGAACGATGCCGCCAGCGGCCAGGCGACGGTGTCGGGGGTCCAGACATGGACATGGGCGTCGACGAGGTCGGTGAAGTCGTCGGCGGCGGCCAAGGCCGACGGCGAGCCGGGCCCCGCCAATCCGGCACCGAGGCCGGCGGCGGTCGTTGCTAGAAACGCTCGCCTTGAAACGTCGGTCATGTCACCGTCTCCCTCGTGGCTGGCTGCCTGGCGTCACTCGTAGCGCCGGGAAAACTCCCGGTAGAACTCCGCCGCCTGTTCGACCTGACTGATATCGACATATTCGACCGCGCCGTGGGCCTGATCGATGCTCCCCGGGCCGAAGACGATGCAGTCGAGGCCGTGCCGGGAGAGCTTGCTGGCGTCGCTGCCATAGGGGACGCCGACCGGTTCGCCATCGAGCCCGAGATCCCGGGCCACCTCCGAGGCGAGTGTCGTCGCGCGGGCGTCGGCCGGTGTCTCGAGCGCCTCATCGACGAGGAACGGCGGCACGAGCTCGGCCCGCACCGTTGGATCGTCAGACGCCATCCGGTCGAGGATCGTCTGGTAGGTGGCGAGGACGTCGGCCGTCCGTTCCCCCGGCAGAAGGCGGCGGTCGATCTGGAGGGCGCAGCGGTCGGGGACAAAGTTCACCTGCACGCCCCCGCCGATGAGGCCGACGTTGCCGGTGGCTGGGCCGAGAAGGGGATGACGGCTGGATGCCAGGGCGGCGTGCATCGCATCCACGTCACGGATGAATCCGGCCGCGTGGCTGATGGCATTGATCCCCAGATGGGGCTTCGAGGAATGGGCGGCCCGGCCGTGGAAGACGATCTCCCACCGCACCACCCCCTTCGTCGCCACGACGACGCGCATCTCCGTCGGTTCGGCGACGATGGCCGCCCGGGGCTTGAGGCTCGCAGGCGTCGCCGGGAGGTCGTCGCACAGGCGCGTCACCCCTCGAAACAGATACTCCTCGTCGATCACCGCCGCGAGCCAGATGTCGCAGGGGGGCACGATCCGCGATCGCTGGATGTCGAGCACCGCGTGGAGCATCCCGGCGAGGCCGGCCTTGGTGTCGCACGAGCCGCGGCCATACATCCTCCCGCCTTCGATGACCGGAGCAAAAGGGGGGATCGTCATCCCGGCGACGCTGACGACGTCCATGTGGGCCTCGAGCACGACCTGCCGGGAGCGGTCGCGGCCGGGAACGATCCCGACGACGTTATCGCGCCCCGGGAGGACCTCCGTGCGCCGCGTCTCGATCCCCGCAGCACGGAGCCGCTCATGGACATAGTCGGCCACGCCCCCCTCACCGGGGCCGCCGAACTCCGGGTTCACGCTGTCGATGCCGACCAGCGCCGCGAGCGTGTCGATGACGGGGGAGGGCACGGGAGTCATCCTGAAAAGGGGGGCCGGCGGAGCCCACGGGGCGGGCGGGGGCCGTGACGATCGCCCCCCCGCATCCCGGTCTGTTCGGCCTCGATCCTGTCAGGCCGCGGGCGCCCCATACCTTAGCAGCGCCTCGGCGATCTGCAGGCTGGCCGAGCCGTCGCCGTAGGGATTAGTGGCCTGCGCCATCTGTCGGTAGGCGTCGGAGTCGTCGAGAAGCCGCTGGATCTCGGCGGTGATCCGCGCCGGATCCGTGCCGACGAGGAGCGCCGTCCCAGCGGCGATCCCCTCGGGCCGCTCGGTGACGTTGCGAAAGACGAGGACCGGCTTGCCGAGCCCCGGCCCCTCCTCTTGGACACCCCCGGAGTCGGTGAGGAGGAGGTAGCAGCGTGACATCAGCCAAGTGAATGAAGCGTAGTCCTGCGGCGGGATGAGGTGGATCCGGTCCTGGCCGGCGAGCTCGCGGCTGGCAATCTCCTGGACGAGCGGATTGAGGTGGACCGGATAGACGGCGACCACGTCGGGATTGCGCTGCACCGTGTCGCGGAGGGCGCCCATCACGGCGGCGAGTCCGTCGGCCCAGTTCTCGCGGCGGTGGCCGGTGACCATGATGCAGCGGGCATGAGGGCCGACGTGCGCCTCATACCAATTCCGGATCGGGGCGACGCGCGCGTCGAGATCGGGGAGGCGGACAACGGCCTGGACAGCATCGATGACCGTGTTACCGGTGACGACAATCGAGGCCGGATCGATCCGCTCGGCGAGGAGGTTGTCGCGGGAGGCCGTGGTGGGGGCGAAGTGGAGGTCGGCGGTCGGCGCGATGATCCGCCGGTTGACCTCCTCAGGGTAGGGCTGCCGACGGTCGTAGGTCCGCAAGCCCGCCTCGACATGCCCCACCTTCACCCCCATGCAGAAGGCGGCGATCGCCGCGCACATCGCCGAGGTCGTATCCCCCTGGCAGAGGACCCAATCGGGGCCCGACGTTTCAATCGCCTGGGAAATCCGCGCGATCGCCAGACTCGCGAGTTGCACCAGCGACGGCCGCTCGGCGAGGAGGTGGAGGCGGTGATCGACCGTCACCCCGAACAGCTCGAGGACGGAGTCGAGCATCGCCTCGTGCTGCCCGGTGGAGCAGAAGATCGGGGGCTCGAAGCATTCGGGCATGTCGCGCAGCTGGCACCACACCGGGGCCATCTTGATGCCCTCCGGCCGCGTGCCAGCGACGAGCATGATCCGTGGGCGGTGGCTCATACGCGTGGGGCCTCGGTGGGAAGCGGGATCGTCAACTCGGCGGCCCCGATGTCGGGCCGGTAGATGCGGCGGTACGCAGGGAGGATCGACTCGAAGGAGAGGATCTCGCGGCTGGCAACGATGCAGCGCTCACGCGTTTTGGCCTGGGCGTCGATCGGGGCGAGGAGGAGCTCGCGGATCGCCGCCGCGATGAGCTCGGGAGCGTTGGAGGCGGGGACGACGGCACCGACATCCCGGTCGCGCACGATTCCCGCGAAGTCGGCCAGAACCTCGGTGATCACGACCGGCACCCCCATCGAGAGATACTCGGCAAACTTCGTCGGTGACGCGACCCGATTGACGACATTGTCACTGCGGAGCAGCAGGGCTGCGTCGGCGGCACAGGCCGTGCCGGCGACCTCCTTATGCGGGCAGGAGGTGATGAGGAAATCTTCCGCGGGGATGCCGGCCTCCCGGCAGAGCTCCGTGAAGGTCTCGATGTCACCGGTGAGAATGAGGAGGAAGGCGGAGGGCATCGCCCGGCGGAGGGCCGCGAAGGCAGCGACTTTTTCGGCGGGGAGTTGCCAGCCGCTCGTTCCCCCGAGGTAAAGCACGCACGGCCGGCCGCGCAGTCTGAGGCGCTTGCGGGCTTTCACCCGCGCCTCCTCGACTTCCTGCGGCGATGCGGAGAAGCTCAAGACGCAGGGAATGATCTCGATCTGGGGATGGGCGAACGGGGGCCCACCACTGACGAGGATCGCTTCGACATACCGCTGGAGGTCGTGGCTGACGGCGATGATCACGTCGGCGCGGCCAAACGCCTCGCGCTCGTGGCGCCGCCGGAGGCGGTACTCGGGGCTGGATTCATCGAGATCACCGTAGATCTGCCGTTCTTCGATATCGACGCCATGGACATCGAACACCATCCGCCGGCGGCGGTCCCAGGCCAGCGCACGGGAAGCCGCCCAAGCGGCGGCGTGGCTCTGGGCGTGGACGATCCCGATCCGAAAGACACGGCAGGCGACCCACACCACGAGCGCCGCCCACCAGCCGTTGAGTCGATACGAAAACGGCATCCGGACCGGGAACACCGGCACAAACAGCGGGATCGCCCCCATCGAGCGAATCCTCGCCATGGCCGCCTTCCTGGCCGCCCCCCGTCGCAGCGAGCGGAGCGCCTCGAAGCTGAGGAGCACCGGCGGAGGGCACGACCCTTCCTGGACCGCGACCACCGCCCGAGTCGCCATCGCCACCCGCACCGAATACCCATCCTCGGCAAGCATGGTGGAGCCGAAGGCGACCATCAGGCAGCGATTGGACATGGAGATGGGGCCGAGAGGGACTGGCGGGAAGCCCTGGAGCTGAAAGCTCCACAGACTCGTCGTAGCAAGAAGCGAAGCATACCCCCGCTCCGCTGCCCGCTGTCGGATTTCTTCGGCGGTCTTGGGTCTGCGGCGAAACGCTTTTCAGCCACCTTGCGGGGGTTACAGCATGAAACGAACCATTCCCCACGAGCGAGTGAGTCAAACCCCCCAGTGTGGAGCAGGAGGGCATCCACCGGGGGGGGGGGGGTGGGCGGGCCTGAATCTGGCATTCAGCCCAGCACGTCGCGCACCACCCGGCCGGCGACGTCGGTCAGCCGGTAATCCCGGCCGGCGTGGCGGAAGGTGAGGCGCTCGTGGTCGAGGCCCAGGGCTGCGAGCATCGTGGCGTGGAGATCGTGGGTGTGGACGGCCCCCTCGACCGGCAAAATGCCATGCTCGTCCGACGCGCCATGGACGATTCCTCCCCGGATTCCCCCGCCCGCCATCCAGGAGGAGAAGACGAGGTTGTGGTGCTCCCGGCCGGGGTGATCGGCCGTCTGGTGGAAAGACGTCCGTCCGAACTCGCTGGTCCAGACAACAAGCGTTCGCTCGAGCATCCCCCGGCGCTTCAGATCGGTGATCAGGCCGGCGATCGGCTGGTCGATCGCCCGGGCGAGCTTCTCGTGATCGGCCATGTTGCCGTGCGAGTCCCAGTTGTTGCTCGAGCCGACGTCGACAAGCTCGACGAATCGCACGCCGCGCTCGGCGAGCCTGCGGGCGACGAGGCATTGCCAACCGAAGCCCTGCGTCGTGCCGCGCTCGAGGCCGTAGAGGCGCAGAGTCTCGTCGGTCTCTCCCGAGAAATCGAAGACCTCCGGGGCCTCGCGCTGCATGCCGAACGCGGTCTGGAAGGAACGCAGCCTGGCAGCGATCGCCGCATCGGCTTGGCGTGTGCGGAGGTGGGCGGAGTTGATCCGGGCGAGGAGGTCGAGCTCCAGCCGCTGGATGGCCGGCTGGGGGGAGAGCGATTTGAGATTTGGGAGCGGCTCGGCGCCGGGCAAGACGTGCGTTCCCTGATGGCAGCCGGGGAGGAAGTCGCTCCCCCAGGTCTGGGCACCGGCATACGGGGCCGCCGGGGCGACGACGACAAACGACGGCAGATTTTCATTCTCTGTGCCGAGGCCGTAGCTCACCCAGGCGCCGTGGCTCGGGCGGGCGAACTGGGCGGAGCCTGTGTGGGCGGCGAGGGTTCCCTTGTCGTGGCCGTCGCTGTCGCAGTGCATCGCGTTCAAAATGCAGAGATCGTCGACGACGCTGCCGACGGCGGGAAACAGATCGCTCACCCGGGTGCCGCTGCGGCCGTACGGCTTGAATCCCCACCGCGGCTTGATGAGGAAGCGCTCGAAGGCCCCCGGCTTGTTAAGCCAGCGCGAGGCGGTGATCGACTTGCCATGGTCGGCGAAGAGCTGCGGCTTGAAGTCGAAGGTGTCGACGTGCGACACGCCGCCGGTCGAGTAGAGGAAAATTACTCGGTCGGCGGTGGCGGGGAAGTGCGGCGGATGTGGTGCGAGCGGGTCAAGCGGCGCGGCGGCCGGTGACGATTCGGCGAGCAGGCCGAGAAGCGCCGTGGAAGCAAGGCCACGGCCGATCGAGTCGAGCCAGGCGCGGCGGGAAATCGCGGCGGCGGTCAGGGGATCACTGTGCAGCTTCATGGCGATCAGTCGACAAACAGAAAGGGATTGGCGGTGAGGAGGACACGGGCGAGGGCCCCCCAGGCCTCGCGTTCACTGAGCTTTGGCGACTGCTCCGCGACCCGCGCCAGGAAGTCGTGCATGCCGGAGAGCTCCGCGTCATCGGGCTCGCGTCCCCAGGCAAGCTCCGCCGCCAGCCTGAGCCGCGCGTCGCTTTCGCCAGCCGCGGCGAGGAGCCGATCGGCAAAGGCCTCGGCAGCGCGGTGGACGAGCGGGGAGTTCATGAGAAACAGGCTCTGCGTCGGCGTGATCGTGGCATCCCGGACGGCGACGCTCTGGTTGGGATCGGCCGCGTCGAAGAGCGCGAGGAATGGATGCCGCCGGTTGCGCTGCACCATGAGATAGACACTGCGCCGATCGGAGTCGTACTGCCCGTGGAACGGCTGATGGATCGTGAAGGCCCAGGTGTCGACCGCGGGGAAGGGATGGGGGGGGGTTGGACTTCTGTCGAGGAGCCCGCTTGTCGCCAGGAGCGCGTCGCGGAGCGTCTCGGCATCGAGCGGGCGGCGCGGAAAGCGCCCAAGGAGGCGGTTCTCCGGATCGGCGGCGATGCCCCCTGCATCCCCCTCGGCCGACTGCCGGTAGGTGTGCGACCGGAGAATGAGCCGATGGAGGTCCTTCACCCTCCAGCCCGACTCCATGAAGCGGACGGCGAGAGAGTCGAGGAGCTCCGGATGGGAGGGCCGCTCGCCACGGACCCCGAAATCACTCGTCGTGGGAACGAGCCCGCGGCCGAAGTGCCACTGCCAGATCCGATTGACGAAGACCCGCGCGGTGAGCGGGTTTTCCCGGCGCGTGAGCCACATGGCCAGGTCGCGCCTCCCGCTCCCCGCCGCCGGATCGGCAAGCTTGTCGCCGCCGAGGAACTCAAGAAACCGGCGCGGCACTTCGGCCCCCGGCTTGTCGGGCTCGCCGCGGGCCTGGATCCGCGCGTCGGTCGGCGTCCCCTCGGACACGCCGTAGGCCACCGGATACGGGGGGGTGTCGGCGATCACTTTTCGCCGCGCCGCCAAGGCCTCGATCTCCTTGCCGACGAGGGCCACGCGCTCACCGGCATCGGCCGGCGGCTGGGGCTTCTCCGCCGGCGGCGCCCCGGGGGAGGGGAAAGGCATCCCCTGCCGGCCGACATTGTCGATGTCACGGATCGTGGCTGGGCCGCTAACAGCCCCGAGGCCATCGCAGATGAACGTGTCGATGACGCCATCCCATCCATCGGGGAGCTTCAGATCCGTCAACGGGATCGGCTCCGGTGGTGCGCCGTCGGCAGGGAACGGGGTGATCGACCCGTGGCCGGTCTTCGCGGCATGGTCGAGCGACACGCTGACGTGGTACCAGCGTCCCGGCTCGAGCGGCGTCACGACCCGCCACCCGTCGCCATCGCGCACCGCGAACTCGCGCTGCGTGGCGGAGAAGTCGAGGGCCGTCGACTCGATGACGCCGCGGCCGATGTAGAAACGGCAGGCACCGGTCGGCTGGTCAGCGCCCTCCGAGGGGATCGTGCGGAAATCGAAACAGACATGGAGCGGCGCGGCGGCGGTGGCGGTGAGCTTGTCGTCGAACGTGTGGCGCACCCCTTCGTTGGGCGCTCCCGTGCCGACGCGCACGCCGCGCTTTCCCACCGGGTGGACATGCCGCCACGGGCTCTGTGATTCGGCAAGCACCGTATTCGGCCCGGCGGAGAGCCACGGCGCCACGTTCGGCCCCTTGCCGATCTCCTGGGCCTCGAGATCGAGATCAACGCCCCCGGCGAACGATTTCCCCTCGAGGGCCGACTTCTCGCGCGTCCGTTCGGCGAGCTCCCGATCGAGTGACTCGAGCGTTTCGGCCTTCACCCGGTCGAGCCGCGATGCTTCTTCCGGGGGCACCAAGCCCGGAAAATTGGCCGGCCGCTTCTGTTCCTCACCGCCCGGGAAGGCCCAGGTGCTGCTCTGGAGAATGCCGTAGAGGGCGTAGTAGTCGGGGGCGGTGACGGGATCGTATTTGTGATCGTGGCAGCGGGCACAGCCGAGCGAGAGCCCCAGCACGGAGCGGCCGAGGGAGTCGATGCAGTCGGCGAAATCGAGATGTTGGAAATCGGTGTTGGGCGCGTAGCCGTAGCGCTTGCCGACGGCGAGGAAGCCGGTGGCGGTGACGAGATCGGCGTAGTCACCGGGGGGAGCCTCACGGGCCAGGATGTCGCCGGCGATCTGTCGAGCGAGAAAGGCGTCGTAGGGCATGTCGGCATTGAAGGCCCGGATCACCCAGTCGCGGTAGCTGCCGGCTTCCCGGACGGGGTAGTCGGCGCCGTCGCCGGCCGTGTCGGCATAGCGGGCGACGTCGAGCCAATGCCGTCCCCAGCGCTCTCCGTAGGCACTCGAAGCGAGGAGCCGGTCGATGACGCGCTCCCAGGCATCGGCCGCCGGGTCAGCGAGGAAGGCGTGGAGCTCCTCGGGCGTCGGGGGGAGGCCGGTGAGGTCGAACGTGACGCGCCGCAGGAGCGTGCGCCGATCGGC
>CALQRA010000097.1 GCA_943332855.1 Candidatus Kuenenia stuttgartensis
GGATCGAAGCCGATCGTCATGCCGGCAGGGATCCGCACTCCCTTGTCGACGATGGTGCGGCGGAGGCGGGCATGCCGGCCGACATCGACCCCTTCCATGAGGATGCTCTCCTCGATCCGGGCGAAGCTGTGGACGCGCACCCCGGGGCCGAGAATCGACCGCCAGGCCCGTCCTCCGGAGAGAATCGCCCCCGGGCAGACGAGGCTGTCGGTGGCTTCCCCACGGCGTCCCCCGGGAGCGGAATCGGCGAACACAAACTTCGGCGGTGGGTAAGCGGCCGGGAGCGTGCGGACAGGCCACAGCTCGTCGTAAAGATTGAGTTGGGGATCGACGGCGACGAGATCGAGGTTGGCCTCGAAGTAGGCGTCGATCGTCCCCACATCCCGCCAGTAGGCATCGGCTTTGCGGTTCTCGTCGCGGAACGGGTAGGCGTGGACGGCATGACTGCGGACCACCGCCGGAAGGATGTCGTGGCCGAAGTCGTGGCGGCTGGGGGTGTCGTGATCGGCGCGCAACTGCTCGAGGAGGAACGGCCAGGAAAAACAGTAGATACCCATCGACGCCAGGCACATCCCCGGCTGACCGGGGAGCTCGGGGGGCTGCGGCGACTTCTCGCGGAACTCGAGGACCCGCGAGGACGCATCGACGCGCATCGTCCCAAACTCTCCCGCCGCGCCGACCGGCACGGGGAGCGCCGCGACGGTGACATCTGCGCCGGTATCGTCGTGGGCAGCCACGAGCGCGCGGTAGTCCATCTTGTAGACATGGTCACCGGCGAGGACGACGACGAGTCGCGGCGCGGCCATCTCGAGGGAGTAGATGTTTTGGAACACCGCATCGGCGGTGCCGAGATACCAGCTCTCGTCAACGCGTTGCTGCGGCGGGAGAATGTCGAGGAACTCGCCGAGGTCACGACAGAAATAGCGGTGCCAACCGAGCATCAGGTGCCGATCGAGGCTCACGGCCTTGTATTGCGTGAGCACCTGCACCTGACGCAACCCGCTGTTGACGCAGTTGGAGAGGGCGAAGTCGATGATCCGGTAGGCGCCGCCGAAGGGGACGGCCGGCTTGGCCCGGTCGCGGGTGAGGGGATCGAGGCGGGCCCCTTTTCCCCCAGCCAGGATGACGGCGACGACATCCCGCAGCGACGTCGGATCGGAGGTGGACGGACGCATCGCATGACCCTTCTGCCGGTGCCGGGATAGGTGTGAATATACGTTCCCTTCCCCGGGGCGGCGAAAATGCCCGGGCGAACCGACGCCGCCAGTCGCCGTCCGCGGGCCGCGCTCTTTCGCCATTCCTCCCCCCCACCCCAAGCCCCCCACACCAGGAAGGGGCCGTGCCCGCTGCGGAGGGCGCGGCGGCATGGGCCGGAAGCGGTCTGGCATGTTGGCCCGGGGGCTTCTACAGTCGGCGGCCCGCGGTTGGCCGTGCAAAAAGCCATCCCTGAGAGAACCTTCCTGCGGGGCTCTTCATCCACAGCCTGCTGGCGGAGTGGCGGAAACTTGACGCACCCCCTGTGAAAGACAGCCATGGCACGTACCTCGACCTCGCGCCGCCGCGAACGTGATACCGACCCGATGGACTCCCTCAAGCCGCTGATCGTGCTCGGACTCCTGGGCACGATCATGTACGGGGCCTATTCGGTCGTGCAGAAGGGCCCCACCACCCCGGCCGGGAGCGTGTCCGAGGCCCCCGGCGCCGTTTTCTCTCCTCCGGAGATCTCGCTGCCGCGCGACCCGACCGTGATCGGGGTCGCATCCCACCATCCGCTCGCCGGTGCCGAGCCGCTCCAGGCCGCGGCGGTCCCCACCGGCACGGCGATGACGCCCCCTCTCCCGGTGTTCCCTGCCGGAAGCGCCAGGGCAGAGATCCCACCAGCCCTTTCCCCGCCTCCCATGGCGATCCCCCCCCAGGCCGGGGCGATCGAGCCGTTCGCGGTGGCCGCGGCCGCCAGCGTGCTCCCCCTCACCGCCCCACCTCCGCCGACGGCGCTCCCCCCGTCACCGGGGGCGCTGGTTGTCCCGCCACCTGCCCGGAGCGCCCCCTCAGCGGCCTTTACGTCGGCCTGGACCGACGCCCACGACATGCTCGCCGCCGGGCGGTACGCCGAAGCGCTCTCCGTCCTCTCGCTGTGGCATGACGACGCCTCCCTCGGCCTCGAGGAGAGCCAGCGCCTCGAGGATCTCCTCGGGCAACTCGCCGGCACGGTCATTTACTCCCAGAAGGATCTGCTCCTCCCCCCCCATATCGTCGCACCGGGCGACACGCTCCCCTCGATCGCAGCCCCACTCCAGGTGCCGTGGCAACTCCTCGCCAAAATCAACGGCGTGAGCGATCCGTCGCAGCTGGTCCAAGGGGAACATCTCAAGCTGGTGCGTGGCCCGTTCGATGCGGTGATCAGCGTCTCGCGCCGACGGATGAGCCTCCAGGTCGGGGGGAACTACGCCGGGAGCTTTCCGGTCGTTCTCGGTCGGCAGATCTATGACCGCGTCGGCCAGTCGGTCGGCGTGATCGACATCCGCCGGCCAGGCGCCGTCGCGGAGCCTGCCGGGATCGCTGCCCAGGTGGCCTACGCGTCGTCGGCCGGACCGCAGTCGATCATCCTCGGCGAGGGCCTGGCGATCGAAGGAGTGGAGGACCCGAGTCTTGTCAGCGACAGCGCTTCGGCGTCGAGCGTGATCGTGTCGCTGCGCGATCTCGAGGACATCGCCGACATTCTCGGACCGGGATCACAGGTGCTTGTCCGGAAGTGAGACCAGTCACCTGAGGCCAGTCACCGTGCGACACCGCGGTCGCCAATCGCCTTCGATCATGCTCGGGGGGAAGGTTCGTGGGGGCCGGCGATCACCCGTCGCGCCGTCGCGATCGCCGCGGCGACCGCCGTCGGGCTCGTCGCCTCGGCGACGATCCGCACAATCGGTTCGGTGTTGCTCGCGCGCACCAGGAGCCAGCCCCCCGGCCAATCGAGACGCAGGCCGTCGAGCCGGTCGGCCCGCGCTTCCGGGAAGGCCGCGGCGACACGATCGATCGCCGCGGCGAGCGCGGGGCCGCTCGTCTCCGGGGCCAGATCGATCTTTGCCTTTTCCATGACGAGCGTCGGGAGGCGGCTGGCGAGCACGTCGATTGGCGTCACGGCGTCGCCGCGGCACATCGAGTCGAGGACGAGGGCCATCGAGACGGCGCTGTCGCGGACGAGAACGACGCGGGGATGGATGACGCCGCCGTTCCCCTCGCCACCGATGACGGCCCCCGCGGCGAGCATTCGATCGACGACATTCGCCTCGCCGACAGCGGAGACATGGCAGGGGACGCCGTGCCGGGCGGCAATCTCCCCAGTCATGCCGCTGGTCGAGCAGTTGACGACCACCGGCCCGGCCGTTCGCGCGAGGACATTCCCCACGGCGAGGGCGAGCGTGCACTCCTCGCCGATGTACCGGCCGGCGGCGGTGGCAATGGCGAGCCGGTCGGCATCGGGATCCTGGAAGAACCCGATCGCGGCACCACAGGCCTCGATCTGCGGCAGCCAGTCGGCGAGGTTCTCGGCGGTCGGCTCGGGGCGGTGCTCGAAGAGGCCGTCGGGAGTCCCCCCCGCGACGACGACCTCGCATCCGAGGGCCTCCAGAAGCGGCAGGCCGACGCGGCTGCCCGCACCGTGGCCACAGTCGAGCCAGACCTTGAGCCGGCGCCGGCGGATCCCCTCGACGTCGACGGTGGCGAGGACGAGCCCGACATGCGCCGCCGTGCCGTCGATCTCGCGGCGCGTGCCGGGTGAGGGAGCGGGGGCGCGGGGGGCATCGCCGGCATGGAAACGCTCGAGGATCGGCCGGCCGGCGGCGGCGGGGAGCACGCGGCCCTCGGCCGAGAAGAGCTTGAGCCCGTTGTAGGGGGCGGGATTGTGGCTGGCGGAGATCTGTAGCCCGCCGGCGGCACGCTCGTCGCGGACGACGATCCCCACCGTCGGGGTCGCCGCGATCCCGGCATCGATGACGTCGCGCCCGTCGGCCAGCAGCGCCAGCGTGATCGCCTCGGCGAACATTCCCCCGTGGGCACGGCCGTCACGACCGAGGACGATCGGCCCCGGCGGCAGCTGATCGACGAAGGCCCGCGCGTAGCGGACCGCCACCTCCGGCGTGAGCGAGCCTCCGACGATGCCCCGCAGTCCAGAAACGCTGACGATCAGAGTGTCGGTCACGGAAACTCCGGGATGAGGCGCGCGGGAAGGGTCGCCGGCCGGCGATCGGCTGGGGGCCGGGAACGATTCGGCTGGTGCCGGCCCCGGCGGCCAGCAGTATAAAAAGTCTCCTCTGCTCCCGCACCGTTCCTCCTTCCCAGCCCCGGAGCCCCCGCCAGCCATGCTCTCCGCCCGTCTCGCCGCGATTGAATCGGCGCACGCCGCCGGCGCCCTCACCGACCACTCCCTCCACACGATCCGCGTCTGGCTCACCGAACCCCGCTACGCCGAGTTCGCTGCCACGCTCGGCGACCTCGTCGACGGCGCCGCGGCGGCCGGCACGGCGAAGGCCGCCTGGAAAGATCTCGATGACGCCTACTGGACGGTGATCCCGTTTGGCACCGGAGGCCGCCGCGGCAAGATGTTCCCGGTCGGCTCCAATGCCATCAACGACCGTACGATTGGCGAGAGCGCCCAGGGGCTCGCCGACTATGTCCGCGGCGCCATCCCCGCAGGCACGACGCCGACCTGCGCCATCGCCTACGACACCCGGCACCGCTCCGAACATTTCGCCAAGCTCTGTGCCGAGGTCCTCCTGGCCGCCGGCTTCCGGATCTTCTTCCTGCGCGGCTACCGGAGCACGCCCGAGCTGTCGTTTGCCGTCCGCCACACCGGCGCCACCTGCGGGATCATGGTGACGGCGAGCCACAATCCCCCCAGCGACAACGCCGTCAAGGTTTATTGGGCCGGCGGCGTCCAGGTGCTCCCTCCGCACGACCGCGGGATCATCGACCGGGTGATGTCGGTCGACACCGTGGCGCGGGCCGACTTCGCCGCCGCGGTCGCCGACGGCCGGGTGACGAATGTGGAAGCGGAGGTCGATGCGGCGTTCGTGGCCGCGGTTCTGCGGCAGGCGACCCCCGGGGCCCGCGACCTGTCGATCCTCTACACGCCGCTCCATGGCGTCGGCGCCAGCGCTGTCGTCCCGGTCCTGATGGGCGCCGGCTTCACGAGGCTCCGGCTCTACGGCCCGCAGGAAACACCCGACGGCGACTTCCCCAACGTGCCGGGGCATGTCTCGAATCCGGAGAACCCGGCCGTGATGGATGGCGCGGTCGCTGAGGCGCTCGATCGGGGGGATGGCCTCGTGATGGCCAGCGATCCCGACTGCGACCGGCTCGGGGCCTCGGCGCCGATTGCCGTCGGCAGCCGGGAGTGGCGCGCCTTCACCGGCAACCAACTGGGGGCCTTGCTCGCGGATTGGGTGCTCGCGACCCGGGCCCGGACGGGGCGCCTGCGGCCGAGCGACCGGGTCGTGACGACGCTCGTTACCTCGGGGCTCGTGCGGCGGATCGCCGCGGGGCACGGGGCCGCGATCACCGACTGGCTCCAGGTCGGCTTCAAGTGGATCGGCGAGGAGATCGACCGGATCGGCCCTGATCACTTCGCGTTCGGCTGCGAGGAATCGCACGGCTACCTCGCCGGCACGCATGTCCGCGACAAAGATGCCAGCGTGGCGGCCCTCCTCCTGGCCGAACTGACCGCCGCGCTCGGAGACCGAGGCCAATCGCTCCACGAGCATCTCGACGGCTTGTTCGTGGCCCATGGCTGCCACGCCGAGCGACAGGTGTCGGTGACGCTTCCCGGGGCCGCCGGCATGGACCGGATGCGCGAGATCATGGCGAGCCTGCGGAAAAGCCCGCCGGCGATCATCGCCGGCCTCGACGTCATCCGGGTCCGCGATTACGGCAGCCTCACCGTAGCCGAGCGGGGTGCCCCGCCGCGGCCGTTCCCCGGGGCCCCGCACACCGCGAAGCAGGGGGATCTGGTGATGTTCGATCTCACCGGAGTTCCGGAGGCGTCGGCCCGCCCGGGCGCCGAGCCCCCCTTCCCGACGCTCTCCAACTGCGTCGCCGCGCGCCCCTCCGGCACCGAGCCGAAGATCAAGTTCTACCTCTTCACGGCCGCCCCGCCGCTCCCCGCGGCCGAGCTGGCGGCGACGAAGGGTCTGCTCGCGGCCAGGCTCGATCGCATGGAACGCGACCTGCGGAGCCTGGCGGGGGTGTGACGGAGTTGTCGGGCGGAGCAACGGGCATCGATCGGCCGGCGGCCTGATACGATTGACGTGGTTAGGTCCCGGCCCGGCACGATTCAAGCGCCCCTGCGGAGCGAGCGTTCCCGATGAGCGAACAGATCGGCGTCGTGCTCGTCTTTGTCGGCCTCTTCCTGGCGACGTCGGGGTTGCTCGTTTTCATAGGCCGCAGCCTGCGGGTGTTGCTGGGGCGGACGGAGCGCCGCAAGCTTCTCGGCCCCGCCGCGCTCCTCGTGGCGGGGCTCGTGATCGGGGCCGTACCGTTCGCCGCCCAGCATCTCTACTTTTCGATCGTGGGGCTCGCGGAACGGGAGCGGGTCGTCAATGGCCGCTCAGCGCTTGTCCTGACAGGCTGGGACCGGAGCGATTACTCGATCCTCGCCGCGAAGCCCGGTACGGAAATCCTCGAGATGGGGAACGCCGATGTCACCGACGACACGCTCGATCTCCTCGCCGGCCTGCCGCAGCTCCGGGAGCTGACCCTCAACGATACGCAGATCACCGACGCGGGGCTCCAGAAGCTCCTCGGACTGAAGCAACTGGAATCGCTGCGGATCGCGCGGACGAGGGTCACGCCGGAGGGGGTGGCGGCCTTCCTCGCCGCCGCCCCGCCGCCATTCCGCGAGATCGACGTCACCGGCAACACCATTCCGACGTCGATCCTGCGGAAGTGGAAGAACGCCGCCGCCACGACCGGCGAGGCCCCACCCGGCGAAGCGAAGGCAGCCCTCCCCGAACGTCGCTACGTCAACTGAATCAAACCGGCCCATCCCCACGCGAAACGGAGTCCCCCAATGGCCCTCGAACGACTCGAGCTCAAGGAAGACACCCCCGGCCACGTCTCTAGCGCCACGTATCTCTGCGAGGCAAGCGCCCTGGCCTACCTCGGAGAGACGGAAGGGAAGAAGGCTTTTCAGGAGGTCCTCGGCCTCGACGCGAGTCTCTTCAGCGTCGACAACACGCAGGCCTGGCTGGGGACCAGCGCCGACCACATCGTCGTCGCCTTCCGGGGAACGGAGAGCCCGACGAGCCTCGACGGCCTCAAGGACATCCTCCTCACCGACGCGATGAATCTCCTCGTCGTGCCGGAGGGGCGTCTGGGACTCGACCTCGCCGCTGCCGGTGTCGGGGCCCGCTTCCACAAGGGCTTCGTCGACGCGATCGCGGCGATCTGGCCGGTCCTCCTGCCGGCGATCGAAGCGGAGGTGAAGAAGAGCGACCGGCCCATCTGGATCACCGGCCACAGCCTCGGGGGGGCGCTGGCGCTGATCGCCGCCTGGTTGCTGAAGCGGAAGTTCATCGCCGTCGAGGAGGTCTGCACGTTTGGCGCCCCAATGATCGGCAACCGCACCGCCTGCGATGCCTTCAATCGGGAGTTCGCCGGGAAGATCCACCGCTACGTCAACGGCCGCGATCCGGTCCCGAAGCTGCCGGGGCTGTCGCTGGTGGCCAATGAGTTCGTCCATGTCGACCGCGAACGGCTCCTCGGTCCCCACCCGATGACCGGCCTGATCGAGGTCGTCGGTGGCGTTGCCGGGAAGGCGGTCAACGGCCTCCTCGCCGGGACACTCATCGACGAGGCCTGGAAGGGGATCAACGCCGAGGTCGCCACCCACTTCCTCGACTGCTACCGCGAGCTCCTCCGCGGGTGAGGCGCCACCGTCACCGAGCAGGCCAGCCACGATGGATCTGAAGACGATGCTCCCCCTCGCCCTCGCCGGGCTGTGCGCCGGGTTCATCGATTCAATTGCCGGCGGCGGGGGGCTGATCTCGCTGCCGGCGCTCCTCTGGGCCGGCCTTCCTCCCCACCTCGCCCTCGGCACGAACAAGCTCCAGAGTGCCGTCGGCACGACGATGGCAGTCCACCGCTACCATGCCGCCGGGCTCATCGATTGGCCGACGATGACGGTGGCGATCGGGGCGACAGCGTTGGCGGCGGCGAGTGGCACGTTCGCCGTGCTGTGGGTCGACAACCGGGTGCTGACGTTCGTCGTTCCCTGGCTCCTTCTCGCCGTCGCCCTGTATGTCCTCCAGCGCCCCGCGCTCGGCTCGGCCGACACGCCGCCGCGGCTCTCCGCCAATCGGTTCGGGGCGCTGGCCGGCAGCGTGCTCGGGTTTTACGACGGCTTCTTCGGCCCCGGCGCCGGGGCCTTCTGGACCGCCGCCTGCGTCCACCTCCGCGGTATGGGCCTCCCCCACGCCACGGCCTTCACGAAGGTGGTGAATCTGACGAGCAACCTCGCGGCACTCGCTGTCTTCGCATCGTGGGGGCAGGTCGATCCTGCCTCAGCCGGGGCGATGATCGTTGGCCAGGCGGTCGGCGGCCGGCTCGGGGCGGGGCTCGCGGTGAAGCATGGCGCCCCCTTCATCCGCGTCGTCTTTGCCGGGGTCGTCTTCACGCTCGTCGCCAGGCTCTTCTGGCAGGCGCTGGCCGGGTGAGCGGGGTGGCACGATGGGCACGGTAGAATGTTGGCCGACCCGTGCATTCCTGCCATTCATGGTCTTCGGAGTTTTTTCCATGCCCCGCCGGCTCGTTGCCCTCGCGATCGTCCTCTCCCTCCTGGGTCTGGTTCGGTGCGGGGGCGCGGCCGATCCGCCCCCCGGACTGCTCGGTCGCTTTGATCTCACCGTCCATGCCGCCGGCGGGGACCACCCCGCCTGGCTCGAGGTGACGAAGTCGGGGCGGAACACGCTCGTCGGCCGGTTCGTCGGGCAGTTTGGCAGCGCCCGCCCGATCGCCACGATCGAGACCACCAGCGACGGCGGCGCGGAGACCTTCCGCTTCGTGATCCCGCCGCAGTGGGAAGACCGCTCCACCGATCTCGTCGTCGAAGGGCGACTCGCCGCCGGCGGGCTGGAAGGGACGATCACCGACGCCGCTGGCAAACCGATCCGCTTCGAGGGGCATCGGGCCCCGCCGCTGGATCACCCCGAGCCGGCCTGGGGCAAGCCCGTCGATCTCTTCAACGGCCGCGACCTCTCCGGCTGGACGCCGCAGCACGCCGCGGTGGCCAATGGCTGGCGGGTGAAGGACGGGATCCTCGTCAATGCCGATCCCGGCAACAACCTCCGCACCGAAGGCACGTTTGCCGACTTCAAGCTCCGCGCCGAGTTTCGTTATCCCAAGGGGAGCAACGGCGGCATCTATCTCCGCGGCCGCTACGAGGTGCAGATCGAGGACAACTTCGGCGGCGAGGCCGACAGCCACCGGATTGGTGGCGTCTACGGATTCCTCACCCCCTGCCTCAATGCCGCGAAGCCGGCGGGGGAATGGCAGGAGGTCGAGATCACGCTCGTCGGCCGCCGCGTCACCGTCGTGCTCAACGGCGAGCGGATCATCGACCGGCAGTTGATCCCCGGGATCACCGGGGGGGCGATCGATTCCGACGAGGGCGCCTCTGGGCCGATCCTTCTCCAGGGGGACCACGGACCGATCGAGTTCCGTCGCCTCACGCTCACGCCGGCGGGGTGAGGGTCAGTTGCCGGTGCCGACGTCACGGACGTACTTGTGGCACTGGATGCACTTGAGCGTGACTTCCATCCAGGCCAGCGCCGCGCCATCGAGGTTTTTGTCCTTCGCGGCGGATCGCAACGACTCGCACGCGCGGCGGAACTCTCGGCTCTGCCGGGCGTAGTCCTCCGTCTGCAGCACCTGCCAACTCGAAGCCTGGCTGGCGAGCGCCAGATCGTGGGCCCCGCGCGCGATGAGGTCGTAGTCGGCCAGGGCCAGCCCCTCTAAGACAAGCTGCGAGTGGCCGAGCTTGGCGCGCATGAAGATCGCTACGTCGTTGGGCTTGTCGCCGACGGTCGGCTCCTGGGCCGCCAGGGGGGGGCGGCTCATCGAGACCGCCGGCACCACCACGGCGACGGCGACGAGCGTCAAGAACCCGGCCGCCAGATGCCGCTGGAACGATGTTCTCATCGAATCCTCCGTCGGAGTGTCGGTCCCGGTGCCACGATTTCCGGATGCCGACATCCATTATCGCTCCGTGCTCCTCCGGAAGACAAGCAAAAATCCGCGCCGATTCGGGGCCCGGCTGTTTTGGCGCCTTTCGAAGCCTGCTGCTACGATCCGGCCGGTCGATTCACGGGGAAGGGATGCGCGACGCCTGATGAAACCTGCTTCGACGCTCCTCCCGCTGTTCGTCGCCAGCGGCGCCGCGGCGCTCGTCTACGAGATCGTCTGGTTTCAGCTCCTCGTCTTCCAGGTCGGGGGGGCGACGCGGGCGCTCGCCGTCGTCCTCGCCACCTTCATGGCCGGCCTCGGGGCGGGGGCGATCCTGATGCCGCGGCTGATCCCGCCGACGACCAATCCGCTCCGGGCCTGCGCGGCCCTCGAGGCCTTCACGGCCCTCTGCGGGCTGCTGCTCCCCGGCGCGATCGCCGCCACCGGGGCCCTTTCCGGGGCGATCCAGTGGCTCGCCGTCGGCCTCCTCCTCCTCGTTCCCACGCTCGCGATGGGGGGCACCCTGCCGATTGCCGCCCGGGCCCTCGGCACAGGTCGCCGGGCCGCCCGCCAGGTGGCCGGTCTGTATGCAGCCAACACCTTCGGCGGTGTCATCGGCTGCCTCCTCGCCGGCTTCTATCTGCTCCGTCTCCATGACACGCGCTTCGCGACGTTCGTGGCAGTCAGCTTGAACCTCTTGGCGGCGCTGTGGGTCGCCGGGCTGGCACGGCGCGGCGGTGCCGAGCGCTCCGCGGCGCTCTCGGCAGCGGAGTCGGCTGCCGGACAAGGGCGATCTTCGCCGCGCCTCGACCAGGGGGTGCTTGTCGTCACCTGCCTCTCCGGTGCCACGGGCTTGGCGGCCGAGGTCGTCTGGACGCGTCTCCTCACGCTCCTCCTCGGCGGCACGACCTACACCTTCTCGCTGATTCTCGCCGGCTTTCTCGCCGGCATCGGGATCGGCGCCGCAATCGCCGGTCACCTCCGCCCGCCACGGCCGTGGCTCGCCTGGTGCCAGGTAGCGCTCGTCCCGGCGATCGCCTGGGGAGCGTGGTGGCTCGGGGTCGAATTGCCGGCCTGGCCCGTTAACCCGCGCCTCGCCGCCTCCCCCTGGGGGCAGTTGCAGATCGACTTCGTCCGCTGCCTTGTCGCCGTTCTCCCGGCGGCGATCCTCTGGGGGGCGAGCCTGCCGCTGGCGATCGGCGCGGTGGCGGGCGACGGCCACGACACGCCGCGGGCCACGGCGGCCGTCCTCGCCGCCAACACCTTCGGCGCCGTCCTCGGCAGCCTCGCGGCGGCCCTCTGGCTCCTCCCCGGCGCCGGCAGCCGGGCCACCCAGGCAATCCTCATCGCCACGGCGGCCGTGGCGGCCGTCGTCGCCATGCCGCCGCGGCGGCAAGGCGTTGCGGGGCTGGCCGGCTGGCCGCGGATCGTCCCTGCGATCACGGCGATCCTCCTCGCCGTCTGGCTCGTGCCGCGGGTTCCGGAGTTGGCGCCGGGCTTGGTGGCCTGGGGGCGGCTGGCGGCGGTTTTCAGCGAGCAACCGGTGGAGTTCCTCGCCGTCCGCGAGGGGGCCGACAGCACGCTGGCGGTGTCGCGATCGGCCGACGGCTCCCTCAACTACCACAATGCCGGCAAGGTGCAGGCCTCGGGGGAGCCGCAGGACATGCGTCTCCAGCGGATGCTCGGCCACATGGCGACGCTCGTCCCGGAAAACCCGCGGTCGGTGCTTGTCATCGGCTGCGGGGCGGGGGTGACGGCGGGGAGCGTGAGCGTCGATCCGGCCGTCGTCGCCGAGACGATCTGCGAGATCGAGGCGGAGGTGCCCCGGACCGCGGCCGAATTCTTCGGGCCGATCAATCAGGATGTCATCCGCAATCCGAAGGTGACCGTGACGATCGACGACGCCCGCCATTATCTCCGCACCACGACCGACCGCTTCGACGCGATCACGAGCGATCCCTTCGACCCCTGGGTGCGCGGCGCAGCCAATCTCTACACCCGGGAGTTCTTCCAGTCGGCCCGCGACCACCTGACCCCCGGCGGCGTGATCACGGTCTTTGTCCAGCTCTACGAGGCGGGGACGCCGGCGGTGAAGAGCGAGATCGCCACCTTCCTCGAGGTCTTCCCCGACGGCCTCGTGTTCGGCAACACCGCTGGCGGCGAGGGCTACGACCTCGTCCTCCTCGGCTGCAACGGCCCGACGGTGATCGACCTCGACCGCATTGACCAGCGCCTCCGGGGGCCCGGCACAAAAGCGCTGCGCGAGTCGCTGGCCGACATCGGCTGCTCGAATGCCGCCGACCTCTTTGCCTCGTTCGTGGCGGCCGGCCCGCAGCTGCAGGGCTGGCTCGCCGACGCCGAGATCAACCGCGATTCGAATCTCCGGCTCCAGTATCTCGCCGGCCTCGGCGTCAACGCCTACGAGCAGAAGGGGATCTACCGAAATATCCTCGCCGCCGGCGACTGGCCGGAGGGAGTTTTTACAGGGAGCGTGGTCCGCATGAACCGGCTCAAGAAGCTCGGCCGGAAGGCCCGCTACTGACCGCCGTGGTCATTCTTCCAGCGCGGCAGCAGGAAGCCGCCGGCTGAGGTCGAGGAGGAGCAATCGACCGTCGTCGGGGCGGGTCTCGACGCTCCGGTGGTAGAGACGGCGGGAGAGCAACAGCCGGCTTCCCGTCACGGCCAACAATTGCCGGCCATCGCTTCCCTCGACGAAACCGATGCTGCTGATCGCCCAGCCGGGCCGAATCTCGTCGAGTGTGGCGCCGCTGACCGCATCGCACAGCCGGATGCAGCGGTCGTCGGCCACGATCATTGACCGGCCGTTGTGCGCCCAAAGAATGCCACGCACCATCGTGGCGAACGACGACAGCTCGACGACGACGCTCCCGCTCTCGGCATCGACAATCAACGCGTTCCCTTCGAGCGCGCCGACGGCCAGGCTTTCACCGTCCGGAGACCAGGAAAGGACGATATCGACCCCCAGTTCGCTGCCGAAGTCGCACAGCTGCCGCCCGCTCCTCGCGATTGGGGCCCCATCCGCACCGAGATCGTAGAGGGTGATGGCCGCACGTTTCGACATTGCCAATCTGGGCCGAGGAACATTCGTGAAGGCGACGGAGCCGATCCCCCCTTCGCCCTGCCCGCCCTTGAGACAGCGCGGCGTCGTGAGGTCGGGCGACCAGACCATGAGGGAGCCTTGCAAGTCCCGTTCACCAGCGTACGACCAGCCCTTTGGCCCGAACGCCACGAAGCCGGTATCAAACCCGCCCGGAGCGAGGAGTGGCTCACCGAACTCCCCCCCCTCGGGAAAGCGGTGGACGATCGGGCCCTGGTTGGTCGCAAAGGCGATCCTTCGCCTTGAAACGTCGACGGCCGAAGCGAAGATCTCGGCATCGCCTGCCGGATCGACCAGTGTCACCTCCGGTCGCCCGTCGCCGAGCACGACCGCCTTACCGAAACGTGGTGTGACGAGCCATTGCCCGCCACCGAGGTCAAGGGCTGACCGGGCCGTCTCGAGGTCGGGGATTTCGATCTGCGTCGTGCCGAGCATTTCCGTGGCGACGGCGGGATCCCAGAGCCGAACGGAGCCATCGCCAGCGGCGGAGACGATCCGCCCCGACCGATGGTAGAGCGTGCTCCAGATCCGTCCGATGTGACCGACGATCTCCTGCTCGAGCTGCCCGGTTGTGGCATCGAAGGTGCGAGCGACGCCGTCCCTGCATCCGGTCACGATCTGCCGACCGTCGGGGGAAAACCCGCACCCGTTCAGGCGCTCCGGATGCTCCTCGATCTCGAGTTGCAGCGATCCCGTGTCGAAGTCCCAGATCCGAACCATTCGCTCACGCCACCCGCAGGCCGCCAGGCGGCGTCCGTCGGGCGAGAGCGTAAAGGATTGGATGTCCCCCCAGTCCCCACGGAACGACCGTTCGATCCGTCCGCTCGCAAGATCGACCACACAGACCCGCTCGTGGATGGCGACGAGCACCCGCTCGTCGTCGAGGAACGTCATCATTTCGATGTCGGCTTCGGCACTCCGCAGCGTCTCACGGTCGGACGGCACACCGTCGACATTCCAGGGCGTATCGAAGGGTCGGATTTCCCCTCGATCCACTTCCGCATCCCGAAGCTCCGCCACACGGATCCCACGGTCAACGCCCCCCCATGCAACGCGCTCCCCGGCTGGCGAGAAGGCGACGGAAAAGACTTCGCTCCCGCGAAGCTCGAGGTCGCGGCGATGGCTGCCGTCAGCGACGTTCCAGAGCCGCACCCGGCCCACGTCGACAGGCACCTTGTCCTCGGTCTCATCGGGCGGGTCGGGCTCTTCGTTCGCGTCATCGTTCTTCTTGCGGAGCATGCCGGCCGTGGCCACGATCTCTCCATCGGGGCTGAACACGACCTGATTGATCTCGTGGCCAACATCGATCTCGCGCGGTATTCCGGCAGCCGTGCCATCGGCAGCGAGCGGCAGGAAGACGAGCGTCCCGTCGGCTGCGCCGGCAGCGAGCAGGTCACCGCTCGGTGAGAGGGCGAGAGAGTGGATCTGCAAGGCATCCGCGTTCCCTGGCGACGCTTTCCCACTCCGGTCGATGAGCGTGGCGATTTCGCCATGCGTCCGGGCGAGGAGCCATCCGCCGGCGATCGAATCGGCGAGCGCCGGATCGGCGGCGGCGCTCTTCCGAAGGTCGGCGACGGCTTCGTCAGCATTGCCAAGTCGGAAGGTCTCGAAGGCGCGGCGGAGATCACGGGCGGCATCGCGCTCCCCCTTCTCGGCCCGTTCCCGCGCCTCGCGGGCGATCCCCCGGGCCCGCTCCTCGATCACGAGGCCACCGAGGACAACCGCGGCCAGGGCGGCGGCGATCGCGCCGGCGAGCGTGGGATTGCGCCGCAGCCAGCGGCCGGCATGCTGAGCCGGGGTGAGGGGTCGGGCGAACGTCGGCCGGCCGTCGAGGAAGCGCGACAGGTCGACGCCGAGTTCCGACGTCGACTGGTAGCGATCGCCCGGCCGTTTCGCCAAGCACTTGCTGCAGACGGCGACGAGATCGGGGTGGATCCCCGGCACGATGCGGTCGGCCGGCTCCGGCTCGACGTCGAGCACGCGCCGATAGATGGAGTCGAGCGACGGGCCGGCATTCACGCAGCGCCCCGTCAGAAGTCGGTCGAGGACGAGGCCGAGGGCATGGACGTCGGTCCGGGCATCCATCGGGCCGAGCGCCGGGTTGACCTGCTCGGGGGCCATCCACTCCGGCGTCCCCAGCCTCGTACCGATCTCGGTGGGGGCGCCGCTGGGGGAATCGTGATCGATGCTGACGATCGAGGCGCTCAATCCGAAGTCACCGAGCTTCACCCCCTGCCGTCGCACTCCCTCCGGCTCCCCGACGGTGCTGCGCGTCTCGGGCCGGTCGTCGGGGGGGAGCGGGCCGTCGTCGCTCGGCACGAGGAGAACGTTCCCTGGCTTGATGTCGCGGTGGATGACGCCCACGGCATGGGCCGCGTGAGCCGCTTCGGCGAGGGCCAGGACAACACCGGCGGCCATCGCAGGATCAACGGGGCCGGGATGGCGCTCGAGCCAGGAGGCGAGGCTCTCGCCGCACAGCTCCTGGGCGATGTAAGGGAGCTCGTTGTGCTCCCCCACCTCATGAACGATGACGACATTCGGATGGGTAATCTTCGCGGCGTGTCTCGCCTCGCGGATAAACCGTTTCTTCTTCCCCGTGTCGAGAACGATCTGGGGGCGGGCGATCTTCAGCGCCTCGCGGCGGACGAGCTTCGTGTCGATCACCTCGAAGACCTCGGCGAAGCCCCCTTCGCCGATCTTGTGGATGACGCGGAACTTCCCAATCATCAGCGGCGGTGGCGCCTTCGCCTCCCCCGCCGCCACCATCCGGAGGAGAAGGAGCGTGTCGAGCCGTTCGGCCAGTTCGGGGGTGATCGCGGCGTCCTCGGCGACGGCGTTGCCAGGCGTGGCAAGGCCGGCGAGTTGGTCGTCGATCGCAGCCAGCCGCTTGACGGCGGCGTCGAGTGGCGCCAGATCGCCGGGCGCCCCGTCACCTGGACCTGGACCTGGCCGATCCTCCTCGGGAGGATTGTCTGGAGCGGGGGGGGGGAGTGTCATGGAGCGGTGTTAGACGCCGCGGCCCGCACCGAAAGCACTTCCCCCGAAGTCACTCCGCACCGCGTCGAGCGCCCGGGCAAAAAGCTGCCGCGAGGCATCGGCAGAGCGATTCAACTTTTGCCCAATCTCCTCCCACTTCAGATCATCCCAGACCCGAAGGCGGAGCACTGCCTTGTGATCCGTGGAGAGCTTCTCCATCGCCTTCTCGACCTGCTCGATCTCTTCCATGCGGAGCACCGGGTCGGCAGCGGAGGGGGCGGGGATGTCGTGCAATCCGGATTCGTCCAGGCACTCCTTCTCGGCTGATCGGGCATGCCGGCGCTGGAGATCGATGGCGTTATGGTGAACGATCTGCCGGAGCCAGCCTAAAAACTCGCGGCTGCGTCCCTGGAACGAGCGGATGTCGCGCGCCACATCCACGATCGACACCATTCCGACGTCCGATGGATCGAACTTCGCCGACATTCGCTTCGGCGTCTGCTGGATGGCGAACAGCCGGCAGTAGACGTAGGCCACCTTGAGGAGCCGGTCGAGCGACTCTTGCCCCCCTCTCCGAGCAGCATCGATGATCGTTGAGAGCCCCGAGCGGTCTTCCTTCCCCCCCTCTCCCCCTTTTCCCCCGTCGTCAGCCGCACTCACGGATGCCATCCCTCACGTCCTTTCGACTGAAGCTGATGATTCGACGCGCGGCCACTGGCCCCGCCGACCGAC
>CALQRA010000098.1 GCA_943332855.1 Candidatus Kuenenia stuttgartensis
CGGCACCTGCGGGTAGGGATAAAACGGCCCGATGTAAGGCCAGGCGGTCGGGGAATACTGCGAGGGATACTGAACGGCCGCGGCGTTCGGGGAAGCGGCGTAGCTCGGCCAGGCGTAGTTGGGCATGTTCGGCCCGTCGCCCCGCATCGGCACCGCACCAGCTCCGACTCCCATTCCCCGGGCTGGCATCGGAGCGCCCAGGCCGCCACCAGGACCGGCCATGCCGGGAGCCCCCACCTACGGGGCCGGGCCACCATACTGGGCCGGGCCACCGGGGCCCCCTTCGCTGTAGCGCACCGAACCGGGAACGACCTGGCCGTCACGGATCCCCCCCGGAACGCCCCCCATGGCACCGTTGACGGCGCCTTCGTAGGCCCCCGGACCGGGGATGTTCATCGGCTGCCGGAGGGCGGTCTGCTGGCCGACCGGGCCACGCTGGGCGGCGTGGGGCTGCATCGGCCGGGCCTGCGGGGCCCCGAGCGGACGGGGGCCCGACGGCGCTCCGCCGCGCGGGTTGCCGACCGCTTGGGTCAGCTGCACCCTGCTCGGTTCGTCGGCCGGCGGCGCCTCGGCCTTCGGCTTGGCACCGAACCCAGCCGCCGAACGGATCGACGACGGGATCGAGAAAGTGTTGAGCAATCCGCCCGAGGCGGACTCCGCAACCGTCAGACGGTTGACCACCAACTCGACCCCGTCGGTCGACTTGGCGGCAGCCTCGGCCGCGGCGATCTGGCCGGGACTGCCGACCTGACCTTCAAGGAACACCGTGCCGGCCTTGGCCCGCACGTTCACCTTGTGTCCCTTCACCGCCTCGCTCGCAGTGAGCTTGCCGGCCACGGCGGACGCTAGATCGTCGGCACCGGCGGCAGACGTCACCGCGGACGCCACGACCACCGCGACCAGGAACGTGGACCTCGAAATGGACATGAATGACTCCTTGGCTCGGCAGCATTGCCCGGACTGTCGTGACCCACGGTCCGACCGATCGGGGCATGCGTGGATGCTCCTGCCTGGTATTTCGGCTGTCGGTCGCACCGAGCGGGAGTCTTTTTCCGGTTTGCACGGAAAAGCCTCCGGTGCCGACTGGAGGGGGAGGAGGGGCAAGCCGGGGCGGACCGGGCCCCCATGGCGCGGAGACAGGCCACCCACCGGAAAGCGGCGGCGTCAGCAAGCTTGGCGGAGATCGACGACGGCGATCATCGTCATCACCAGGAGCGTCACCGCCGAGGTGGCGGCGGCATGCGGGCCAAACTGGATGCCGTAGCCGCACAGGCCCCCGACCACGCCTAGCGCCGCGACACACCCCCACTGGGAGGCCGATTCATAGCGTGTGCCCTGGGCCAAGCGGGCCCCCGCCGCGGCGACCAGCCCAAACAGCTGGATTCCCCCCAACACGACGACCACCGGACTCACCGGCCATGCAGCCACAGGCATCGCCATCCTCCTCCAAGAGATCATCCCAACTCCGGGCGCGGGCCGGGGGGAAGCTGCCGCCGGCAAACCACCGCGCCACCGTCATCCTATTCCGGTCACTGCCCGACCATCTCCTCGAGCTTCTTCTCGAGGTCGGCGATGACGAGGTTGCGATCGACCACCTTCCCGTCGGCATCGAGGAGGAACATCGTCGGCAGCGTCAAGACGCCGAGCTCCTCGGCCAACCGGCCGTCGAGCCCGCCCGCTTCATGGAGCTGCGGCCAGGGAATCGGCTTCTGGCCGAGATACTTGGCGAGTAGGGCCTTGTCGGTGTCGAGCGCGATCCCGACGACGGCAAACTTTTTCGGCCCGTATTTCGTGTAGAGCTCTTTGATCTGCGCGATGTCGACCTTGCAGGGCTCGCACCAGGTTGCCCAGTAGTGAACGAGCACCGGCACGCCTTTGAGCGACTCCAGCGACACGCTGCTGCCGTCGACGGCCGTCCCGGAGAGGGCCAGCGTCTTGCCAACACTCTGGAGCCGGCGGCAGGCTCCGCGGGCCTTCTTCGCCGAGGCGGAGTCGGGGAAATCCTTGACGATCGCCTCGTACCGGGAGAGGGCGTCGTCCTCGTTGTCGCCGAACTCGTCGGCGATCCCCATCTGGAGGAGCGCTTCGGCGGTGTCCGGCGCCGTCGGATGGGCTTTCACGAACTCGGCCAATTCCTCGAGCCAGGCCGTCTGCACCTTCCCCACATCGGCGCCAGCAGCCTGCATCGCCGCGGCGTAACGGGCCGAAGCGAGACGGAAGGCGGCAAAGGCCTGGAGCGGCTCGTCATCGGTACTGGCAGCCACGAGGGCTTCGAGCTTCTCGATGCCGCCGGCCAGGGAGCCCTCCTGGACCAGCGCGGCGACGGTCTCGGCGAGCTGGCGCGTCCAGAAAGACGTCTGATCGGCCTCCGCCGCCGCCACCACCTGCTCGAGGACCTCGACCTGCTCGGCGGCGGCCGCGGCGCGGGCCTTGCCGGTGGCGCTGCGGAGCGTCCCCTCGATCTCGCGGAGCTTCGCCAGGAGCGGTTTGAGGGCCTCGGCCTCCGCCGGCACCTCGCCATTGGCCGTGCCAGACGACATCCGCGGCGTGAAAAACCCGAGCGACTCTGCGATCTCCCCTTGGGCCCCGGGAACCTGCGGAGCGTCGATCGGCCGCCAGACATCGCCACAGCGGACGAGCGAGCCGACGTAGACCTGCCCCGAAGCTCCCTTGGCACCGGCATCGATGAGCGCGACGACGTTGTCGAAGGCGAGGACATCCTTCGCCACACCGGGCGTACCGGCCGGAAGGAGGCCAGGCTGGGCGGCAAGCATGTTGTTCCACTGGGCATCGGCGCCGATCTGCTGCTGGGCCTTGGCCAAGCTCGCAAAATCCTTGCCGGCCTTCTCGGACCGCTCGAGGAGATCGGTGAGGAGCGGTTCGGCGAATCCGGCCGTGACGAGATCGTCCTTCGTCGGAAGGAGGCGGGTGAAGAGCGCCGGATCACGGGCCTTCAGCGCTGCCACGATCTCCGCGGTCGCCTCCTCGGCCGAGAGGCTCTTCCAAGCATCGAGCGTGCCATTTTCGTCTTCGTCAATACCCCAGCGGCTGCCGCCAGTGTTCACCCACCGCGCCTGGTCGGCCTTGGCGTTGAAGTCGGCGTCGATGTCGCGGTAGACCTCCATGCCGTCTTTAAAGTAGCTCCAGCGGTCGACGACCTTGTCGGCATTGGTGTCGGCAAAACTGCGGAGCACCTCCCCGCGCGGCCCGCGCACCACCCACGCATTGAGCCCCCCCTCCTTCTCCATCTTGAGGGTCGCCCCCTTCGCCTGATCGGCGGTGAGCTTGTCGTAATCGACATTCTTCTGAAACGGCGCGAGCCCCAGGGCGTACTCGACCGTCGGCTGCGCCGCCGCCGGGAGGGGCGCGGCGATCAGCGCCGCCACGGCGACAAGCGACGCCACTGGGGTGCGGAAGCAGGGCAGGGGGGGGTGGGAGAGCTGCATGGAGATCATGGAATGGATTCCTCGATGGGCGGATGCGACGAGAAACGTAGCGGGAACCGGCCCCGGCGCCACCCCCATTTTCCCCCCCCGAGCGCTGATTCCCCCATTCCCCCCAGCCCCGCCCCACGCGGCCGAAAAGAGGGCAAAATAGGCCGACTTTGCCGGCGGCGCGGCGCGTTACTGCAGAGCCCCGCCAGCCCCTCACCCTCCCCATCCCCCCGCAGCGGAGGCGAGGGTTGCAATCCGGCCGCGACGGCCGATACTTTGGCGCTGGCGTCGACGTTCTAAGTTCGTCGTGGGCGCCGCGAGCGCGCGTAGCTCAGCTGGTTAGAGCGCTACCCTGATAAGGTAGAGGTCCCAAGTTCGAATCTTGGCGCGCGCAGTTTGAGGCCGCGGACCCGGCCGCGGCTGATGGGCACGGATGGGCCCGGTTGGTGGTTCGGGACCCGGCCGCGGCTGATGGGCACGGATGGGCCCGGTTGGTGGTTCGGGACCCGGCCGCGGCTGATCGGCACGCTGGCTTAGTCCGCGGACCCGGCCTCGGATTGGCCCGGTTGGTGGTTCGGGACGCGGCCGCGGATGGGCCCGGTTGGTGGTTCGGGACCCGGCCGCCGGGCATCAAACCTTTCGGGGACGTAGCTCAATTGGCAGAGCACCGCGTTTGCAACGCGGGGGTTGAGGGTTCGAGTCCCTCCGTCTCCAGTTGATCACCCCCGGGCAGTCCTGTCCCGGAAGTTCGACCGCGTCTCGATGCACTCCCCGCGCTGACTGAGTGGTCCCGTGATTCTCTCCTCTGCCGGGCACCGCGATCCTTCCCGCCGCCCTCAGGGGCCGGCCTGTTTCCGCCGCCGGACGGTGGTCCACGCCTGCCATCACGACCACGGCCCGGCCCTCGATCCGCTCACCGGGCTGTCGGCGCGGGATGCCCTCGAAGCGTTGCTCACGCTCGACGCCAAGGCCGCCGCAGCCTCGTCGATTGCCTGCGTGCTCGTCGATCTGGTCGGCCTCAAGCAAACCAACATCCTCCACGGCTTCACCGCCGGGGATGCACTCCTCCGCCGGGCCGCCGAACGGCTCCGGTCGCTTGCTCCCGACGCCCGGCTCCTGGCACGTCTTGGCGGAGATGAGCTCGTGGCGGTCTTCGTCGGCCCCACCGCTGCCGCCCGCGCCGCGGAGACAAGCGCCGCCGCCGCGGCCCCGGAAACGCCCCCCCTCCGTGCCGCCTGGACGGAGCTTGAGGAGGGGGAGCCGCCGACAGAGCTCTTCGACCGGCTCTACGCCGCCTCGCGCCGCGGGGACTGACCGCGAAGTGGGGTGGCGTGGCCCACACGCCTTCCTCACTGGACGGAACCACCCCCCGTCAGGGATACTGGGAGGTTTCCCCTCACCAGCCCGATCCCGCCCGCTCCCGATCCCGGCGAGCGCACTCCTCCCCGCCCCGAGAAGCCCGGTCCGCCGGGCAACACCCCATGTCCGGCCCCTCCGACGCCGCCTCCGCCCCGCTCCTCCGCCGCTCCGACATCCGCAACATCGCCATCATCGCGCACGTCGATCATGGCAAGACGACGCTCGTCGACTGCCTGCTGCGACAGAGCGGGCAGTTCCGCGCCAGCCAGGTCTCCGGCGAGCGGATCCTCGACTCCAACGACCTCGAGCGGGAGCGGGGGATCACGATCCTCGCCAAAAACATCTCCGTCGACTGGAAGGGGACGAAGATCAACATCATCGACACCCCCGGCCACGCCGACTTCGGCGGCGAGGTGGAGCGGGTGCTGCGGATGGCCGACGGGGCCCTCGTCCTCGTCGATGCCGCCGAGGGGCCGATGCCCCAGACCCGGTTCGTCCTCTCCAAGGCGCTCGAGGCCCGGCTGCTGCCGGTGGTCGTCATCAACAAGATCGACCGCCCCGACGCCCGGCCGCTCGAGGTCCTCGACGAGATCCTCGGGCTGTTCCTCGAGCTCGGAGCCGACGACGACCTCGCCGACTTTCCGTTCGTGTATGCCTCGTCGCGGCACGGCTTCGCCTCGCACGACGTCAACGTCCGCGAGGGGACGATGGAGCCGCTGCTGAACCTCGTCATCGAGAAGGTCCCCGGCCCGGCGATCGATCCAGAGGCGCCGTTGCGAATGCTCGTCACCACGCTCGACTGGTCCGATTACGTCGGCCGGATCGCCGTCGGCAGGCTCGAGTCGGGGAAGATCATGAAGGGACAGCAGATCGTCCGGTCAACGTCGAAGGGGACACTCGTGCCGTCGAAGGTTGGCGGGCTGCAGCTCTTCGACAAGCTCGGGAAGGTCGATGCCGAGGAGGCCACCGCCGGCGACATCTGTGCCGTCAGCGGGATGGAGAACGTCGAGATCGGCGACACGATCTGCGATCCGGCCGATCCCCGCCCGCTCGAGCGCCTCACCGTCGACGAGCCAACGCTCAACATGGTCTTCGGCGTGAACAGCTCGCCGCTGGCGGGCCGCTCCGGCAAGTTCCTCACCACGCGGCATCTGCGCGACCGGCTCATGAAGGAGCTCGAGCGGAACGTCGCCCTGCGCGTCGAACAGATCGCGGGCTCCGATAATTTTTCCGTCTCCGGTCGCGGCCTGCTCCATCTCTCCGTCCTCATCGAGACGATGCGGCGCGAGGGCTACGAGCTCTCCGTCGGCAAGCCGCGCGTCATCCTCCACAAGGAGGGCGACACAACGCTCGAGCCGTTTGAGTCGCTCGTCGTCGAGGTCCCGCACGACAAGCTCGGGCCGGTCATGGAACTGACCGGCTCGCGTCGCGGACAGCTCCGCCACATGGGGAACCGCGGGGAGTTTGCCCATGCCGAGTTCTCGATCCCGGCCCGGGGCCTGATCGGCCTGCGGACGCGCGTCCTGAATGCCACGCAGGGAACGGCGATCATGCACCACCGCTTCGAGAAGTGGAGCCCGATGGAAGGGGAGGTGGCGGGGCGGGCCAACGGCGTGCTGATCTCGATGGTCCCCGGCAAGGCGGTCGCCTTCGGACTCGACGGCCTCCAGGAGCGGGCCGACCTGTTCATCCAACCGGGCGACGAGGTCTACGAGGGGATGGTCGTCGGCGAGAATGCCCGCAGTGACGACATGACCGTCAACCCGACGAAGGAGAAGAAGCTGACCAACATGCGGGCCAGCGGCAGCGACCGCAACATCCTCCTCAAGCCCCCGCGGCGGATGTCACTCGAGGAGTCGCTGGAATACATCGAGGAAGACGAGCTCATCGAGGTGACTCCCGACGTCATCCGTCTCCGCAAGATCCTCCTCTCCGAGCACGACCGGAAGCGCCAAGGCCGCGGGAAGGGCTGATCGGAGAGACGGCGTCTGCAGGACTGACGTCAGAACTCGTAGACGTGCCCGGGCTGAACAAGCTCCACGTTGTCGAGCCCTAGGTCGGCGATCTCCGCGGCGATCTCCGCGGCGTACCGCACCTTGCGGTGGACGACGATCTTCCGCACCCCGGCGGGGAGCTTCGCCGCCTCGAGCGGGAACGTCCGCGTGCAGAGGTGACCGGTGAGGGCTGCGAGCCCACTTAAAGCCGCCGGGAAGCTCGCCTCGAGAAACACCGCCTTGAGATGGGGCACCGAGGCGAGTTGGCACCAGAGATCCTCCGTGGGGCCGGTGTCCGACGGAAAAGCAACCGCCGAGCGACCGTCGTCGACGATCATGCCGAGGGTCTCGACGCCATGCGACACCGGCACCGGCGTGATGGTCAGCCCCCCGCGCAACACCGGCACAAACGGCTCGAGCACGGTCGTCCTCAGAAAGGCATTCTCAGCGCTCGAGAGCTCAAAGAAGTCGGGCCACACCCGCCCATTGAAAACATCGCCGTGGAGGAATTCGAGGATGTCGGCCGCCGCGAGCAACTCGACGCAGTCGGGCCCCGGTTCGTAGACGTTCTCGAGGAAGATCGCCAAGCTGGCGATGTGGTCGAGGTGTTCGTGGGTGATGAACACGTGGCGGATCGCCCGCTGGCGCTCGAGATCGGCGAGGAGCCCGATCGAGCCGGCATCGATCGCCACCGTGTCGTTGAGAATGAACGACACGAGGAACTGCCGGTCAGACGAGGGGATGCTCGAGGGAAGAAGTTCGATCCGCATGGCGCGAGGGCTCCAAAGAGAGGGCGGCAGCGCTGCCGGTCACATGGCGAAATAATCCCTGATCCGCTGGAACAGGTCCGGCCGCGGCGGATCCTCCCGCTGTCCGTCGCGGGCGAGGGCCGTGGAACGCTCCCCGGCGCGGGCGGCGAGGGCAAGCCCAAGCGTCTCGACGAGATCCGGCTGCGCCTCGAGGACAGGCCGAAACGTCGCCTTGTCGATCTCGAGGAGGCGCGTCTCGACCTTCGCGGTGATCGTGGCGGAGCGGGCGGCGCCTGTCATCAGCGACATCTCGCCGAAGAAGCCTCCGGTCCCGAGCGTCGTGATCACCACCGGCAGGCCATCCGCCTCCCGGGCACTCACCTCGACGCTCCCTTCGAGGACGACAAACAGGCTCTCCCCCGGATCTCCCTGGCGGATCACCGGCTCCCCCCCGGCAAACCTCGACTCGCGTCCCTCGGTGGCGATGTGGCGGAGCTGATTCGGCGACAGCCCGGCGAAGATCCCGACCCGCTGCAACGATTCGATCCGCCGGGCGAGCCGGGCCTCGGCTGGCTCCGGCAGGGGAGGGGGGGGGAGTTCTGTCAGCCGGATCGCCTGCGTGGCGGTCGGAATCTCGATCCCGTGGCGGGCCAACGCGAACCAGATCCGGTCGCGGGCCATGCCGTCGACCCGGTCGCGCTTGTCGAAGTCGTTGGTGAACAGCCGCACCCAGTGCTCCACTCCGCGCTCGGTGAAATTATTCGTCACGACCGAAGGCGTGGGGTGTTCGAGCACGCCGAAGCTCCCCCGGATGGCGTCGAGGATGATCCGCTGCACCCGCTGAGGGGAGACGTCGTAGGGGGTGACGACAAAGAGCGAGCGGCGCGACCACGACTCCGGCTTCGTGAAATTGCGGATTGAGGCCTGGGCGAGTTGACCGTTGGGGACGATCACGTAGGCCTCGTCGAGCGTCAGCACCTTCGTGGCCCGCCAGTTCACCTCGACGACCCGGCCGATGTGCGCCGGCACGGCGTCATATTGGATCCAGTCACCGACCTCGAAGGGATGCTCGGCGTGGATCGCGAGGCCGGCGATGACATTGCCGAGCGTGTCCTTGAGGGCGAACCCGAGCACGGCGGTGACCAGCGCCGAGCCGGTGACGAGCTCGCCGGCATTGATCCCCGCGTCCCAGAGGACGACCAGCAGCGCCACGGCCAACATCAGGCAACGGAGGACATCAACGAAGATCTTCGGAATCGGCCGGGTGAAGCGCTCCCAGGCAGAGACCACGACCAAGAGCAGGGACGACTGGAGGAACGACGCGAGGAGAAGAAACCGGTGGACATGGTGGGCGACCCCGTGGTCGGCATCAGCGACCTTGGGAAACGGGAAGATGATGATCGCGATCAACGGGATCATCGACAGCGCCAGGAGCGCGATCGACAACCAGGAGAGCCAGCGCCGGCCACGGGGGGCCGTGAGGAGAAAGGCGACCACAGCCGCCAGCGCCAGGATTCCCTCCCTCACGGCGATGCCGTCGGACCAGAAGATGAGCTGGTCAAGGGGGCCGAGCGGCGCGACAGCGACAATCATCGGAGGTTCCGTCGGTTCCCCCCTCCATCGCCCGGTGGGGATGAAAGAGGGGAAAAAAGGCGTGAGGGTCGGGAGTCAGAGGCCCGCGGGAAAGGACCACGGGCCTGGCCGCGCTCCGTGGCAGCGGGGGCGGGGACAATTGTGTGGCGGGAGCAGAGAACAGGCAATCCAAGTCGATTCCCGGACCGATTCCCGGGGCACGAGCCCGGTCACCGCGGCCCCCGGAGCCCCGCGGGGAGCCGCGGTCGTCGCGGGGGGGCTTTTCCCCGCCGAATCGCCCGGTGGGGAGTGCGGTGGGGCGGGATGGACTTTCCGGGCTGCTTCGGCTACCTTCTGGAGCTTCGTTCTAGGTATTTCCAGCTCATCGGGATTCGTATGGTCAAGCTCACGGTTCGTGAACGGGAGAGCATTCAGGAGGCGGTTCGCCGTTTCCGCAAGTTGGTCGAGCGCAGCGGCATCAAGAAAGAGATGCGGCGGCGCGAGTTCTTCGAGAAGCCGAGCGAGACCCGTCGCCGCGCCCGCCTCCGGGCAGAACGGCGTACGAAGCGCAATCGCCTCCTCGGCGTTTGACGATTCGGGCCCCGAGTCGGTCGTACGGCGGCCGATTTCCTCTCGTCTTTTCTTCTGTCATGCCTTCCGCATGATCTTCATAGACTTCGCGTGGCCGCGCCCCAATCGAGCGCCACGTCGAGCCAGGGTGCTGCGTGGGTCGGCCATCCGCTGCTGACCCGGTCGATCCCTGAGGCGGCGATAGTCCTGACTGTGTCGGGGGAGATCCCGCCTGAAGCCTCCAGAATCACCTCCGGGCGGAGGCGATTGCGGATTTCGACCCCGACCGCCAGCCGCTCGGCCGGCATGTTGTCGAGGAGGACGATGTCGGCGCCCGCCTCGAGCACGGCCGGGAGGTGGTCAAGGGTGTCGAGCTCGATCTCCACGACGGTCGCCTCAGCCCGCTCGGGGGGAAACGTCCGGGCAACGAATTCGCGGGCGCGGCGCACGGCCGCCGCCGGATCGGCCCCCGCCGCCTCGACCGCCGCGAGGTGGTTGTCCTTGATCAGAATCGCGTCGTAGAGCCCGATCCGGTGGGTCCAGCCGCCGCCGGCCCGGGCGGCGACCTTGTCGAGGAGCCGCCAGCCAGGGACGGTTTTGCGGGTGTCGTAGATCCGGCAGGGCGTGCCGGCGACCGCGTCGACGAGCCGGCGCGTGGCCGTGGCCACCCCCGACATCCGGCCGAGGACATTCAGCACGGTTCGTTCGGCCGTGAGGATGCTGCGCGTCGGACCCTTGAGCCGGGCCACGACCGCCCCACGGTCGACGACATCGCCATCGACCGCGGCCGGACGCCACTCGAGGCGCGGATCGACTCCCGCCGCCACGATCCCCGCCCCCCGCAGCCCGGCCACGACCCCCCTCGTCCGGGCGACGACGTTGAGTTCGGCTCTGGCGCTGTCCGGAACCAGGGCGATGCTCGTCCAGTCGCATTCGTGCCCCAAATCCTCCCCCAGCCAGGTCGGCAGCAGCCGTGCTACCAGCCCTTCGAGCGCCTCGTCCCATTCGAGGCGGCGGTGGTCGCGCCGCCCGGATCGGGGATTTCCAACGGGATCGCAACCTGCAGCCATGGCACCTCCGGCGCAACACATCCACCGCCGGGATACATCTCCGGCAGCGCCGCAGCGTACCGCGACGACACCTGAGCGGGGAAGGCGGTACGATGACTCCATGGCCAAGGGCTCACCCGACACCGAGGGATTCATCGCGCAGCAATTCCCCCGGCGCGCCCAGCCGGTGGTCGCCGTTGCTCTGGCCGGCTGCCTGGCGGGGATGGCGGCTTGGTACGTGGCTGCCGGCGGGCTTCATGGCGGCTTGGTCGACCACGATGCCCCCCCCGCTGTCCCGCTCCGGTTCACCGTCGATCTGAACACGGCCGGAACGGTCGAGCTCTCCCAGCTCCCCGGCGTCGGCCCAGCGCTCGCCCGGCGCCTCGTTGATCACCGCGATCTCCACGGCCCCTTTCGGACGCCCGAGTCGCTCCTCGACGTCCCCGGTGTCGGTGAGGCCACCCTCGCGCGCCTCCTTCCCCACCTCCGGCCGCTCCCCGGGGCGGCACCCCCGTCGGAGCCCACTCGATGAACCCCCGCCCCGGCGTCTTTGAGCTCGTCAGCCCCTATGCCCCAGCGGGGGACCAGCCGACGGCCATCGAGAGCCTCGTGCGCGGCGTCACCGAGGAGCGGGCCTCACAGGTCTTGATGGGCGTGACCGGCTCCGGCAAGACGTTCACGATGGCCAATTGTATTGCCCAAATCGGCCGGCCGACGCTCGTCCTCTCCCACAACAAAACCCTCGCGGCCCAGCTGTATGCCGAGTTCCGCGATTTCTTCCCCCACAACGCCGTCCACTACTTCGTCAGCTACTACGACTACTACCAGCCCGAGGCCTACATCCCGCAGCGCGACATCTACATCGAGAAGGATGCCGCGATCAACAAGGAGATCGACCGGCTGCGACTGGCTGCCACGAGCGCCCTCGTGAGCCGGCGCGACGTGATCGTCGTCGCGAGCGTGTCGTGCATTTACGGCCTCGGCTCGCCCGACGATTACCGGGCCATGGTCATCCGCCTCGCCTCGGGGATGAAGCTGACGCGCGAGCAGTTGCTCGAGAAGCTGATCTCGATCCACTACGAGCGCAGCGATGTCGCCCTCGAGCGCGGACGGTTCCGCGTCCGTGGCGACTCGATCGACATCTGGCCCCCGTACGAGGAACTGGCGACGCGGATCGAATTCTGGGGGGACACGATCGAGTCGGTCGCCGTCACCCACCCCACCAGCGGCGAGGTGGCCGCCCGCAAAGACGAAACCTATTTCTACCCCGCCCGCCACTTCGTCATGCCGGAGGACCGGGTCCGGGCGGCAGTGGGGACGATCCGCGCCGAGCTCGAGGCCCGTCTGGAGGAGCTGAAGTCGCAGGGAAAGCTCCTCGAGGCGCAGCGCCTCTCCGCCCGCACCCGCTTCGACCTCGAGATGCTCCTCGAAGCGGGCTTCTGCCCGGGGATCGAGAACTACTCCCGCCCCCTCTCCGGCCGTGCCCCCGGCAGCACGCCCGAGACGCTGTTCAACTATTTCCCCGAGGAATATCTGTTTTTTGTCGACGAATCGCATGTCACCGTGCCTCAGGTCCGCGGGATGTACGCCGGCGACAAGAGCCGGAAAACGACGCTCGTCGACCATGGCTTCCGCCTCCCCAGCGCCATGGACAACCGGCCGCTGAAGTTCGACGAATGGGAGAAGAAGCTTCATCAGACGATCTACGTCTCGGCGACACCGGGGGAGTGGGAGCTGGAACGCACCGGCGGGGAGGTGGTCGAACAGGTGATCCGGCCGACGGGGCTCCTCGACCCGGTCATCGAGATCGTTCCGGCGCGGAACCAGGTCACGCACCTCGCCGGCGAGATCGCGACGACGGTGAAAGCCGGCAACCGCGTCCTCGTCACGACGCTCACGAAGAAGCTCGCCGAGGACCTGACGGCCTACTTCCAGGAGCGCAACGTCCGCTGCCGCTGGCTCCACAGCGAGCTCGACGCCTTCGAGCGCGTTGACCTCCTCCGCGAGCTCCGCGAGGGGAAGTTCGACGTCCTCGTTGGCGTCAACCTCCTCCGCGAAGGGCTCGATCTCCCCGAGGTGTCGCTCGTGGCGATCATGGACGCCGACAAGGAGGGCTTTCTGCGGAGCGAGACCTCGCTCATGCAGACGATCGGCCGCTCGGCCCGCAACGTCGATGCCCGCGTCATTCTCTACGCCGACAAGGTCACCGAATCGATGCAGCTGGCGATCGACGAGACAGCGCGCCGCCGCGAGCTCCAGCAGGCCTACAACACCGCCCACGGGATTACGCCGGAGACCGTCCGCAAGGAGATCCGCTCGGGGATCGAGGCGGAATCGTCGGCCCGGAACAGGGCGTTCGAGGCGGTGGGGCAGGGGGAGGAGGGGCGGCGGCAGTCGGCCGAGCTCCTCGAGCAGCTCGAGGCCGACATGATGCAGGCGGCCGCCGAGCTGGACTTCGAACGGGCGGCCGCGATTCGCGACCGAATCGGCGGCATGCGCGGCGAGGGGAGCGGCGGGAGCCCGCGCCGCGCCGGCGGGCGCGGCCGAAAAGGGGGGGGCGGCGGTTCCGCCGGGAGGATCCCCCGACCGAAACGCTGATCGGCGCGGCCGACTCCCCCGACAGCCGCCGGGCGGGCCGGTCGATTCAGCGCGGGCCGGTCGATTCAGCGCGGGCCGGGTGAATCGGGCTGCCGGCCGCTCTGTGGCGGAGCCGGTTCGGAGGGGCGCAGGGAGAGGGAACTGCCGCCGCTGGCATCGTCGGCCCCGCGGCCGACACAGACCAGACACATGTCGTCGCTGCGGGCCTGGCCGGCGGTGTGCCGCTCGACGTCGGCGAGGATCCTGCGGCCGACCTCCGCGGGGCTCCCGCCGGGCTTTCCCACCTGGGCCTCGATCCGTTCCAGACCGTAGAGCCGATCCTCGACATCCATCGCTTCACTGATGCCGTCGGTGAAGAAGACGAGCGTCGTCCCCGGCTCGATCGCGATCTCCGAGGCTTGGTATTCCCATTCGGCCGCCATCCCCAACGGCAGCCCCCCCTGTTCGGGTCCAACGGCCGTCACCCCGCCGGCGGCATCGCGGACATAGGCGGGGAGGTGGCCGGCGTTGACGAGGGTCACCCGGTGGGTGCGGGGATCGAGGACCGCCGCGACGAAGGTGGCGAAGCGCTCATCCCACCCGCTCCGGCAGACGCTGTCGTTGATCCGGGTCACGGCGCGGACGAGGTCCGGCTCCGCGGCGAGGCAATATTTCACATCCCCCGAGAGCACCGCCATGACCATCGCCGCCGGCACACCCTTGCCCGACACATCGGCCATGACGACGGCGATCCGGCCATCGGGGAGGGGAACGTAATTGAAGTAATCGCCGCCGACATGCCGGGCCGGCTCGTAGAAGTCGAACACCTCGTAGCCCGGAATCTCCGGTGGTTTCGAGGGAAGGAGCGCCTTCTGGACGTCGCCGGCCAGTTCGAGGTCGCGGTTGAGCTTCTCCTGGAGGATCCGTTCGTCGTGCGCCAGGGCCTGCTCCACCGCTTGGGCAGCCGCCCCGGCGATGCCGGCAAGGACCTCGAGATCTCGCGCGCGGAACTCCCCCCGCCCCCGTGCCGTCGCATCGAGCTGCACGACCCCGAGGACGCTGCCATCGGCGCGGCAGATTGGGACGCACATCACCGACCGCAGCCACCCCGACATGATGCTCTGGCTGGCGTCGAAGCGGGCATCGGATTGGAGATCGTTGGAGAGGATTGCGCGCCGGGTCTTGACGACGGTGTCGAGGACCGACACGCTCAACCGCGGTGGGCCCGCCTGGCCCTGCCCGCGGAGCTTCTTGCCCCGCAGAAGGAGCCGGCCCGAATCGGGGTCGACCAGGAGCACAAAGCCCCGGTCGGCCTGGGGGAAGATCTCGAACAGGCCCTCGAGAAGCCGCGGCAAGACCTCCTCGAGCGACAGCGACGCACCGATCGCCCGATTGATCCCGAACAGGGCCCGGAGCTGCTCGGCCGCATTCGCTTCGGGGAGCGCGTTGTCGGTGTTGCGCGGCAACTCCATCTCGGAGACGATCAGCGAGCTGGCGGCGTGGGAATCGAGGTAGTCGTCGTCGCGCGTCGAGGAGTCCGGCTCCGGGTTCGGGGACGCGGCGACCCGGAAGCGGAGCCGGTGTTCACCGATCGTGATCTCGTCGCGATCGTTCAGCGGCCGCAGCCCGACCACCCGCCGGTCGTTGACGAGGGTGCCGTTACGGCTGCGGAGATCCTCGATCAGAACCCGGCCCCCCTCCCGGATGACCGCGGCATGATGTCGGCTGACCGACGACTCGGGGATGACGAGGTCGCAGGAGGGGTGGCGACCGACCACCGTCCGATCGGCCAAAAGCGGCATCCTCTCCCCGCTGCGGGGCCCGGCACCGAACTCAAGACTGTAGGCCGACACGTTTCACCTCGCTGGGATCCGCTCGGATCCTCGGTCTCCTGTCTCCGCGCCCCTTGGGCCCCGAACCGCCCCCCAGATCCTCCCAGAATGGCCTCCAAAGAGCCGAATTGCCAGCACACCGGTTCGCCGGTACGCTGGGACACTTCCAGGAGTGACCGGCCGGTGGTTTTCCCAACTGGGAAATCCGCCGCCGACGTCGCTTTCACCCCCGATCCCCCCCGGATCGGGCCCTGGAAGACCATTCTTGGGGAATGGTGTAACGGTAGCACGACTGGCTCTGAACCAGTTAGTCTAGGTTCGAATCCTAGTTCCCCAGTTTTTGATTGAGCCTTGAAAACAAGGCATTTCGGCATTCGAACCAGGAATGCCGGCGACCGGCGAGAGGGGTCGGGGCTATGCCGGGGCTATGCCGGCGACGGGTTCGCCCCCTCCGGATCGCCCTTCATCCCTCCGGCGAGCACGTCCCCGAGCGTCCGCTCGAGCGCTCTCGGACAGCCGGGGCCTAGCGCATCTCCAGCCGTGTTTCCCGCAATAAACCGACCCGTCTGCTCCGTGCGTGCGTCCGCAAAACACCGCAGCGTTTTTCACCGGGTCGTGGAGGTGGTGGGGTCCGCCGCACGATCCAAATGCCACGGAATGACCCAAGCCAGCCGCGCGAACGAATCCGGCGGGTTTTGAGAAATCCGCACGCCCCGCCGGCATCGCCTCGGGTCCCTCCTGCGGCGATCCGGCTCCGGAGCCCTACGATCAGACGACGATCAGCACGTCGTTCGGACCATCGCCTCGGGTCCTCATTCGAGCGGTCTGCCGGCGGGTCACTGCGAGCGATCCATTTTCCAGACTCTTTTTCCTGTGCCGCAGGATTGCGGGAACGGGTCCTTGAATGCGACCGGCGGGGTCGGGGCACTCCGAGCGATCACAATAGGCCACTCTCTTTAGCCACGGGTCCCTCTCGGTTCACGACGGAGGGGAACGGCCTTGTGAACAGCAGGAGGAGCAGACTGACGGTAACCATCGGGAGAGGCTCCGGAGTCCTCCTGCCGGCATCGCCTGTTCCTGCCACTGCGAGAAAGCCGAGGTCGGGCGGGTCCCTCCTCCTGGTCCTCCACCTCTCCTCGCCGCCGAACCGCCCGCCTCGGCTGACTCTCCCCCGAAACCCTCGAGTTGGTGGAGCGGGTTCCGTCTGGAGAAAAGGCAATATTCCCTAACCCGTTGCCGGCAAGGGAGTTATTTTTGCCGACCCTCATCCGGAGAAATCCGGCGAAAAAGCCGAACCCCGCCGCACGTCCCCGGCAGTGGAGACAGCAGACCCGGTTTCTGTATTTGTTCCGGATTTCGCCAGATCGACCCCGGCAAAAATCGACCGCCGAAAACCGAAGCGGATCCCGAGGGAAACGCTACTTCGGGGTCGCCGGAGGGATTTTTGCCTTTTCTGCGCCGGGAACCCCGGATCGGAAAACGTAGTCCGCCGAGGGGAGCACGTCGTCCGCCTCGGCTTCCCGCCCGGTCGGTCGCCAAGCCTTTGCCGGTCGTCCCCTGCCGGCAGGAGCAATCTCCACCCGCTC
>CALQRA010000099.1 GCA_943332855.1 Candidatus Kuenenia stuttgartensis
CTCGAGGTTCCCAGTGGCCGGGGGGTGATGCTGATGCGGACGTTCATGACCCGCATCGAATACAACGAAAAGGGGAATCGGGTGTTGATGGAGAAGCGGAAGGGATGATGGCGGGATCCTCGATCCCGGCCCGATTCGAGCCCTTTTCATCCCGTCTGCCGGCCCGGTCCCGCGGGCTTTTTTCCCCCCGATTCATCGGGTATTCTTGGGGCTCCCCTGGTGAATCGTCGCCGCAGGGGAGCCGTTTGTGCGGTGCGACCCATTCCCCGATAGCTCAACGGTAGAGCGGCCGGCTGTTAACCGGTAGGTTGTAGGTTCGAATCCTACTCGGGGAGCTAAGCCACTCTCGCAAGAGGTGGCACGATGAGGCAGGCAGGTGAAAACCGCCTGCCTCTCGGCGTTTCTGGGGGGTTCGAGACGATTCGAACGTCTGCCACCGGCGGGTTCCCTCGAGGCTGAGCCGGCGACTGAAGGAATGGGTGGCCGACCTCTCCCTCGACAACAAGAGACGCGAACATCTCTCGGAGGGAAGCTGGTGAGCCCTTCCCTGAAGCGAGCGGTGGTGACCGAGCTTCAAGTGAAGTTCGGGATCTCTGAGCGAAGGGCTTGCAAAGCAATCGACCAGCCGCGCAGCAGCGAGCATTAAGGCGAAGCCGCGATCCGACGAGGCACCGCTCGTGAAGAGGATGCTTCGACTGGCTCGTTCTCGTCCGAGGTTCGGCTATGGAAGGATCGGAGCGATGCTCGTCCTCGCCTCATGCAAGAAACCTAAGCCAGGGGCCTTCGGGACTCTTGACGCGCGCGTGGCGTCAGCATGATCATGGCAAAGACTGAGCGGTTTCCGATTCAGCCCTCGCCAATCGAGTCGTGGGGCGACAGGATGGCTGCTCCCCTTGGTTCTCGAATCCGCATCAGGAGCAAGAGTTCGCCGGCTGTTCCGGTATCTCGCACGACGTGAAGTATCGCCCCGACATCGACGGTTTGCGGGCCATCGCGGTCATCGCAGTGATCCTCTATCACGCGGGCCTTCCCGTTTCGGGAGGGTATGTCGGCGTGGATGTGTTCTTTGTCATTTCAGGTTATTTGATCACGACGATCACCGCCTCGGATCTCGAACGGGGGAGTTTTTCCCTGCTTGCTTTCTGGGAGCGAAGGTTGAGGCGGATCTGGCCAGCCGCTTTGTTTACGACCTTGAGCGTCTTGGGGATCGGATACTGGGTGCTCGCCCCCGAGGACTACGTCACAACAGCCAAGGACGCCCTCGCGCAGTTGCTCATGGCGGCCAATGTCCACTATTGGCTCCACCTTGATCAGGGCTATTTTTCCGAGTCGTCCGATCTCCGGCCGCTTCTCCACATGTGGTCACTGGCAGTCGAGGAGCAGTTTTATATTGTGTTTCCGTTGCTCCTTGTTGCCGTGGCCAAATGGCCTTCGCGGCACAAGGCGGGGGTATGTCTGGTGCTTGCAGGAGCCAGTTTTGCAGCCAGTGTGGTGATGCTCGCGAGCCATACCCAAGCGGTCTTTTACCTCCTGCCATTCCGTGCCTGGGAATTACTTACAGGCGCGGGTTTGGCCTTGGCGGCGCCCGGGCTAACGCGACGTCTCGGCGATCGTCCGCTGATGCAGCGGAATCTGATTGCCTTCATCGGGGCTTGCCTAGTGCTGGTGCCATGCTTCACGTACACACGCTCCACGCCCTTTCCTGCTGCAGCGGCCCTTCCGCCCGTCGCGGGCGCGGCGCTTCTTATCGCTGCGGGGCTGGGAGGGAACTCACAACCGGTTGTGTTGCGGTTGCTTTCTGCTGGCCCGCTGCGAGCGATCGGCTTGATGTCGTATTCGCTCTACCTGTGGCACTGGCCAGCGATCGCGTTTCTGCGCAACGTGAGGGGTGTGTATCTCGGTCCTCGCGGAATCGCCGTGTCGCTCGTGGCGACGCTCGTCCTGGGTTGGTTGTCTTGGCGATATATCGAGCAGCCATTCCGCAAGCCATTTGCAAAGGAGCGCGTTGATCTGGTCCGCGCTCGGATTCGCGTGGTCGTGGCTGCCATTTCGGCGTCATGCATCCTTGCAGCGGCCTCCCTGATGATTACCGCCGACAGTGGTTTTCCATGGCGATTTACCTCTGAGCAATTACAATTTATTAAGCCGTTCGTGGCGAAGTCTTCTCCCTTCCTCACCGAAGAACATTTTGCCGTCCCCCTGTCGTTGCCACCCATGGGAGTAGACGATGGCAAACGCCCCTGTTTCTTGCTCCTCGGCGATAGCCATGCTGGCGCGATCAGCGCCTCGCTCGATGCCTTGGCCCGGGAGAAGGGCGTCTGCGGTGCGGCAGCGATCATAGAAGGTTACTTTCCGCTTCCTGAGGCGTGGATGCCTGGCATGAATCGCTCCGCCGCGGTCAATGAGCAGTGGCAGCAATCGGTGATCGAATGGATCCGAGAACACCGTCCGGCAAATGTAATCCTGTGCGGCTTCTGGCCGTGGTACGTTCCCTACCGCGATGGTGTTTTCGGTGTTATTCATGGTATTGAACCGACGTCGGTCGACGATGTACGCACACAACCAACAGACCTCTTTTCATCCGGCCTGGAGTCGATGATCGCGGAATGCGATCGGATCGATGCCACATTGTGGTTGTTTCATACGGTGCCCTATGCGAAACGTGAACCGAAGCAACTTGCACTCGAGTCGCGCGTGACCGGGCGGCGCGTCGAACTGGAGGGGATTGATCGCCGGACGCATGATGATTGGTGTTCTGCATATCGTGGCGTGTGCGAACGATTGTCGAAGAACGGCGTGGTGGCTGTCGATCTTGCCGAGTTGTTCTTCGACGAAACGGGGCGCTCCAAAGTCGGGGGCGAAGAACAGTGCTGGTTTTCTGGTCGATTCCACCTCAGCGAGGAGGCGGTACGGATCTTCGTTCAGCCGTTACTCGAGAAGGTTGTGGAGGAGATGGAGTGTGGGGGCGGCCGCCGAGAGTAGCCATTTAACCGTCCTTGGCGTTGCCCTATCGTCGCCAGACTGAACGCCATTTCAATCCACGGGTGGATAAAGCTATTCGTGTTCTCTAAATCGCCTTCTCATGTCATTCGGTGCTGCAATTCCCCTGTCAGGGTGGGGGGGTTTGGTGGAAGTGGCCTGCCTTTGAAATCCTGATCCAGTCGGTACGAAGGTCTATGCCCCCGTGAGCGACGCGATGGAGGCATCCGCCCTCGGGCCGAGTTGCTTGCGGATCTCCTCCATCCCGCGTCTGTAGACCCGTCGGTTGGCTTTCTGGACCTTTCCAAGCGGAGGGCAGATTCGCACTTTCGCGCGAAGGCCCCGATCGGCTAGCGTGCTGTCATGACCAAAAAGTCGCTCCAACACGAACTGGGCAAGAAGCGGCCGTTTGAGTCGCCCGAGAAGGAGGCGATGCTCAACATCGTCCGCACCGGCGACCAGTTTCAAAACCGCATCGGCAAACTCTTCCGCACCTTCGGGCTGACCGGATCTCAGCACAACGTCCTGCGGATCCTCCGGGGCGAAGGCCGCCCGATGCCGTGCATGGAGATCAAGAAACGGATGATCCAGGTCGTCCCCGCGATGACCGGCCTCCTCGACCGACTCGAAAAGGACGACCTCGTCACCCGTACCCGCTGCGAGCAGGACGGCCGGGTCGTCTACGTCGATCTGACGCCCAAGGCCAGGACAATCCTCGGCAAGATCGATGCCCCGCTGATGGCCCTCTACCAGGAGTGCCTGGGGCACTTGAGCCGGCCCGAGCTGGAGCAGCTCTCGACGCTCCTCGAGAAGGCGCGCCTGAGCCTGCGGCCGTAGCCGGCGCTCGCTCCCACGGCGGCGCCCCTTCGAGGCCGAAAAACCGTTCCAGATCGGCAGGTACCCGGGCCGATAGATGATGTATCAAGTATCTGGCCCCCGCACTCGACGCCCCGCACGAAGGATGACCCATGGCTGCTGACAAGGTTCTCGTTCTCAATGCCACCGGCAAGGTGGGGCGGAATGTCTGCCGGGCGCTTCTGGAGGCGGGCTTCGAAGTCCATGGCACCACCCGGTCGGCGGGGGAGTCGCTTGCCAGCCGGGGGATCAAGCCGGTGGTCTGCAATTACACGCTCCGTGCCGATCTCGATCGAGCCTTCGAGCAGTCGGGCGCGAAGAAGGTGTTTGTGATCACCGACTTCTTCCGGGCGGCCAAGTCGAACGTCGATCGGGAGTTTCAACAGGGGCGCGCCGCCATCGATGCGGCCAAGGCGGCGGGTGTCGATCACCTGATCTTCATGAGTGTCGCCGATGCCGAATGCTTCGACGAGCACACGAAGCATCTCAAGGCCAAGGTCGAGTTGGAAAAATACGTGCGCGAGTCGGGCGTTCCCCACTCGATTCTGCGCCCCTGCGCGTTCTTCGAAAATCTCGATGATGCCGCCAACTGGAATCCTCTCAAGAAGGGCGTCGTCAGTTTCCTTACCCTTCAGGACTGCAAGTACTGCGCGACCTACGACATCGGCCGCGCGGCGGCGATCCTGTTTCGAGATCGGGAGGAGTGGCTCGGCAAGAGCCTCGACGTCATCGGCTGGCAGGGGGACCTCAAGCAGGTGGCGGCGGCGCTTGCGAAGGTCAGTGGCGTGCCGGTGAAAGCCAAGCTCGCCATGCCGATCTTCCTGCGGCGCTTGTTCCTCAACGACCTCCACCACATGTTTCTCTACTATGAAGTGCAGAAGGGGCCGCGGGGCACGCCGGAGGCCTTCAAGAAGGTCGTGCCCGATGCCCTCTCGGCCGAGGACTGGTTTCGCTTCCATGGCCGCTACTCCAACGACGAGAAGATCGCCGCGGAGATCGGGGCCCGGTGAGCCCGGCCCCGGCCCGGGCTGGTGCCGGCTGTTGTGGCGGGGATGAAGGCTAGGGTTTCGTTGGGGCTCTTCCAGACTTCCGGCCGGGGGCGATAATGCCCCACCGGAGGATCCAATTGATGGCGAAAGCAACCTGCCCCGTGACCCGTGCTGAGTTTCTCGAGAAGGCCACCCCGATCACCGTCGTCATCAACGGCGTGGTCATGGAGGCCGGCGCGCGGGAGTTTTCCACTGGCTCCCTCGGTTGGTACTCGAGCGGCACGATTACCGTCTCCGTCGGCGGCACGCCGGTCGACGTTCAGATCGGCCTCAACATGACGGTGGCCGGCTCGAAGGACCTGCCGAAGAAGCGGAAGTGAGCGACCGAGGGAGCACTTGTCCGCCGATCGGCACGACCCGGAAGCATGCCGTGCACCCGCCGACCGGTCAGCGGGTGAGCGAAAGAACGCCGACAGCGAGGCGGCCGTCGGTGTGGAAGGGATCGCCGCCGCCGTTGGTGCCGCGGAGCTCGCGGTGGAAGCTGTCGACCCAGTAGTAGCCGTAAAGCGTGCCGGCATGGTGGGTGTCGACGAGGAGCTTGTTGCGCTCCCGATCGACCGCAGCGCCGATGCGGTGCGTGATCCCGCCCGTTGTCCGGCTGATCTCCACCCGCTCGTCGTAGGTTGCCGCGCCGAGCCACAACGGCTCGCCATCCTCGTCGACCGCTTTCGACCGCCAGAAGCGGACATGATGGCGCTGCTTCGGGCTTTGACCGACTGGCTGCTCGAAGGCCAAATCCTGCTTCCTGTCCCACACGAAGAGGTCGCTCACCGGTGCGTGTGGATAGGGTTTCTTCAGGACAACGTCGGCGGCGATTTGAATCGACGAGTCGAGCGTGATCGGATCGGCGGCATACCATCCGCCCCGGGCGAGCGCGTGATGGAGCTCCCGATCGGATCCCACGAACGCCACGTTGATCGGATCCCCCGCATGCCCGCGCTCGGTCTTCGTCCGCCGCGGCGCGCTGGCTAGCGCCGGGTGGGGCGCGACAAAGCGGTCGACCGTGGCCTGGGCGTCGGCGGCCGACTCGGTGGCCGGGGCCGGGCCAACATTCGCATCCTCTGCCGCCACGGACCTCCCGGCAGGCACCGACCCGAAGGGGAGCGTCAGCGCGAGCATCCAACCAGCAGCAGCCAGCGGCGTGCACCGGGGCGTCCATCGGGCTCGCGGCCGGGAGATGAACGGGATCAACATGGTCATGGGCACCTCCACGCCTAGAGAAACCTCGAGGAGGGTAGTGCCCTGGCCGCCGTGCCTCAAGCCCGATCGGAGGCCCACTGGGGTATGCTCGCAGGGGGGAAGCGACGCGATCAGCGGATGAGAGTTCTCTTCGGAAGGCCGTGCCATGATCGCCGGCCTTGGTCGCTCGCCCACGCCACGTGATGCCACCATTCTCCGCCGGGAGCCCCCGCCATGTCGCGCTCGTTGCCGAGGCCTTCGCCGTGCCTGAGGATCGTTCTCTTCGCCGCCCTGCTCAGAGCGGCTTCGCTGCCGGCGCCCGCGAGCGCCGCCGAAGGTGAGCCGCAGGCGGCGGAGCGCTTCGGCGTCGCGGCGTTTGATCTCGAGCGGCTGGCGCGCGTGCCGGAGGTGTTTCCGGCCGACGGCTTCCAGGTCGGCCCGGAGGGGGATGACCGGATCAGGCCGCTGTTTTTCGCCGGGCCGGAATACCAGGGGCGACCGACCCGCGTGTTCGCGTGGTATGGAGCCCCAGCCACTTCGCCCGGCACGAAGCTCCCGGCAATGGTCCTCGTCCATGGTGGCGGCGGGACGGCCTTCGAACGCTGGGTGAAGGTCTGGAATGATCGCGGCTACGCGGCGATCGCCATCGATCTGTGCGGGTGCGTGCCGCGCGGAACGTATGGCAACTGGGAGCGGCATGCCGACGGCGGGCCCCCCGGCTGGGATGCGGCCTTCGGTCAGGTCGAAGAGCCGCTCGACGACCAGTGGCCGCATCAGGCGGTGTCGGCGATCGTCCTTGCCCATTCGCTCTTGCGCACGCTGCCTGAAGTCGATGCTGGGCGCGTCGGCCTCACCGGGATCTCCTGGGGGGGCTACCTGACCTGCCTCACGGCGGGGGTCGACCCGCGCTTCCGTCTCGCCGTGCCGGTTTATGGATGCGGCTACCTGGCCGACGACTCGGCCTGGCTGGCACGGTTTGCCGAGATGGGGCCAGAGAAGGCAGCGCGGTGGTCGGCGTGGTGGGATCCCGCGAGCTGGCTGCCGCGCGCCGAGATGCCGATGCTGTGGGTCAACGGCACCAACGACTTCGCCTATCCGCCCGGCTCCTGGCAGCGCTCCTATCGGCTCCCGAAAGGCGCAAGGACGCTCTGCATGAGGGTCCGGATGCCCCACGGCCACGGCCCCGCGGGGGAGAATCCCGACGAGATCCGCGCCTTTGCCGATGCGATCCTTGGCGTTTCATCCTCCGTCGCTTCACCGGGGCTGGCGATGATCACGGGGCAGGGGTCCGCAGGTACGACGACCTGGGTGACCTGGCGCGGGGGACAGCCGATCCGCACCGCGGAGCTCTGCTTCACCGCCGCCTCCGGCCGGTGGCAGGATCGGCTCTGGGAAACGCAGCCGGCCACCATTCATCCGGCAGCCGCTGGCACGGAGGGCCGGGCCAGTGCCGTCATCCCCGCCGGAGCAACGGCGTGGTATCTGAATCTCGTCGACGATACCGGCCTCGTCGTCAGCGGCGAACATGCCGTGCGGTGAGCGTGGGGACAGGTCAGCGTCGCCAGGTGCGGAACGGTTCGTAGATCCGCACCGAAAAGAGCATCTCGCTGGCCGAAAAGGCGTGGCGGATATCCTCCGTTCCCCGAAAGAAATGACCCTCCATGCGCGTCACCGGCGTGGTGGTGGCGCCGAGCGCGAAGAACCGATAGCCGAGATCGAGTTCGACCCGCTCCGAGAGGGCCCATTTGGCGCCGCAGCCGGCCTGCCAGGCGAAGCTCTGCGCGGTGGCTGGACCACCGAAGAAGAAGTCGGGAGCGATGCCAGTCAGTTGGTAGTGCCCGGTCGTACCGTAGGTCGAGCCGCCGGCGCCGATGCCACCACCGAGATAGAGATCGACGTCGTCGGTGACGGAGAGGTCACGCCAGACGTTGGCCATCGTCGACCAACTGTCGGCCGCGACCCATGTCCCGCTCCCGGTTGCCAGTGGGATCGTCGTGACGGCCAGGGAGTCCTCGAGCGAGTTGCGACCGCGCCCCTCCACCTCGGCTCTGATCGCGCCGAACGGACGATCGAACGCCATCCCGAGCGCCCCTCCGGCCGTGAATAGCGTCCCGTTGGCACTGCCGCCGGTGTACCTTCCGGCCAATTCGTCGGTGAGCGTGGCAAACGACGATCCGACGATTCCGGTCACGTAGAACCGACGCGGGGAGATGACGTCGGCCCCTGTGATGACGTCTGGAATCACCTCTGGGATCACCTCTGGAACAACCCGATCGGCGTCCGATGCGGGGGCGCCCGAGGGCGCGAGAAACGCAAGCCCCATCACCACGCCGAGCCAACCGTGAACGGGCCCTGCGGGGCCAAAACGGAGCATGCGTCTGCCTTTCTCAAGGGGCCGTCGGGTCCTCAGGAAAGTGATCGTCCGGAGTGAAACCTCCTTTGAAGGGGTGAGCGTCGCGGTGCGTCGGAGAACGCAGACCACCCAGACCTGTGGGAGACGGGGAGGGATGGATCGGCGTTGACGCCGTCCTGCTAACGGCGCCGTGCGCGGGATCACGACAGCTTGTCGAGGGCGTCGAGGAGGCTCATCGCGCGCCTGGGGCTTCCGATCATCTCGACGAACTTCTTAGCGGCGATGAGATCGGTGAGCGTGAAGGCGTCGTCGGAGGGGGGCGTGGGGGCCGTCGCTGCCCGGGGGGGCCGCGGCGAGACGGCAACACTCTTCTTCTTCCGCGGGCGCCGTTCCACGCCCAGGGTGCCGAGGATCTGACTCACCTGGGGGGAGACGACCTCGATTCCCCGGGATTTCAGGACTTCGATGATGTCCCTGGGACGGGGGCTGCCGCCGGTATCGAGGATCCGCCGGGCTTCGAGCCGGATCTCCTCGCTCTTGTTCACCTTGGCCTGATCCGCGGTCGGCGCCGGCACGGTCTCGGGAGCAAGGTGGACCGGTTCCAGCGTTTCCAGGTCGGTCTTGGCTTTCTTCGTCATGGGATCCCGTGGTTGAAGGGGGGCGGAGCGTCGACGCGACCATGATACCTCCGCGGCAGGGGGCGTCGGGATGACGGTCGATGGCCCGTTTGCCGCGGTCGAAGGCGGGCAGTCCGACGGACTTTCGCCTGAATTTCCGTGGCCCCGTTGCGGTACGCTCATGAAGCGGACTGCCCGGGGATCACCCGGGACGCCGACGCTAGCCGAAGCGCTCTTGGCCGACTTGGCGTTTGGATCGACCTAGCCGATTCGTGTTTCAGACGGCTCCTGCCAACCTTACCCGTGGAGCCTGAATGAGTGAAGGTTGACGCCGCCACGCCACGCCACGCAGCGCATCGATGGTGCCCTCGGTGGCCTCAGCGCGGGCTGACGGCCACTTGGGCACGCGAAAACCGTTTAAACAGTGGGCAAACCCATCAACCACAGGCCTTCTTGATTTGTACCGATAAAAGACATAGAGTTTATGATAAGGTGCTTTTTTATGTGATTTAGGCAGATTATCGGTCGTTATGGAAAAAGCAGAAAACACCCTCCGCGACCGGTTTTGGGCTGAGCTTCCCAGGCTTCCGTCTGGACTGTCGCTTCAGCAACGCGAGCCGATCGTCGCCACCCGTCCGGGCCGCGGTGGCGCAGCCGTTTACGATGTCATCGACCTCTCCACGCCGGCAGGGCCGATCCCACTCCTCGCGGCGTATCAGGAACGGCTGCTCGCGAGCCAGGTCGAAGCTGTCGCGGCCCGGCTGGCGGCGGTCGTGTCGCAGCGTGGCGAAAGAGCCCGCGCGCTGGGCCGGCGGGACTCTCGCAGCCTCGTGCCGACGATCATCACCGACATCGCCAAGCCGAGTGTCGTCGCGGCCTGCGAGCAGCGGGGGATAGCGCTGCTTGACCGACGTGGGACGATCGTACTGAACGCTCCGCCGTCATTCATCCATGTCGTCGGTCGAGCCGCGGTCGAGCCCACCTTGCGCGGGCGGCTGTTCTCAGGCAAGGCCAGCCGAATTGTGCGGTTTCTGCTGTCAGTCGCGGCGACTGAATCACCACCCGTCGCTCGTTCGACCCGGACAATCGCGGCGGCGTGCGACCTCTCCTACGTGTATGCGTACGGCGTCCTGACCAAACTGGAGCGGGATGGATTCGTGGACCGCTCAAGCCCGCACGGTGGGTTCCGCCTCCGCAATCCTGTCAGGTTACTCGAGGCTTGGATCGCTTCGGGCGAGCAGGCGGCCCGCGCAACCGAGGCGTTCTACTGCCCGGTTACGTCGCGCCAGTCCTTGTTTGTGGCCGCGAATCGCGTCGCAGGGGCGACGGGCACGGCACCGCTCTTCACGTTGGCGAGCGCCCTCGAAGAAGACGAGGTCCACGTCGCTGCCCTTCCCCATGGGATTTACTGGCCAGGGGAACTGGGCCCGATTGTCGAGGCGTTCGGGCTGACGCGGATGACGCCTCGCAACTTCCGCGTTCTCCTTCCGGACCCTATCGTGTGGACCACGGCTGGAGGCCTGCTGCAGGACGATCCCTCGCGCCCCGCCTCCCACGACGCCATCGGGCAGAACCGCGTATGCATGCCGCAGCTGATCGTGGATTTCTCCGCCATCCAGGGCCGTGGTCACGAACAGGCCGAGTTTCTCCTCGCGCAGTATGCGGCCAAGCTCCCATTCATCGAGGATCGGCCGTGAGCGGAAACGATAACACCGACGCGATCCGGTTCGAAGCTGTTCTTGAGGAGCTGCGCCGGCTCGTCAACGAGTTCACCCGGATTGGCGTCGAAGTCGTCCTCGTCGGGGGGCAAGCGCTGGCGGCAGAGCAGCGGGAGTCGGGCGGCTCTGGTGTGATCATGGTTAGGACAGAAACCGGGCTTTTCATCGAACGTGGTTATTCGCTTGAGCCCGATCTGCTGATCGATGTCAGCCGTGCGCGTTAACGGGGGGGCTGGCTTTGCTCTTTAGAGACGAGGCGGCGCCCGGCGTGCGGGATGTCCTCGCCTACGCGGACGGTTACGATTCTGCTGAGAAAGCTCTGCTCGCCCGGGCGGTTGTTGATCTCTTCCAGCAACTTGCCCAGCGTCTGTCGGGCGATCGCTCGCGGCATTGAGCCCTCCACTGCGCCGATCCCGCGTCGCACCGGATTTGGAGAGCCGGTGCGTGGCCCGTTTGCCGCGGTCGAAGGCGGGCAGTCCGAGGGACTTTCGCCTGCAGTTCCGGGGCCCCGTTGCGGTACGCTCATGAAGCGGATTGCCCGGGGATCACCCGGGACGGGAGCGATGAGACTGGCGGAGATGCGGCCATGCCGAACATGCAGGGAATCGAGTCGGAGCCCCGCGGGACGTGGTGGCAGCGCTGGCTGATTGCGATCTTCTCCCTGGCGCTGACGCTCCTCTTTTTCTGGGCACTGGGATTCATTCTCCAGGACATTGGCCGTCTCCCCGGGCCTGACTGGAATCGGATCAGCAGCGACCGGCTCGATCCGGTGATGGCGGCCACGACCACCCGGCTCGAAGAGGAGCAGGCCGGGATCAAGCGCAAACTCGAGAACGAAGAACGCCGCCGGCAGGTCCTCCGCGACAGCACCGCCACCTCCCAAAAAACGCTCGGCCAGCTCCTCGAATTGCAGCGGATGAGCCTCGAGCAAAAGTCGAGCCTGCCGGAGGCGCAGCAGCAGGCCCTGGCGGAGAGCCAGCGCGTGTTCCTTGCCAACCAGCAGCGCGACCAGGAACTGACGGAATCGATCTCGGACCATCAGGAGCGACAGGCGGCGATCGCCGAGGAACTGCGGCAGCACCTCCTGCAGGTGAACGCCGCCCAGACGCCAGTGCGCGAGGAATACCAGCGGCTCCAGACGAGCCATCGGCTCAGGCTGGCCGCGATCAAGATCGGCGTTCTCGCCCCGCTCCTCGTCCTCGCCGGCCTCCTGTTCGCGAGGTTCCGCAACAGCCCCTTCGCGCCGATGGTCTATGCCTTTGGCGCGGCGGTGCTCGCGCGGGCCTTCTTCGTGATGCATGAGTACTTCCCCGCCGAGTACTTCCGCTACATCCTCATCGCCACCGCCCTCGGTGTGATCGCCTGGCTCCTCGGCCGGCTCCTCCAACTGGTCGCCCGTCCCGGGGGTCGGGCACGCCAGAAGCAGATCCGCGAGGCCTACGAGGCGTTCGTCTGTCCCGGCTGCCGCTTCCCGATCCGCCGCGGCCCGCTCCGCTTCATGGCCTGGACGCCCCGCAGTCTGCTGCGCGTATCGCGGCCGCTGGTGGGGGTGAGTGACGAGCCCTACACCTGTCCGTCGTGTCGCCTCGAGTTGTTCTCGGCCTGTCCGGCCTGCAAGGGGGTCCGGCACGCGCTCCTTCCGGCCTGCGAGCATTGCGGCGCGGAGGAGAAGCCCGCGGGCTGACAAGCCGGCTGCGGCGCCGGCGTGATCCCCGCACGATCTCCCTTCGACGTTCCTCGGCCGAGGTCAGAACAGGATCCTGGCCAGAAGCATTCCCGTGGCCACCGCCGTCACGGTCGCGACGAGGCCCGGGATCATGAAGGAATGATTGACGAGATACTTCCCGATCCGGGTCGTGCCGGAGCGGTCGAAGGTCATCGCGGCGATCAGGGAACCGGTCGCGGGAATGAGGAAGTAGCCGTTCACGGCCGGAAACAGCGCGATGAGCTGGGGCGAGGCGATCCCCAGGGAGAGCCCCAGCGGCATCAGCGCCCGCGTCGTCGCTGCCTGGCTGTAGAGGAGCACCGACGTGAGGAATAGGCCGATGCCGAACGTCCACGGCGCCGCGGCCGTCCAGCGGGCGATGGCCGGGAGGATCGTTTCCTTGTGGTGAGCCACGAAGCTGTCGCCGAGCCACGCCAGGCCGAAGATCGCCACGACCGCCACGAGGCCGGCGCGCAGTGTCGGCGTCCGCGTTACGTCGTCGGGCTTCACTCCCGTCACGGCGAGCATCACCGCCGCCGCTGACAGCATCACGATCTCGATTGCCACCGGCATCGGCACAGGCTCGCCCGCTCCGCGCGGCTGCCGGAGCGAGGGGAAGCTTCCGAGGGTCACGACGAGCCCCACCGCGGCGAGAAAGATCCCCACCGCGCGGCGCCCCGCGGCGGTCTCCGGGGGGCGATTCGGGCCGCCGTCGGGGGGAGCGACGAGCCCCGCGCCGAGGCGGGCCTGATAGTCGGGATCGTCGTCGAGGTCGCGGCCGACGACCATCGAGACCAGCGCCGCCGCCACCACGCCGGCAAGCGATGAGGGGACGCAGATCAGCAGGATCTGCGGCAGCCCCCAACCGGTGAGACCATGCTCCGCAAACAGGGCGATCATCGCGGCGGTCGCCGCCGACACGGGGCTCGCCGTGATCGCCTGCTGCGAGGCGATCGCCGCCACCGCCATCGGCCGCTCCGGGCGGATGCCGTTGCGGTGCGCCGTCTCGTAGATCACCGGGAGGAGCGGATAGACGACATGGCCGGTCCCGGCGACGAACGTGAAGCACCAGGTCGTGAGCGGGGCGACGAGCGTCACCTGCTGCGGGTGGGCGCGGATCACCCGTGCCGCGACGCCGACGAGGACTTCCGTCCCCCCGGCCGCCTCGAGCACCGATGCGGCGGTGACGACCGCGAGGACAATCAGGAGGACATCGACCGGTGGCGCCGTGGGGACAACGCCGAAGCAGGCCGAGAGCACAAGCAGCCCCACCGCTCCCCACAGGCCCAGGCCGATGCCGCCGGTGCGCGCCCCGATCCAGATCGCCATGGCGACGACGAGGAACTGGAGCACGATGTCAATCGCCATGCAGACCCCTCCGGGAGCCCGGACATCAGCCCGCTCCGCCCCACCGGGGAGGCGCGAAGTCGATCAAGCAAGCCGCGACGACCGTCGCCATGCGGTGCACCCTTCACGTCCCGCAGAACGTCCGATACGGGCCACACCCGGACGGCGCCCCGTCGCGATAAGAGTGATTGGCCGGCGTGTCGTCGAACGGGTGGGTGACCGCGTCGAGAAGCTTTTCAAACGGGGCCATCTCACCGGCCCCGGCGGCGGCGAGCGCTTCCTCGACGCGGTGGTTGCGCGGGATGACAAGTGGATTGGTGCGCCGCAGGAGCGCTGCCACGTCGGCCATCGGCTGCGGCTGGCGGCCGAGCCTGGCGTGCCAGGCCGCGCACCAGTCGGCGAGGGGCCCGGCGTCGAAGGGAGGCGGGGCGGCCGGAGCCTCGGCAGCGGTGGCGAGGCCTGAGAACGTGGCGGTGAAGTCGGCGCCGACCCCTTCCATCGCCGCCAGGAGCGCCGTTACGAGGGCCTGGTCGCCGTCTTCTGCGGTGAGCAGGCCGAGCTTCGCCCGCCAGCCGGCCAGCGCGTGCTTTGCAAAGCGGACGGGGAAGGTGGCGAGCACGGTGCTGATCCGATCGAGCGAAGCCTCCGCGTCGCCTGATATCGTCGGCAGGAGGCTCTCGGCGAGACGGGCGAGATTCCAGTGGGCGATGCCGGGCTGGTTGGCCCAGGCATACCGCCCCTGCCGATCGATCGAGCTGAAGACGGTGGTGGGATCGTAGGCATCGAGGAAGGCACAGGGGCCGTAGTCGATCGTCTCCCCCGAGACGGCCATGTTGTCGGTGTTCATCACGCCATGGACGAAGCCGACCTGCATCCAGCGGGCAATCAGGGCGGCCTGTCGGTCGATGACCGCCTCGAGGAACGCAAGCGCCGGCTCCTCGGCCTCCGCGAGGCTGGGATCATGGCGGCGAAGGGTATGGGCGAGGAGCGCCGGGGAGAGCGCGGGATCGGCGACGGCCGCCGCATACTGAAACGTGCCGACGCGGATATGACTCGCCGCCACGCGCACGAGCACCGCGCCGGAGAGGGCCTCCTCGCGGAGGACCGCTTCGCCGGTGGTGGCGACGGCGAGGCTCCGCGTCGTGGGGATGCCGAGGGCATGCATCGCCTCACTGATGAGCACCTCGCGGAGCATCGGCCCCAACGCCGCTCGGCCGTCACCGCCGCGCGAGTAGCGGGTGCGCCCCGACCCCTTCAGCTGGAGGTCGTGGCGGGAGTCGTCGGGGGCGAGGTGTTCGCCGAGGAGGATGGCGCGGCCGTCGCCGAGGTTCGTGAAATGGCCGTACTGGTGGCCGGCATAGGCCTGGGCGATCGGGTCGGCTCCGGGGGGGAGGGTGTTGCCGGCAAACACGGCGGCGCCGTCGGGCTCGGCCAAGCCCGCGGCGTCGAGGCCGAGCGCCGTGGCGAGAGGGGCATTGAGATAGGCCAGGCCGGGGCGCCGCACCGGCACCGGAGTGGAGCGGGTGAACAGCCCCGGAGGGAGCCGCGTGTAGGAGTTGTCGAAGCGCCAGCCGGCGGCATCGATCGCGGAGGGCATGCGGAGACCTGCGGAGGGCATGCGGCGGGTAAGCGGGGAGCCCAGGATAGCAGGAGCTTTGGCGCCCGCGCTGCCTGAGTCAGGGAGTCCTGGGGCGGCGGCCCGTCGTCGTCACGGTTCCCCCGGCCCCGGCAAGATCTTCGCGCATCATGCGCACCTCCCGGTTGGCTTCCGGGGCGAGCTCCTGGAAGGAATCGATGCTCTCATAATTCATGTCGCGGCACATCTCCTGCCATGCCCTGGCGAAGATAAAACGCTGCCGCTCGAGCCACGTGTCGTCGGGCGACGGCAGCCGCGAGGACTCGGGCCCACCTTTCGCCCTCTGAATCGTGTTCACCGACACATCGCGGATCTCGGTCTGGGCGTCGTCGCTCTCGGCTGCGTGCGGGTTGCCCGGAAGGGGGCTGTCGGCGAGCCGCTCGCGGACGAGCGAGCTGCAGCCGCAGGCAGCAAGAAGAACGATGGTGAGGATGGGGAAAAGCATCCTGGCGCGGGGGTGCATGCGCGGGGGTCTTCCGGTGCTCGAGGGGAGGGGGGAACGCGGGGGATCAGTAGGTCGACATCGTGGCGGAGCGGTCCATCTCGCCGCGGAGCTCGCGGACCTGCTCGGTGGCCCCTCCGCCGAAGTTCTCGACCCCTTCCCCCTCGTGGAGATCCCAATCCTTGCGGATCTCACGGACGGCATCGCTGGCGTCGCGCTTCGACCGCTCCATCCAGCTGTTCCAGGTGGCCGACGACGACTCGACGAGGCTGCATCCGCTGCAAGCGAGGGCGATCCCGAGAATCCCCAGGGACAATCTCACGGACATGGCTCCTCCACGATAGTCGTTCCGGCGCGAGGCAAGTTCTGCCGCGGAGCCGCCGGGCTGCACAGCAGAACAGTCCATCGCACATCAGCGCCTCGGCCGCAAGGTGAGGGCGCTGGTCTGCCGCGGGCACCAGCGGTTCGAACACCTTCCAGCTCCCGCTGCCGCCGACGGGGAAATCTGGGTTGAATGCGCTTGTCGACTGCGGTGGGTATCCTTGGATGCTCCC
>CALQRA010000100.1 GCA_943332855.1 Candidatus Kuenenia stuttgartensis
GGAAGCACGGCGTCGATGGCAAGCACGGCCTTGATGGCAAGGCTGGCGCTGACGGGAAGCCCGGTGTGGCTGGCCTGGCTGGTGAGCGTGGTCTAGCCGGCGCCGCAGGCGTTGCTGGGAAGGACGGCCTTCACGGGAAGGACGGCGCGCCTGGCAAGGACGGTAAGAACGGCGTTGACGGGAAGAACGGCCTCGACGGCAAGGCTGGCGCTGACGGGAAGCCCGGCGTAGCTGGCCCGGCTGGCGAGCGTGGCCTGGCGGGTGCCGCTGGCGCCGCTGGGAAGGATGGCGTTCACGGGAAGGACGGCGCGTCTGGCAAGGACGGGAAGAACGGCGTCGATGGCAAGCACGGCCTCGATGGCAAGGCTGGTGCCGACGGGAAGCCCGGTGTGGCTGGCCCTGCTGGCACGCCTGGCAAGGACGGGAAGAACGGCCTCGATGGCAAGGCTGGCGCTGACGGGAAGCCCGGCGTAGCCGGTCCGGCCGGAGCGTCTGGCAAGGACGGGAAGAACGGCCTCGACGGCAAGTCTGGTGCTGATGGGAAGCCCGGTGTGGCTGGTCCTGCTGGCTCGCCTGGCAAGGACGGCAAGAACGGCCTCGATGGCAAGGCTGGCGCTGACGGGAAGCCCGGCGTGGCCGGCCCTGCTGGCACGCCTGGCAAGGACGGGAAGAACGGCCTCGATGGCAAGGCTGGCGCAGATGGGAAGCCCGGCGTGGCCGGTCCGGCCGGTTCGTCTGGCAAGGACGGGAAGAACGGCCTCGATGGCAAGGCTGGCGCGGTGGGCCCGGCCGGGAAGGATGGCAAGAACGGCCTTGATGGTAAGGCTGGCGCTGACGGGAAGCCCGGCGTGGCCGGCCCGGCCGGTTCGCCTGGCAAGGACGGGAAGAACGGTCTCGACGGCAAGGCTGGCGTCGACGGGAAGGCCGGTCCGGCCGGTGCGTCTGGCAAGGACGGGAAGAACGGCCTCGACGGCAAGGCTGGCTCGGTTGGCCCCGCGGGCAAGGACGGGAAGAACGGCCTCGATGGCAAGGCTGGCTCTGTTGGCCCCGCGGGCAAGGACGGCAAGAACGGCGTCGACGGGAAGGCCGGTCCGGCCGGAGCGTCTGGCAAGGACGGGAAGAACGGCCTCGATGGCAAGGCTGGCTCGGTTGGCCCTGCCGGGAAGGACGGCAAGAACGGCGTTGACGGGAAGGCCGGCCCGGCCGGTTCGTCTGGCAAGGACGGGAAGAACGGCCTCGATGGCAAGGCCGGTGCGGCGGGGCCAGTTGGTCCGAAGGGGGATCGGGGGCCTGCCGGGAGCGATCTCCGCACCGGCGCCCGCGACATCACGGCGCTGCTGCGGTTGCCTGATGCCACCCGTCTGGATAACGCGGTGCTCCGCCGTGTGGGTGACACAGTTGAACTGTCGCTGTCTGGGCTGCGGAGCAAGAAGCGGATCGATGCGGTGCTCGGGAAGGTGCCGGCCGGCTTCAGGCCGTCGCGTCACCAGAGCCTGTGCACGTCGGACGTCGACTTCGAGCAGGTCCGTGTCAGTGTCGATGCCGAGGGCTCGGCGGCGATCACCGCCGCTCAGCCGAAGCAGGCCGCCGGCCTGGCTTCGACGTCGACCTCGCTCGTGTGGCTCACCGACGACGAGTGGCCGACAAAGCTGCCGGGGAAGGATTGGCGCTGATCGCCGTCCGTTCTGCGAATGACAACACCCGACGGGGGTGGTGCTGGGCCTTGCGGTCCTGCATCACCCCCGCGGTCGTTCACGGCCGCGGAGCGGGTACCGTCGTCGGCGCGGCGGACGCTTCGGGGAACGAAGCTCACAGCCTCCGAGCGAGCACGTCGAGCACGACGGAGGGCTCGATCCCTTCGACGAGTTCGACCTCGCCGAGTTGCTTGGAGAGGATGAACCGGAGTCTGCCGTGGAGGGTCTTCTTGTCGCGGGCCATCAGGGCCACCAGTTCCTCCGGCGAAGGCCTGGGGCCCGAAGGGAGTCGCAGCGGCAGGTGGAGGGCGGTGAGGAGGTCGTTTTGGCGTTCCGCAAGTTGCGAAGGGATCCGTCCGAGCCGGACGGCGAGCTCCGCCGCGTCGGTCATGCCGATGGCGACCGCCTCGCCATGGAGGAGCGTGCCGTAGCCGGTGGCGTTCTCATAGGCGTGACCGAAGGTGTGGCCGTAGTTGAGGATCGCCCGAAGCCCCGTCTGCTCGTGTTCGTCGCGGGAGACGACCGCGGCCTTGAGCGTGGCCGACCGGACGACGATCGCCTCGACATCGGCCGGCTCCCGGGCGAGGATCTCCGTGGCACGGCGCTCGAGTCTCTCAAACAGCGCCGCGTCGAGGATCATCCCGTACTTCACCACTTCCGCCAGACCGCTGACGTACTCGCGTTCGGGAAGCGTGGCGAGGGTCTTGGTGTCGGCCAAGACGCCGCGCGGCTGCCAGAAGGCGCCGACGAGGTTCTTGCCCCCGTGGAGGTTGATCCCGGTCTTGCCTCCGATCGCCGAATCGACTTGGGCAACGAGCGTGGTCGGCACCTGCCAGACCGGCAAGCCGCGAGCGAAGGTGGCGGCGATGAAACCGGTCAGATCGCCAACCACTCCCCCCCCAACGGCGACGACATGGGTGGCGCGGTCGACATTCGCGGCGGCGAGGGCCTCCCACAGCCGCGCCGCTTCGGTCACCGATTTTGACGCCTCGCCGCGCTGGACGGGGATTGTCATCGTCTCGATTCCGGCATGCCGCAGCGAGGCGTCGACAGCGTCGGCGTGGGTAGCGAGCACGCCGGTGTCGGCGATGATCACCGCCCGGCGGGCACCGGCGGATCCCAACGCGGCGCCACACGAGGCGAGCACCCCTGGGCCGATGACGATCTCATAGGCGCGTTCGGCGAGTTCGACGCGGACGACGGTGGCAGCCACGTCAGGCGACACTCACGCGCTCGATGTCCTCCGGCGTGACGCGGATCACGCGGGCGAACCCGGAATGCTGACGGACATAGTCCAGGTCCGCGGCCTCGGTGGGGTTGGCATGGAGCAGCGCCGCGGCACGCGACTTGTCGGCGGCCGACCAGTCCTCGTATGCCTCGGGCCATTCCGTGTGCTGTTCCACGACGAGCGCTTCGCGGTATGGATCGAAGACGTTGGGCATCGGGGGAGGCTCCTGGCTGGGGCGGACCGACTCGACGGCCCAGAAGTATACATTGGTCCTGGACACGCCCCCTGATCGGAGATCACCCCATGCCCCCCCCCGGTTCCCCTGCCGTCATCGGGGACTCGTCCACCGCGCCGGCAGCCGTCGGCTCCGGGGCACGTCTCGTGATCGGATTGCTCCTGCTCGGGATCACGGCAGGCGTCGTCGGCATCTGGTATCAGCGGGGGCAGACGCAGCGGTGCTTGGCGTTCTACGGTCCCGAAGCCGCGCGGATGGTGACGTCAGCGCCGGTCGTCGAGGTGTGGGCGTTGGCGCCAGCGGCAGAATCGGGGGTGTTGGTGGCGCTCGAACGAGCGGATGTCTCGCAGGCTCCGGGGTTGGTCCATCTCCGTCGGGGGCTCGTTGAAGACGCCAACTTCCGCTGGCAGGGGAGGCCGTCGACCGGGGCTGGCCGGCTCCCCGCGGAGTCGTGGGACCGGGCCCTGGTGTTTGCCGATCCGGCGACCGGCCGGCCACCGGTCGTGCTGGTGATCGACCTCGTCGAGGGGGCGTCTGCAGCGGCCGGGGTCGGGGAACTGGGGAGCCTGGCCGTTGTGGGGCGCCCGGGGAGGATCGGTCTGGGGCGGATTTCCCGGGGGCTGGAACGTTGGCTCCGGGGACAGCCCTGAAAAACCGGTCAAAACCGGTTTGGAAAACGGGCTTTTGACCGTGCCTCCGGGATCCTATCCTCCCGGCGAAGTGTGGTGTGGAGGTCGATTCCTTCTCGGTGTGCCGGACGGCCGGTCTGCCAGAAGAGGGCTCCACGGTTGGTTGTCCGGACTGGGCTCCCCCAGAGGTTTTTCGTCATGCGTTCGATCGCCGTGGCCAATCAGAAGGGCGGGGTCGGCAAGACGACCACGTCGGTGAATCTCGCCGTGGCACTGGCCCGGGCGGGGCAGGAAGTCTGCCTGGTCGATCTCGATCCACAGGCCCATGCCACCCTCCATGCCGGCGTGCAACCCGGGCTCCATCCCTGCTCCGCCTACGACGTTCTTGTCGGCGGTGCGTCGCTCGCCGACGCCCGTGTTAGGGCGGCCGATCGGCTCCATGTGATTCCCTCCCACATCGACCTCTCCGCCGTGGAGATGGCGCTGGCCAACCGCCCCGGCCGTGAGGGGGTTCTGCGACAGCGGATCGAGGCAGACGACGCCTGCCAGGGCAGGGGGGATGGCGTTCACCACGACGCGATGATCATCGACTGCCCTCCCTCCCTCGGCCTCCTGTCGCTCAACGCGATGGCGAGCGTCGACGAGGTCCTCCTGCCGCTCCAGCCCCACTTTCTCGCTCTCCACGGGCTTTCGAAGCTTCTGGAGACGATGGAACTGGTGGCTGACCGGGTTAATCCAAGGCTTCGGCTCCTGGGGGTCGTGCTGTGCATGTATGAGTCGTCCACCCGGCTCGCCAACGAAGTGGCCCGCGATGTGGAGGGATTCTTCGCAGCCGGTGGCGACCGGCATCCGGCGTGGGCCGGGGCCCGGGTATTCCGCACCAGGATCCGCCGCAACATTCGCCTCGCGGAGGCGCCGAGCTTCGGGCAGTCGATCTTCGACTACGCCCCGGACTCGCATGGTGCCGAGGACTACGCGGCACTCGCCGGCGAGGTGCTTCAGGCCGCCGTCGACCGGCGGGACGTCCGTCGCGCTGCGTGAGCGAGGAGGGGAGCAGCCGGCCTGCCGGTGGCGGTCTGGCTGATCACTCCTGCCGAGACGACCGCCGAATCCGTCGGGACGCCTCCCGAAGGCATGCCGATGTGGAGCTCGGGAATCCACCAGTAGTTCGACGCGCACGGCTCCACCCCGGCGAGGATCCCGGTGGCATCGAAATCCTCGGCCGACAGGAAAATTGGGCCGAGGGTTTCGGCGCCGGTGACTGACGCCGCGGAACGGGTGGGATTGGGCATCGGTGGACAGCCTTCCGGCATCGGGCGGTGCGCGACGATCCGCCAACGCTCGGGCAGTGACAAGACCAGAGTCTCTTTCGGCAGATGATTCCAGGGGAGGCCAGTTTCTGGACAGCCGACCCTCTCCTCTACAATAGTGATTTGGGGTTTCTGGGAAAGCAAGGAAGGCTGTGTCGGTGGGGCCGGTTGTCCTTGTTTTCGCCGGAAAAGTCAGGCTTTCCGTCGCTGCAGGGGGATAATCAAGGAACGGGGGAACTCCACACATGGCTAGTCTGCCATCGGCAGCGGATGACACACGCACGACCACGACCTCCGGCGCTCCGTGCGCCGCGGGCCACCCTGGCATGCCCTGCGGGGCTGGCCGGGGACGCGTCCGGGCGGGGGGAGCGTGCCGGGCCGGGCTCGCGCTCCTGCTGGCGGCGGCGGCAATCTTCCCTGCCGGGGCGGCCGAGCCGACCGGCTACCGACGATTGGCCCCGGGCGTGCTCACCGTCATCCCCGCCGACCGCTCCGGCGATGACGCCCTCCTCCGCGCCGACATCCCCGAGATCACCGCGGGGCTCGGCGATCTCGCCTGGGAACCGAAGCAGTCGCCCGTCGGGGCAACGCTCGTCGAGCAGGGACGCAATCGCGACTTCCCCCGCGACATCTGGGCGCTGGAGTTCGCTTTCAAGCCCCCGCGTCAGATCGATGTCGATGTGCCGGCCCGCGACTTCCGGATGCAACGCAAGCGCGTCTGGTATCTCCTCTACCGGGTCAAGAACTCGGGCGCCCGGCGGATCGTGATGGCCGACGGGGATGCGACGAGACTCCGCAGCGAGACGGTGCAAAAACCGGTGCGCTTCCTCCCGCATTTTGTCCTTGAGAGCGTCGAGGGGCTCTCGAAACAAGAAGGGGCGCTTGCCTTCCGCGCCTATCTCGATCGCGTCGTGCCTGGCGCCGTGGCGGCGATCCGCGAGCGCGAGGATACCCGCCTCGACCTCCATGACAGCGCCCGGATGTCTGAGCGCGACCTCGCTCCTGGCGAGGAACGGTGGGGCGTGGCGGTGTGGGAGGATGTTGATCCGCGGATCGACTTTTTCTCGATCTACGCCCGCGGCCTCACCAATGCCATCCGCTGGCGGCCGCGGGCCGATGCTACTTTCGCCGCCGATTCGGTGCCGGTGACGGGGGAGGAGCATGTTCTTGAGAGCCTGCGCCTCGACTTCTGGCGCCCCGGTGACGATGCCACCAGCCTCAACGACGAAATGAGTGTCGGGCATGCCGGCATGTACGAGCGCCGGACCATCGGGAGCCGAGTCCTCGAAACGCTGGGACGCGGTCGACAGACGGCTTCGGCTCCCCGCGAGGGGCTGGAACAACTCGGGCTCACCTGGGAAGAAATCCTCGATCCGCCGGCGGCGGTCAAGGCTGCCGCATCAGTCGATCGCGATGCCCCGCCGAGCCTCGTGCCGCTGCAGAAGGTCGTCAACGCCCTCGCCCGCCTCCAACCCCCCGCGGCCCGCCCCGCGGCGATCCGGACGCTGTTCGGCGGGGTCGGAGAAGAATGGTTTGAGGATCTCGTGCGCGGGTTGTCGGTGCCGCTCGACGAGGAGCGGGGAACGCTCCGCCGGGGGATGCTCGATCGCTGCGGAGTCTCGGAGGAGGACGTTGCCAACCGGCCGCTGGAATCGCTTGTCAAGGTGCTCGCTGCCCTGGACGCCACGACCCCAGCCGCGACCCGCCGGTCGGCGACGGTGGCCCTGTTCGGCGCCGCGGCACCGCGTCTGGATTCGCTCGTCCACGAGCTCGATCTCGCCCGGGGCCGGGCGGTGCTCGACGACATGGATTTCGACCGTCGTCCCGTCCTCTCAGGCGGGGCCCTGACCGCCTCAGACGCGATGCTGACGGTCTTCGGGGCCGAGACGGATGCCGCAAAACGGGCCCGGATGGTGACTGGCCTGCTCGGGGCCGAAGGGCCGGCACTCCTCGCCGCAGCCACGGCTGTCCGTGAGGGCGTTGACCACGCCTGGGTTTTCCGGTACGAACATTAACCTAGATCCGGAGTCGATCTCCCCCTACTTGGCGCTGTCTCGCCCTGGGGAGGGGGGTGGTCGGGCCGGCGGGATGGATTTCCCTTCCCGCCTCCCGGTTCGCCTCCCGATACCCATTCCGCAAAACCCGCTTCGAGGTCGATTGCCATGGCACATAAAAAAGGTCAGGGGTCAAGTCGTAACGGTCGTGACTCCAACGCCCAGATGCGCGGCGTGAAGAAGTTCGGCGGGCAGCAGGTGCGTGCCGGCAACATCCTCGTTCGGCAGGTGGGGACGAAGTTCCATCCCGGCAACAACGTGGGGATGGGGTCCGACTACACCCTGTTCGCTCTCGTCGACGGTGTTGTTGCGTTCGACCGCGAGGGGCGTCGGGTCAACGTCCAGGTCTGATCGATCCCTTCCTTCCCCCCCCCAGCCCTTGAGGGGCAGGCGACACCGTGTTTGTCGACCGCGTCCATATTCAGGTAGCGGCCGGCGACGGCGGACGTGGCAGCTCGAGCTTCCGTCGGGAGAAGTACATTCCCCGCGGTGGCCCCGACGGCGGCGACGGCGGCACTGGGGGGAGTATCATCCTCTGCGCCCAGCCCGGGGTTGATTCGCTGGCGGCTCTGGCCCATCGAACGCAGTGGCGCGCCGAGTCGGGCCAATCGGGTGGCCCGAAAAACTGCAAGGGGCGATCGGCAGTCGATCTCCTGTTGCCTGTGCCCCCCGGCACGATCGTCATCGACGAGGCCTCGGGGCTGGTGTTGCGGGATCTCGCCGCGCCGGGGGATCAACTCGTCGCCGCCCAGGGGGGTGCCGGAGGCTATGGAAACATCCACTTTAAGTCGTCGACGAACCGGGCGCCGCGGGAAACGACTCCTGGCGGAAAAGGGGAGGTCCGGCGGATTCTTCTCGAGCTCAAGGTGATCGCCGATGTCGGCCTCGTCGGCAAGCCGAATGCCGGCAAGAGCACGCTCCTCTCCCGGCTCTCGCGGGCCCGCCCCGAGATCGCCGACTACGCCTTCACAACGAAGACGCCGATGCTGGGGATCGTGTCGATCTCGCGCGACCGGAGCTTCGTTCTCGCCGACCTCCCAGGCCTCATCGAGGGGGCCCACGCAGGCCATGGCCTAGGCCATGAGTTTCTCCGTCATGTCGAGCGGGCCGGGATCATCGTCCATGTCGTCGAGCCGCAGCCGATGGATGGCAGCGATCCGTTGATCAACTACCGGGCGATCCGCGAGGAACTGGTGCTCCACGACCCACGTCTCGGGGAACGTCCGGAGATCCTCGTCGTCAGTAAGTGCGAGCTCCCGGCTGCCGCCGAGGCGTGCGACACCCTCCAAGCCGCCACCGGCCGGCCGGTGATCGCCGTCAGCGCCGTCACCGGCGAAGGACTCGATCGTCTCCTCGCCGCGGTCGTGCGCGAGATGGATGTCCCCCGGAACGAACCCGCGCCGCGGGCGTGAGCGTGTCGGCGGAAGGTCCGCCGACGTCGGCCCGTTCCTCCCGGAGGACCGCCCTGCATGTCCCCGCCCGATGACTCCGAGGATCGCTCCGCCCGACCTTCGGAGACCGTGCTCCTCGCCGACGTGGGGAACAGCCGGATCAAGCTGGCGGCCGTCGTCGGCCATGGCGGCACTCCGGGCGGCGGCCGTGCCGGACTGCCGACCATCCGCCATCGCCAGGAGATCGACAACCGCGGACTCCGCACGAACCTCCTTCGCCAGTGGCTCGCGGTGGCCGCGCCGGGGCCGGCAGTGATCCTCGTCGCCAGTGTCCACGACGCGGCGGCGGCGGTCCTCGAGATGGCGCTGGCCGAGGAATCGGCGACCGGTCGGCGACCGCTCCGGCAGCGGAGGATCGGCCATGCCGACCTGCCGTGGCCGCCGGCGCTTGCCGAACCGCAGCGCGTGGGGATCGACCGGCTGGCGGCCGGAGCCGCGGCCGCGGTGGTGAAGCCGGAGGCCGAGGGGGCGATCATCGTCGATTGCGGCACCGCGGCGACGGTCGACATGGTGGCCGCCGACGGCCGTTTTCTGGGAGGAGCGATCCTCCCCGGGCCATCGCTCATGGCGCGGGCGCTGGCCCAGGGCACGAGCAAGCTCCCCGAGGTCTGGTCCCTCGAGCACGCTGATCCGCCCGCGCTCCCCGGTCGGAACACCCGTGAGGCGATCGCCGCCGGCATCGGCTGGGGGATGCGCGGAGCGATCGCCGAACTGGTGGCCCGGGGGAGGCTGGTCCTCGGGCCCTCGGCCCCGGTGATCCTCACCGGGGGATGGAGCCGGGCGATCTTGCCGGCCGTGCCCGGCGCGACCGAGATGCCCGATCTCGTGCTCCTGGGGATCGCGCTGGCGGCCGAGCGGTGCTTGGCTCGATAGCTCCCCGTGGAAAAGCCCGACAATCGTCGGTGTGGGCAGTGGGAGGGCGGTGCGATTGCAGGTAGACTGTCAAAGTTCATCTCCTTTCTCGGTTCCAGCCCCTCCGGATCCCGCGACGTTCCATGGTGAAATCCTCCGCTGATCCCTCCGCGGCCTCCCCGCTCGCTCCGGCTCTCGAGCGTGCCCTGGCCGCCGCGCGGATCGCGGAGGAGACCCGCGGCACCGACATCCGCATCCTCGATCTGCGGGAGGTGACGCCGATGTTCGACTATTTCGTCGTCGTCACCGGGACGAGTCGTCGGCAGATCCACTCGATGGCCGACGAGATCGAGACGGTCATGAAGCGGGAGTGGAACGACCGCAAGCGCGGCGGTGAGGGGTATGACGAGGGGCGGTGGATCGTCCTCGACTACGGCGACGTCGTCATCCAACTCTTCGATGCCGAAGCCCGTGACTATTGGGATCTCGAGCACCTCTGGAGCGAGGCCCGTCGCGTCCCCCTGCCGTCTCTCGGAGCGGCGACGTGATGGTGGGCGACGCTGAACCCCCCCCCGCACCCGCCTCTGCCGGGACGTTCCGCGACCGGCTGCGGAACTGCTTCGCGGCAGCGCTCCACGGCCTCGCCGCCGATGGGGTCGTGGCGATCGACGCTGCGGAGATTCCCGCGCTCCTCGAGCAGGTCCGGGAGACGGCCGACGCCAAGTTCGGCGACTATTCCGGCACGATGGCGATGGGGCTGGCGAAGAAGGCGGGAAAGAAACCGCGCGACCTCGCCATCGAGATCGCCCGCCGTCTGGCAGAGGCGCCTGGCTATACGGAAGCTTTCGCCCCTCCCGGTGATCCCGTCGGGCCCGGATTCATCAATGTCCGGGTGCGCGACGAGGCCCTCGCCGCTGCGGTCTCGGCCGCCTGCCGCGACGAACGCTTCGGGGTCCCCGCCGTCGCCGATCCCGATACGATCGTCATCGACTTCAGCTCGCCAAACGTCGCCAAGCCGATGCACGTCGGCCACATCCGCTCGACGGTGATCGGAGACGCGCTTGCCAGGATCCTCGGCTTCCGCGGCCACCACACGATCACCGACAACCACCTCGGCGATTGGGGCACGCAATTCGGGATGATCCTCTGGGGATGGAAGCGGTTCGGCGACGAGGCCGCCTTCGCCGCCGATCCCACCGGCGAGCTGGGGCGGATCTACCGCACCGTCCGCAAACTCGCCGACGGCAAGCCGGAGGAGATCGCCGCCAATCCGTCGATCGCGGCCCTGGCGGCGAAATACCCCGATGCCGGTCGCGAGGTTCTTCTCGAGACGGCCCGGCTCCACGAAGGGGATACCGACAACCGGGCCCTCTGGGAGCGGTTCATGCCAGCGTGCCTGGGCGACATCGAGCGGCTCTACCGGCGTCTCGATGTCCGTTTCGATCACACCCTCGGGGAGAGCTTTTTCCAGCCGCTCTTGGCCGGCGTCGTCGCCGATCTCGAGGCAAAGGGGCTGGCCCGTGAGAGCCGCGGCGCGATGGGAGTCTTCCTCGATGGCGACGACAAGCCCCCGTTCCTGATCCGCAAGGCCGACGGCGCCTTCCTCTACGCGACGACCGATCTGGCGACGATCCGCTGGCGGCTCGAGCACTGGAAGCCCGACCGGATCCTGTACGTTGTCGACCACCGGCAGGGGCAGCACTTTGACCAATTGTTCGAGACCGCGAAGCGCTGGGGCTTCGACGGGGTCGACCTTGTCCATGTCGCCTTCGGCACCGTGCTCGGCGACGACGGCAAGCCGTTCAAGACCCGGGCCGGCGACACGGTGGGGCTCGAATCGCTCCTCGACGAGGGGGTGGAGCGGGCCGCAGCGGTCGCTGCCGCCGACGATTCGGTTGAGGCCGCTGAGCGGCAGCATGTCGCCGAGACGGTCGGCATCGGGGCGATCAAGTACGCCGATCTCTGCCAGAACCGGACCACCGACTACGTCTTCAGCTACGACAAGATGCTCGAGCTCAAGGGGAACACCGCCGCCTACATGCAGTATGCCGTGGCCCGGGTGGAGGGGGTACTGGAGAAGGGGAGCGTCGATCGGGAGAAACTGCGCAGGCTAGCAGCGCCGATCGTGATTGCCGATCCGAAGGAGCGTGCCCTGGCCCTGGAGATCGCCCGCTTCGGCGAGGTCCTCGAGGATGTCGAGTCCGACTACCGACCGAACGTCCTGACGGCTTGGCTGTTTGACGTGGCCTGCTGCTATTCGACCTTCTATGACGCCCTGCCGATCCTGAAGTGCGCTGAACCGGAGCGTTCGAGCCGGCTGGCGCTGTGCGATCTGACGGGCCGGGTCCTGCGGAAGGGGCTGGAACTGCTCGGCATCGGCACCGTCCGCAAGATGTGACCGCCGCCGGTCACCGAGGAATCGTGAGATCATGAGCCGGCAATTGGCCAGCATCCGCAACATCGGCATCGTCGCCCACATCGACGCCGGCAAGACCACGCTCACCGAGCGGATGCTCTTCTACACCAAGTCGAGCCACCGCCTCGGCGACGTCGACAAGGGGACGACCGTCACCGACTTCGATCCCGAGGAGCAGGAACGGGGGATCACGATCTACTCCGCGGCCGTGAGTTTTCGCTGGCGCGATGTGACGGTGAACCTCATCGACACTCCCGGCCACGTCGATTTCACCGCCGAGGTGGAGCGATCGCTGCGCGTCCTCGACGGGGCGGTGGTCGTGTTTTCGGCGCGCGAAGGAGTGGAGGCGCAGAGCGAGACGGTGTGGCGGCAGGCCGACAAATACCACGTGCCGCGGGTGGCGCTGGTCAACAAGCTCGACCGCGAGGGGGCCGACTTCTTTGGCGCCGTCAACCAGATCGAGAAGCGGCTCGGTGCCAAGCCGCTGGTGCTCCATGTGCCTCTGGGGATGGGCCCGCCGCACGTCAAGGATCCTTTTCGCGGGATCGTCGATCTCGTCGAGATGCAACTCCTCAGCTATCCGCCGCGGGACGAGGTGCTCGAGGGGAATGCCCCTGCCGAGGCCTTCGCCGTGGGCCCGATCCCCGACGACGTTGCCGACCTGGCCTCCGAATGGCGCGAGCAGCTTGTTTCCACCCTCTTCGACTTCTCCGACGAGCTCGCCGAACTGGCGATGAACGAGGCGCCGATCCCCGCTGCGGTGATTCGCAAGGCAATCCGCGAGGCGACCCTCGCCCGCCGCGTTGTGCCGGTCCTTGCCGGCTCCGCCCTCGACTGCATCGGTGTCCAGCCGGTGCTCGACGCGGTCGCCTTCTACCTCCCCAGCCCCCTCGATGTGCCTCCGGTCGAGGGCCTCGACCCGTCGAAGAAGACCCCCGTCACGGTCAAGCGTGCGGCCGATCCGGCGGCGCCCTTCTGCGGGCTCGTGTTCAAGATTCTCGCCGAGAAGCATGGCGACCTGTACTTCGTCCGCATCTATTCCGGCACGCTCAAGGCGGGGAGCCGGATGTGGAATCCGCTCCGGCAGAAGAAGGAGAACATCGCCCAGCTGTGGGCTGTGCAGGCCGACCGCCGCGAGCAGATCGAGAAGTGCGAGGCGGGGGACATCGTCGGGGTCATCGGCCCGCGCAACAGCATCACCGGCGACACGCTGTGCGACGTCGACGCGCCGGTGATCCTCGAGTCGATCGAGTTCCCGGAGACGGTGATCTCGATGGCCATCGAACCGGAGACGAGCCTCGAGCGGAAGAAGCTCTCCGAGGTCCTCGAGATGATGAAGCGGCAGGATCCGACGTTCCGGGCCAGCGAGAGCGAGGAGACGGGGCAGACGCTCATCTCCGGCATGGGCGAGCTCCACCTCGAGGTCATCCGCCACAAGCTCCAGCGCGACTTCAACCTCAAATGCCGCGTCCACAAGCCGCGCGTCAGCTACAAAGAGACGCTCCGCAGCGCCGCCACGGTCGTCGGACAGTCGAACCGCCAGGTGGCCGGGCAGACGCTCGTTGCCACCGTCACGATCCGGGCCGAGCCGACCGACGATCAATTGGGCGTCACCGTCGAGCAGGGGTGGTACCCAGAAAACGAGGCCCTCGCCGACATCGCCGCGGCGATGACGCTGGCGGTGCGGGAGAGCGCCGAGCGCGGGGGGCTGAAGGGCTGCCCGCTGTGGGGCGTGCGGATCGTCGTCCTCCAGAGCCCGATCCCCGAGCCGCCGCCGGGGGAGGTCGCGATCCGGATCGCGGCCGCCGACGCCGTCGACAAGCTCCTCGCCGCCGCCGGATCGGTGCTCCTGGAGCCGGTGATGCGGGTCGAGGTGAGCGTGCCGGAGGAGCATCTCGGCGACGTCATCAACGATCTCCAGCAACGGCGGGCGATCATCACGGCAACGGAAATCCGCGCCGGCGTGACGGTGCTCACGGCGGAAGCCCCGCTGGCGAGCATGTTCGGCTATTCCGCGGCGGTCCGGAGTGTCAGCCAGGGACGGGCGAGCTTCACCATGGCCCCGCTCAAGTACGGCCCCGCCCCCGCGGAAACAGCCGACGCCTTCGTGTGACCCGCCGAGCGGTCCGTTCGACCTCCGCGGCGAAGCGTCCCCCGCGGTTACTCGCCGCTGCGTCGCGCAGCCCGGAGGAGGGAGCGGACATAATGGATCGCGGCGTGGTCGGCCAGATCGCGGACAACCACGCGTCCGAGCGTGTCGCTCCGAGAGATTTCGGCCAACAGTTGCGCCCGGGCGGCCCGGAATGATGCTTGATCGCCGCGCAGAAGCGATCCCGAGAGGCTGGCGAGTGCCTCGAGCAGCGCCGTGCCATCGCCCCGCAGACCGGTGATGCCGAGGGCTTCGCGGTAGTCGCTCCGGGCCTGCCGCTGATCGGCGGAGATGTTCTCCAGGCGCGGATCGACATGCAGATCCCCATGCCGGTCGAGATAGACCAGTGGCCCGGGGTGGACGAAGGGGTGGTCCCAGCCTCTTCCCGCCGCGATCTGGGCCACCGTTCCGGCCGCCATGCGTGCCGCTTGCCGCAGCGCCCCCTGCGACGCCACGGCGAGCCACCCCTCGGGCGGTGCGAGGTTTTCGAGCAGTCCGTCGGCGAGGTCCTCGAGGTCGGCTGCGGTGAAGCGGGCCGGGGGCACGCGCGGGACGAGGTCGCAGCAGTGCACGTAGCGCCGCCCCGGTTGCCTGGGGCGGAGGCGGAGCGAGTCGGTGCCGACGCGCGGCGCGCCGAACGTGACCAGTTCTGCCGCCGGGAAGTCGGTGGCACAGAGCGTCGCCAGCGCCCCGCCGAGGCTGTGGCCGGTGGCGATCGTGCGGCCGGAGGGTGCGAGCAGCCACTCCTCGAGAGGATCACGGAGCTCGTCGAAGGTCCGGCCGTAGCCACGGTGGACGACGATCCCCGGGCGCCACTCGACCGGATCGACGAGGAGATTCGCGAGGAGATCGTCGAGGTTTCCCGTCTCGGTGCCGCGGAAGACGGCGAACAGCGTGCCTTCCCGTGGATCGCGGCACACGAAGCCGTCGGCGGCGGCCCGCACGGAGAACAGCCGCCGGCTCTCGAGGGTCGCCAGGTGCTCAAAGCCGATACGGCGCAGTTCCGTCTCGATCCGCGGAGGCGGCGCGTAGGCCAATCGCGACAGTTCGGCACAGATCAGATCGGCGCTGTCGCCGCCGGAATCGGTGGGGTACCACTCGAAGAACGGACCTTCGGCGGCCGGAAAGAACAGTTCACCGCCGCGGGTGGTGGGGTTTTTCGCCATCGTGGAACAGGCCCTCAGTCGATCCGCGTGCCGCCGTCGCCGCCGCGTACCACCGCCAGGAGGAATCCGTCGTGGCCCTTGGCGTCAATCGTCTGGAGCGCCGTGGCGGCGAGGTCGGGCCGGGTGGCGATCCACTCCAGCATTCGGCGGATCCCCTGCACGCCCGCATCGGGGCAGTCGACGTCGGCCACACGCCCCTCGCGGACGACGTTGTCGACCACGATCACGGTGCCGGGCCGGGAGAGCGTCAAGGCGCGTTGGACGTAGTCGCGCGAGCGCTCCTTGTCGGCGTCGATGAAGACGAGGTCGAAGGGGAGCTCACCCCGGGCGATCGCCGCGTCGAGCCAATCGAGCGCCGCCCCCGTGACAACCTCGACGGAGTCGCCGAGGCCGGTGTCCGCGAGCGACCGCCTGGCGAGGTCGGCCCGGCCGGCATCGAGTTCGAGCGACACGATCCTCCCACCGGGCGCGAGGCCGCGCGCGAGCCAAACAGCGCCTGATCCGCCGAGGGTGCCGATCTCGAGGACCCGCTTCGCGCCGAGGGCGAGGCCGAGCACCGAGAGCAGCCGGCCGAGCGGCTTGGCCACCGCTATCGCCGGCAGGCCGGCAGCGACGCTCGCCCGCTCGATCGAATCGAGGGCCGGGTCGGCGGGAAGGAGAAAGCGGCCGAGCGCCTCCTCCACCCCGGCGGCGGAACGGAAAAGAGACACTGTGGAAGGAGGCGAGTCGTTCATGGGCGGGGTGTCGGCCGGGGGGCGGAGCGTTACACCGGTTTCTTCAGCGGCAGGGCCCGCGTCGAGCCGGTCGTGATCCCGCCGTCGACGAGGAGCGTCTGCCCGGTCACGTAAGCGCTTGAGTCGGAGGCGAGGAAGACGACGGCGCCGTCGAGATCTTCCGCCTTCCCCGGGCGCCTGAGCGGGATCCGTTCGGTGAGGTAGGCGATCCATTCCTCGTCGCGGTACATAACGTCGTTTTGAGCGGTGCGGAACCACCCCGGTGCCAGGCAGTTGACCGTGATCCCGTGCGGCCCGAGGTCGTCGGCGAGGCTCATCGTCATCTGCTTCACACCGCCCCGGCTGGCCGAATAGGGGGTCAGCCCGGCGTAGCCGAAGACGCTCGTCACGCTCCCGATGTTGATGATTCGCCCCTGTTTCCGCGGGATCATGTGCCGGGCCATCGCCTGAGCCATGAAAAAGGTGCCGCGGAGGTTCGTGTCGAGGATCGTGTTCCA
>CALQRA010000101.1 GCA_943332855.1 Candidatus Kuenenia stuttgartensis
CCCCCCGCACGGAGCCTCCCATGCCGCGCCCTTCGTCGCTCCCCCTGATCCTGATCGCTGTGATGGTCGCCATGACGGTCGAGCAATCGGTCGCCACGGCCCAATCGGCCAGCCCACCGGCCGCACCGGCCACGATCCGCCCCACCGACAACCTCGTCGTTGAGGGGATCCCGGAGATCCCGGCAGCCCTAGCCGACGAGGTGCGGCGCTACACCGAGGCCCGCAGCGCCACGTTTGTCGGCTGGCATCCCACCCGGGCGGAGATGCTCATCAGCACCCGCTTCGGCAATACCGCCCAGATCCACGAGGTGCGGATGCCGGGGGGCGACCGGCGCCAGCTCACCTTCTTCGCCGAGCCGATCGGGGCCGCCGACTGGGATCCGAAGGCGGGGAAGTTCTTCCTCTTCACGCGCGACACCGGCGGCAATGAGTTTGGGCAGATGGACCGGCTCGACACCGCCACCGGCGATGTCACCCGTCTCTCCGACGGGGGCCGCTCGCAAAACGGCGGCTGGGTGTGGGACCGGGCCGGCGACCGGATCGCCTACACCTCGACGCGCCGCAACGGCGCCGACCGCGATCTGTGGGTGATCGATCCCCGCGATCCCGCCACCGACCGGCTCGTCGTCGAGAATGCCGGTGGCGGATGGAGCGTCCTCGACTGGTCGCCCGACGGCACGAAGCTCCTCGTCGGCGAATCGCTCTCCGTCAACAAGAGCCGGCGCTGGCTCGTCGATGTCGCCAGCGGAGAGAAGGCGAGGCTCGATGACGAGGCGGACGGCGAGGTGGCCTGGGGAGGTGGCACGTTCACGCCGGATGGCAAGGCGATCTGGACGACGACCGACAAAGATTCGGAGATCGCCCGGCTCGCGAGATGGACCCCGGCGACTGGCGCGATCGAGGTCGTCGCCGCCGACATCCCCTGGGAGGTCGAGGGTTTCGATCTCTCGGAAGATGGCACGAGACTCTCCTTCATCACCAACGAAGCCGGGGTGTCGCGGGCGCGGGTCCTCGACACCACGACCGGGAAACACCGCCCGGTCACCGGATTGCCGGAGGGGGTGATCAGCGGCGGAACGTGGCATGCCGACGGCCGCCATCTGGCGTTCTCGGTCGGGTCGGCCCGCTCCACCTCCGATGTCTACGTGTGGGATGCGGCCGAGGGGGGGGCGGCCGTCCGCTGGACGGAGAGCGAGCTCGGCGGGCTCGTGGCCGACACGCTTGTCGAGCCGCAGGCGATCGAATGGCAGAGCTTCGACGGCCTGAAGATCCGCGGCTTTCTCTACCCTGCCGCCCCTAGGTTCACCGGGCGTCGGCCGGTGATCATCAACATCCACGGAGGTCCCGAGGGGCAGTCGCGGCCGATCTTCCAGGGGCGCAACAATTTCTTCATGAGTGAGCTCGGCGTGGCTCTTATTTATCCGAATGTCCGCGGCTCAACCGGCTACGGCAAGACGTTCGTGAAGCTCGACAACGGTCTGAAGCGAGAGGATTCCGTCCGCGACATCGGGGCCCTCCTCGAGTGGATCGCCAGCCGGCCCGATCTCGACCCCGACCGCGTCATGATCACCGGCGGAAGCTATGGCGGCTTCATGACGCTCGCCTGCGCCACGACCTACGACGAGCGGATCCGCTGCGCTCTCGATGTGGTCGGGATTTCGCACTTCACGACGTTCTTGAAGAACACCGAAAGCTACCGGCGCGACCTGCGCCGCGTGGAGTATGGCGACGAGCGCGTGCCGGAGGTGGCCGAGTTCTTCGAGCGGATCGCCCCGCTCAACAACGCCGGGCGGATCACGAAGCCGCTGTTCATCGTGCAGGGGGCCAACGACCCGCGTGTCCCTGCCAGCGAGGCGGAGCAGATGGTGGCGAAGGTCCGCGGGAACGGCGGCCCGGTCTGGTTTCTCAACGCCAAGGACGAAGGCCACGGCTTCCGCAAAAAGCCGAACATGGACTACCAATTCTATGCCACCGTGATGTTCGTCCGGCAGCATCTCCTCGGCGCGGGATCCGCCGCTGACGCGGGGCGCTGATCTGGCGCCGCGGTGGTGGCGGGCGATCAGCCGCCGCGGACATGCTTGTGGAAATCGGCGGCCAGGCGCGTTGTGACCGGGCCGGGGACGCCGGCACCGATCTTCCGGCCGTCGATCTCCACCACCGGCACCACCTCGGCGGCCGTGCCGGTGATGAATACCTCATCGGCGGTGTAGAGATCGTGGCGGGTGAGCGTCGCCTCGCGGCAGGGGATGGAGGCGCTGTGGGCCAGATCCATGACGGCGCAGCGCGTGATCCCCTCGAGGATCCCGGCATCGGGAGGAGGCGTGAGGACGGCCCCTTTCCGCACGGCGAAGACGTTGTCGGCCGTGCACTCGGCGACCTCGCCCTTGTGGTTGAGCATCAAGGCCTCGACACACCCGGCCTGGAGCCCCTCGAGCTTGGCCATGATGTTGTTGAGGTAATTGAGTGACTTGATCCGCGGCGAGAGCGCGGCCGGATGGGAGCGCTGCGTGGCCGCGGTCACGATCCTCAAGCCGCGCTCGTAGAGCTCGCGCGGGTAGAGGCTGATCGTGTCGGCGATGACGATCACCTGGGGATGGGAGGTGCGGTTGGGGTCGAGTCCGAGCGTCCCCGCCCCGCGCGTGACGACGAGCCGGACGTAGCCGTCGGGGAGTTTGTTGGCGGCGAGGGTGTCGTTGACCGCCTTGGCCACCGCCTCCTTGGTCATGGGGATCTCCAGCGCGATCGACCGGGCGCTGTCCCAGAGCCGGTCGAGGTGGGCCTCCATGCGGAAGACGCGCCCGGCGTAGCTCCGCATCCCCTCGAAGACGCCGTCACCGTAGAGGAGACCGTGATCGAAGACGCTGACGCGCGCCTCATCCTCAGGGACGAGTCGGTCGTTCATGAACACGATGCGAGGCATGGGCTGTCACCTTCGGGATGGACGCCGACGCGACGGTGGGCGTCCGTGGGATTTCGGTGGGGGCCGGGGGCGGTGGTCCGCCGGTGGGCGGGTCAGGCTTGCTCCACCCGTCCGGCGACCAGTCGCACGATCCGGTCGGCCCGCCTCGCGATCGACTGGTCATGCGTGACGAGCACTATAGAAAGCCCGTCGGCGTGGTTCAACTCGCAGAGCGTGTCGAGGATTCCCCCCCCGGTCTCCTCGTCGAGATTGCCGGTTGGCTCATCGGCGAGGAGCAGACGCGGCTGGCCGACGAGCGCCCGGGCGATCGCCACCCGCTGCATCTCCCCCCCTGACAGCTGTCGGGGCTTGTGGTGGAGACGTTCACTGAGGCCGAAGCGGTCGAGGAGGGCCTCGGCCCGCCGGTGTGCCTCCCCCTTGCGCCGGAACCACTCGGTAATCGAGAAGCGCACCAGGAGCGGCGCGAGGACGTTCTCGAGGGCAGAGAGCTCGGGGAGGAGGTGGTAGGCCTGGAAGACCATGCCGATGTCGGTGTTGCGGAGGCGGTCGCGGCGGGCGCTGGGGAGGTTGTCGATCCGCTGGCCGGCAAGGTGTACCTCGCCGGCATCGGGGGCGTCGAGCAGCCCCATGAGATGGAGGAGCGTGCTCTTCCCCGACCCGCTCTGGCCGATCACCGAGACGAAGCCGGCCGGTTCGACCTCGAAGTCGACGCCGCGCAGCACCTCGAGCATCCCCGCGCCTGAGCGGTAGGACTTGCGGACACCGCGCACCTGGAGGAGCGGGGCCCCGGCCGGATCGATTCCGCGATTGGTGTCAATCATGCCGCAGCGCCTCCACGGGATGGAGCCGTGCGGCCCGCAGAGCCGGCAGCACGCTTGCCGCCACCGCGATCCCCACCGCGCCGGCGATGATCCAGGCGACCGTCCATGCGTCGACGATCGTGGGGATGCGGAAGAAGTAGTAGATCGAGGGGTCGAAGACCCGCTCCCCCGTGCACCATTCGACGACCGTGCGGATGCGGTTGATGTTCCAGGTGATCCCGAGGCCGAGGGCCAGACCGGCGCCGGCACCGACGAGCCCGAGGAACAGTCCGTAGCCGAGGAAGATGCCGGCCACGCCGGCGGAACTGGCGCCGAGCGACTTGAGGATCCCGATGTCGCGGGTCTTCTCGACGACGATCATGAAGAAGATGGCGAGGATCCCGAAACCAGCGACGGCGACGATCATGAACAGGAGAATGTTGAGGACGGCCATCTCCATGTCGACGGCCGAGAGGAGTGGGCCCTGCTTGTCTTTCCAGCTCGAAACGGCATACATGTCGGCGGGGAAAGATTGCCGGAGACGGTCGCGGACGGCGTCGAGGTCGGCACCAGGGCGGAGCCGGATCTGGATCGAATTGACGCTCGGCAGACCCGTCTGCGGGTCGATCATCCCCCGCGCCTTCTCGAGCTGCTCGATCGGCACGAAGACGAAGTTTGAGTCGTATTCGCTCATCTTGCTTTCGTAGAAGTCGACGATCGTGAAGGTGTCGGTGACCGCCTTCGGGGGCGTGCCGGCGGTCGGGAAGGTGATCTTCACGTCGTCGCCGGGGAGGACGAGGAAACGGTCGATGCCGCTGGAGTCGCGGAAGCTTGCCAGCCCGATGCCGGGGACGATGCCGGTGAACTGCTCTCGCGAGGGGTCGAACGTGCGCCCCTCCTCCTCCGGCTTGGCGGCCCGAAAGGGATCGAGGGGGGCGGTCGGAGGATGGGCCTCGGCGGTCGGGGGGAGCTCGTCGGGAGGCGCCGCGGCCGTGGCAACCGCCGGCGTCGTCTCGGCGAGGACGGCATCGACCTGATGATCGACTGGGCGCACGGGGCCGCCGCCACGCGATCCGGCACCGGCCTGTTCGGCTCCTTCGAGCTCCGCCTGCCGCTGCCGCCAGGCCCGCTCCCGTTCGACGCGCATCCGGCGGTGGGGCCAGCCGGCCCCCTCGAGCGCTGGCCGCGTCGCCACCTGCTGGTCATCGGTCTGGCTGTCGATCGTGTCGTAGCCGCCGTCACGAAGGCCGAACGACAGTTGGCGGCGGTTGTCCGGATGCTGAAGGTAGCGGCCGAAATCACTCACCTGCGCGTGGGTCGTCTCGTCGATCCCGATGAACATGATCTGCCGGGTCACCCACTGGCCACGGACCTGGAAGTTGAGCATCGCCGGCACGGCCACCGTCGGCGTCATCCCCTCGATGTCGTCGCCGCCGGCGCGGCGGATCTCCTCCATGTGCCACTGCGGATCCTGGAAGCCGGAGAGGGAATGGCTCTCGAAGACGATGTCGGAGAGGATGCCGTGGATCCGCGACTGCATCTCGTGGGCGAAGCCAGCCATGACGGCGTTGACGACGATCATCGTCGCCACGCCGAGGGTCACGCTGATGACGCTCGCCAGGGCGATCCAGCGGGTCCGCAGGTAGCGCCAGCAGAGGAGGAGGGTGTACACGGGCTTCAGTCCTCGGTCTGCGGGCGGTGGATGGGGAAGAGGATCACGTCGCGGATCGATGCCGACTGCGTCAGCAGCATCACGAGCCGATCGATGCCGATCCCGAGGCCCCCCGCCGGTGGCATGCCGTGGCGGAGGGCGCGGATGAAGTCGGTATCCATGCGGGCCATCGATTCCTCGGCGGCGAGGCCGGCGAGTTGCGTGCGGAACAGCTCCTCCTGGAGATCGGGGTCGTTGAGCTCGGTGTAGGCGTTGGCCAGTTCCATGCCGGCGACATACAGCTCGAACCGCTCGGCAACGTGCGGCTGACCAGCCTTCCGTTTGGTGAGCGGGCAGATCGCGGCGGGATAATCGATCACGAACGTCGGGGCCGAGAGGGTCGCCTCGCAGGTCGCCTCGAAGAGATCGCTCTTGATGACATCGGGGTGGCGGCCGGCGGTGTCGATGCCGCGGCTGGCGGCCGCGGCGGTGATGCTCGCCGGATCGGCCGGATCACAGCCGACCACCTCGCGGAGGAGATCGTCGTACGTCACCCGACGGAAAGGCTTGGAAAGATCGATGTCGTGCCCCATCCACTGCACCGTCGGCGGCGTCCCGGCGACCTTCGCCGCATCGCGGATGATCGCCTCCGTCAGGTCCATCATGGTGACATAGTCGCCGTAGGCCTCGTAGGCCTCGAGCATGGTGAACTCGGGATTGTGCCGCGGGCTCACCCCCTCGTTGCGGTAGACGCGTCCCAGTTCGAAGACGCGCTCCATGCCGCCGACGAGGAGCCGCTTGAGATGGAGCTCCAGCGCGATCCGCAGCACCAGCGGCATGTCGAGGGCGTTGTGGTGGGTCTTGAAGGGGCGGGCCGCGGCGCCGCCGGCCGAGTCCTGGAGCGTCGGCCCCTCGATCTCGAGGTAGCCGCGATCGAAGAGCGTCTGCCGCACCGAGGCGACAATCCGGCTGCGGGCGATGAACCGCTCGCGCACCCCCTCGCCGTGGATCAGGTCGACATAGCGCATCCGCTGCTTGAGCTCGGTATCAACCAGGCCATGAAACTTGTCCGGCGGCGTCTCGATCGACTTCGTGAGAAACGTCAGCGCCGAGGCGAACACGGTCAGCTCGCCGGTCTTCGAATACCCGAGCCGGCCGTCGACGCCGATCAGATCGCCGAGATCGAGGCAGTCGACCACCTTCCAATTTTCGGGGCCGACCTGCTTCTTCCCGAGCATGATCTGGATCCGCCCCGAGCGGTCGGCCAGCGCGATGAAGACGAGGCTGCCGGCATTCCGCTGGAGCATGATCCGCCCGGCCACGCGGACGGTGGGGCCATCCTCCGCCGCCGGCTCCCCTGCGGGGCGCTTGAGGGACTCCCCCTGCTCGCGCACCGTGGCGATCGACGCGGCCCCGTCGAACCGGCTCCCCCACGGGTCGAGCCCCAGTTCGACGAGCTTGCGGAGCTTGTCGCGCCGGGCTTTTTCCAGACCGCCGGCAATACCGCCGCTCTGGAGAGGGCCGGTCGATGGATCATCGGAGGGGGCGGGGGGGACTGGCGGCATACTCGACCGGGAAAGGGGAAGCGGGAATGAAGAGAAGGGGGAATTGTCCGGTGTGGCCGGGAAATCGAGAAGAGCAGTCGTGGGGGCCGTTGCGGCGATTTTTTCCCCCTGATGGCCGTTTCCACCGCGGGCTGCTGGTCTGGCTGCCGTTTCACCGGGTACAACCCGCGGGACGGATTGAGCCCTCTGATCCCCCCGAGGCATGCCAGCACCCGTGCGCCCCCATGGTCCCCCGGAGCTGTTTTCGATCGAACTGCGCTCGGCGCGGTGGGGGGAGCTCGTCGAGTGGTATCGGAACGTGATCGGCCTGCGGGTGCTGATCCGCGCCCTCGACGATGGCTACGCCCTCCTCCAGGCAGGGACAGCCAGGCTGGCGATCCTCGAGCGACCGGAGGCGCCCCCGGCGAGCCAGCGCTGGAGCCTCGGCTTCGAGGTCGCCGACCTGGCCGCCTGCCGCGACCGGCTGCGGATGGCCGGCGCCGATTTCCAGGAGCCCCCCCCGGGGCACGAGGGCTTCACGGAGATCGTCACCCACGATCCCGACGGCAACCGGCTGCGGCTGTTCGCCTGGGAGTAGGGGGGGCGATCACCCCGATCCCTCTTGTCAGTCCGCCATCGGGAGGTTTTCCAGGTCGGCGATATCGCGCGGGCGTCCCGACGCGCTCTTGAGCCGCCGCAGCCAGGCGAGGGAGACGTAGCGTAATCCATCCAACTCGCACGCCGATCCGATCAGCGTCTCCACCGAGGCATCGGGTATTCCCGGAACGTAATCGAACAGATCGAGATATCCCATCGACGTGCAGAGCATCATCAAAGGCTTCGAACGAACGAAGGCTGCCGTCACCGGGTGTGTCCGCTCGATCCCGGTGGCCGGATCGAGTTCGTCACCGATCCATTCGGCCTCGATCTCCCCGAGTGCTGCAACCAGACGGGCTTCGTTCTCGGGCGTCCGCAGCCAAAGGATGTCGGTGTCCTCGGTCGCACGGAGGTGACCGTGGTAGTTGACCGCGTGCCCTCCGATGATGACGAAGGGGACACCGTATCGCGCAAGGATCGTGAGGAGTCCTCGATCGGGTGCCATGGGGATCACTCCGCGGCCGGGATCGCCCGCTTGCGGTGATTGCGCCGCTGGAAGTGGGCAAGCGCGGCGGGATTGGCTCGGAGCACCTCCCAAGACGAGCGAATGATCGCGTCCATGGCCGCGAGCCGTTCTCGCGGCGTCGTGGCGAAAGCGCGGTGCTGCTGATGCCGCCGCCGCGCCTCCAGCATGGCCGACGTCCCAGCCTGCGCAGGCGGGGCATCGGTTGCAGGCACGGGCTCGGATAAGGTGGAACTCGGGGAGGGAATCATAATTAAGAGTATACGCCGTGGGGACTGAAAACGCGGCCCGCGGACGGGGCGTCCCGCCGCGAAGGCAGTCCACTTGCGGGGGCGGAACCGCCTCACCCCTGCCGGACCCGGAGAACAGCCAGGACGACGATCACCGCCACGTTGATTCCGAGCCACACCGAGTGCGACCAGACGCGCGGGTCGAGGGCACGGAAAGAGTGCGGGGCGAAAAGCTGCAGGCCGAGGGTGATGATCGCGATGACGAGCGCAGCTACGAGGGCTGCGTCTGTCTTGGTGATTTCCGCAGACATTCCGCCCGCTCCCGTGCGTTTTCGTGTCGGACTTGCTCTCGAAGGGCTTGAGTCGGTATCCGCCGAGTGAGCGTGCCCAAATGATCGGCCCAGAAATACCGACCAATCTGTTGACGCCCCCCCCCCCCCATAAGATATGTTCCATTTTCTCGGGTGGGCCTTGCGGAGTCGAGGGCGGAATGTCGATCGCCGGAGCGAGCCAATCGACCGTGCTTGTCCTTCTCTGGCCACTGGTCAGCGGCTGCCTCCCGGCGCCTGCTTCTGCGCCTGTTCCTTCCCTGCCGCAAGCTTCATCCTCCGAGCGCTCGGTCGATCTTGGCAAGCTCGGGGCCGAAAGCCTCCCCACGCACACGTTTCACATCACCAACACGTCGGCCCGGCCCATCCGGGTCACCGCGGTGGAGAAGAGTTGTAGCTGCCAAGAGGTGAGCGTGCGCGAAGGGGATACAATCCCTGCTGGGGGTGTGCTCGACATTTCCTACTCCCTGCCGGACGATCGCGCCGGCCCAGTGGGCGGGCTGCTGACCCTGCGCACCGATGCGGATTCGCCCGAGCTCGCCACGATCCGTCTTTCGCTCTCGGCCACGCTTCCGAGGCGCGTGTGGACAGAGCCGAGCACACTGCGGCTTGCGCGCGGCGAGTCTGCCTCGCTCACGATCCGCTCCGACGTTCCTGGCACCCTGGAGACCTACCGCGACCACGGCGCGGTCCGGGGGCATGTGGAGGTCGAGGGGGTGGAGCGGGTGCCCGGAGCCGACGGTGCGATCGAATCCCTTCGGCTCTCGGTGCGCCTGTCGCCAGCCGCGCCGGCGGGGCTCGTGAGCGATTATCTGAGCCTGCATTTCGATGACTCCCGAACCAGTCAGATCGACGTGCTCGTGCAAGGCGAAAGCACCGGTCGGGCGTCGTGTGAATCTCCAAATCATGCAGGTTTAAAGCCATGAAATGTACGGCACTCGTCCAAAGTCTCCTGCTGGGGGTGCTGTGCCTGGTCAGTACCTTGGCGACGCGGGTCAGTGGGGAAGATCTGACAGCGGATGACATTCTGGAACGCAATCGGAAAGCGATGGCCCCTCCCATCCAATACCGGATCACGACCGGTCCCGTGGAAAACGTCGTCAGCATCAAGCAGATGGGCGATCTGGGACCCGCGGTTCGCGTCGACACCGTCACCCCCTTGTTCGAGCGGAGTTCCCTCTCTGTCGGGAGCGATTACTGGACATGGGATCCCGGATCGAAAACGGGCAGCAAACTCTCCGATGCGATGGCTGCGGCACAAGCCACGGCGATGCGGCTCTCCGCTGCCATGCGGGAGTCGATGCCGGACGTCTCCACCCGGAGCATCGTCAGAGACTCGGTCACACGGGATGGCAAGCGATGCCTCGTGGTCGACGAGTCGATACCAGAAGAATGGCTCCAAGCAGTGATGAAAGACGCTCCCCCCGGTGCCCGCATCCCCGGGGGAACCCGATTGGTCGTGGATGCCGAATCCTTCCTGACGATCGAAAAGATTCCTCTCGTCGACAGCGCGGGTACGCCGGGGGAACCGTCCGTGGTGACAGACGTGCGCCTCAACGCCGATCTTCCCGACGAGCTCTTTCTTCCCCCCGACGGGTATCAATTCACGGTGGCCGGTTCGCTGTCGGAAGCCGGGAACGAGGCGGAACGCCGCTTCTTCGCGAAGGCTAAAGCCGAAAGGGAAGCCCGTCGGAAAGCGATCGACGAACAAATGCAAAGAGCCATCGAAGACGACCCGATTCGCCGTGATCCGGTGACCGGGGAAATCCTCCGGGATCCGAAGACCGGACATGCGGTGTTGCGTGCTCCTCCCGGATTCGACGAGGAGGAGTACAACCGGGAAGTCACCCGGATCGTCATGGAGCACCGACTCCAGACCGGGAATCAAGACCCGGTTGATCCCGCCTTGATCAAAAAGATCATCGACCTCGGCGCATCCCGAGCCACGAAGGCAGGCGTCACACCGCCGACCCGGTCCCCCTCTCCGGCTCCTTTGGCCCCGGAAGCGCCGCCCGAGCCGAGCCGCTTCAGTGGGGCTCTCCTCGTAAACATGGCCGTCGTGTTCCTGCTGGCAGCCTTGTTGTATTGGCGGTGGGGTCGACAGAGGTCTTGAATCATAGTGGTCGTCAAACCGTTCCTTTTTAGGCGCAATACTAATAAGTAGTGAGGCAATGATGAAGTGGTCAAACAAGCGGCGGAGCGGGATTCATTGTCTGGCTTGGGCGGGTTTAGCCGCGTTCGTATGCTTGGCCCAGATCCGCGTGCAAGGGAATCAAATATCTGGTGTCGGAAGCAATTGCGAAGCGATCAAGTGGGAGCAGGAAGAGAAGGCGAATGCTTTGCGGGCTGCGAGGATGGAAGCCGCGAGCATGAAGTATGGGGTAGCTCAACAGAACTGTCAGAATATCTATGACAATGATAACGTGAGCTGTCGCCGTGACTACGATGTGGCAATGTTTGAGGCGAACAAAAAGGTTGAAGCGGCGTATTTCAAGTGCCTCATGACGCCGGAGTTCTTGAAGTACCCATCGTGTGTTAGTGGGGCGATAGCGGACTACGAAACCGCCCGCCTCGTGGCCGATTATAAGAAATGGGACTGCTACGATCGGGTTATTCGCAGAATGGATTTGTGTGAGGCACTTGCCTGGGGGGGGTGGTATTCGGATAAGACATGGGCGGATGGCGAGCGGCAGGCGCGCCAGAAGTCGATTGATTTGGAATATGAGTCGTGTGTCGCCAAGCGGCGAGGATGAAGCCTTCATTCCGGGCTGGTGTCTTGTCAATCGGGCTGGCAACTCCCCGCCGGCAGCGCGGCGGAGGCGATAGGTAATGCGTCCGTCACCACAGTCGGCGAATTTCCCGCGACCGTCCGTTGGATGATCGGCAGGGCTTGAACCTCCGTCCGGGGTCCGATCGATGAAAATATGTCACGCGGTTGTGCTTTGGATCGGTGTCATCGTGATCGCCGGGTCGCTCGGGCAGCGCAGTCGCGATCGGATTGACGAAATGATCAACAGGACCAACTCCCGGTTTCGGGAAGCGATAGAGCTTCCGGTCAAGCATCCGCTGGACGTCGGCCCTCCCGTCTTCGATGAAGCAACGGGAGCCCTCAGGTTTCCGCCGCCACCGGGATTCACGGCAGAGGAATGGGACGCCGAGCTCACTCGGGTTGTACGGGAGGACATGCAGCGGGAAGGGAGTCGCCTCCCGGGAGAGCCCACCTTGAACGAGCGGATCAAGGCACTTGGCTGCTCGCGATTGACGCCAGCCCAGTTGGCCGACTTGGCCTATTTCGAGAATCCGGAGTCGATCGCGAGCGAGGCATCGGTACGCGACGGCACCTCGAAGGAGTATTCTTGGGACTTGTCGAACGTTGTGTCGGTGTTGGTTTGGATGAACACCGCCGGCTGGACCGCTTACGCGATCTGGTTGTGGGTGCAGCGGTGGCGCGGTGCCCGCAGCAAGTGACGGACTTTCGCCATGCAACGGCCAAGCGCCTCAGGCCTTTTGCCATCTTCAAAAGGAGCCCCCGCCGAGGCGAGGCGGGGCCAGCCCATCCCGCCGGCAGGCTCGCTCCCTCCGCGGCGAGCCCAGCCGCGAACGGCGACTCGAAACCCGGGCCGGGGTTTTCGATGCTGGGGCTTCGGGGTCATCGTCGTGATGCTCCTTGCCGGCCCCGGGCATTCGGCGGAGATCGAGCGGGGCGTGTCGATTGCCGCTTTCGGCCCACGGACACTCCAAAGCCCGGCGGCGGATCGAAGCCTCGCTGACGTGCGGGCGCTGGGCGCGAGCGCCGTGGCGATCAATGTCTCGTGGTGGCAGGACGACGAAACGTCGACCGAGATCCGGGCCGACGAGGCGAAGTCGGCGTCGCTCGAGTCAGTCGGTCATGCCATCGACGAGGCCCACCGCTTGGGGATGCGTGTCATGCTCAAGCCGATGGTCGACGTGAAGTCGCGGATCTGGCGCGGCACGATCCGGCCCCGCGACGCGGAGCTATGGTTTGGCAGCTACGGAGCGTTCATCGGCACGTTTGCCGATCTTGCCAAGCGAAAAGAGGTTGAGATCCTTTGCGTGGGTACTGAGATGAACACCCTCGAAGGGCCGGAGCACGAAGCCCAGTGGCGGAATCTGATCCGTGACGTCCGGCGGCGCTACCCGGGGAAGCTCACCTACGCCGCCAACTGGCACGAGGGGGCGGGCACCCGTGGGGGCTTCCGGGCGGTGCGATTTTGGGACGCCCTCGATCTCGTCGGTATCAATCCTTACTTCGCGCTCGCCGACTCGCCCGATCCCACGGCTGAGCAACTCGCGGCCGGTTGCCGGGGCTGGATGGAGACACTCGAAGCCTGGCGCAGCGAAGCGGGGATCGACAAGCCGATTCTCTATACCGAGATCGGCTATCCCTCCTTCGACGGCGGGGCGATGAAGCCGTGGGGCTCCGAGGAATCGGGGCTCGATCCCGATCCGGCCGAACAGGCTGCGGCCTACGAGGCCTTTCTCTCCACCGTTGGCGAGCGGGAGTGGTGCGCGGGCTGCTTTCTCTGGCGCTGGGAGCCTTATCCCCATGCCGGGCTCCGCTACCCCACCGGCCACACGCCGCAGGACAAGCCGGCTGAAAAGGTGATCGCCAGGCACTGGGGCGGAACCGCGCCCGTCCCGGCAACGGTGCGGGAGTCGCTCGATTGATGGTCATTCAACGAGGCTATCGTGTGGCGCGTCGGCGGCATCCCGCGGGGCTGACGCTCGTTGAGCTCCTCCTGGTGATCGCGATCATCACGCTCCTGATCAACTTGAGCATCCCCGCGGTGCAGCAGGCGCGCGAGGCGAGCCGGAGGATGCAGTGCCAGAACAATCTCAAGCAGATCGGGTTGGCAATCCAGAACCACGAGAGTGGGAAGCGCCGGTTTCCCTCCGCCGGTGGGCCATCGGGGGATTTCCACACGGTGCCGATGGCGCCGCACGGATTTGTCCGCGCCGGCTGGGGGGTGCAACTGCTCCCCTTCATGGAACAGGACTCGCTCTACCGGCAGGCAGAGGAGTTTGATCCCCGCATCCGCCCGCCAGGAGGAGCGGCGCTCGTGGAGACGCCCGTCGCCGTCTACGTCTGCCCGACGCGCGGCCAGCGGTTTTCCCTGCCTGATGGCGACGGTCTAAAGCCGGCCATGGGCGATTATGCTGGCGTGATCGGGGAGTATTTTTTCGAGCATGATCCGGCCAAGCCGCCGCGGCCAGCCGAAGCCCGCGACACGTGGCGGGGGATCATCGCCAAGGGGGGCCATGGGACACGAGCCTGGCGGCCGGTGACGCCGGCGATGGTCAGCGACGGTCTATCCAGCACCGTGGCGATCCTCGAGAAAGCCTGCGCCCAGGGGAGCTCCACCGCTGATCCCCGCGACTGGTGGGAGCTGCCGGGGTGGGCCCAAAGCGCCGACTGGTCGACGATGCGCATCGCCCACGTGGAAGGAGAATATCCGCCAGTGGCCGACGCCACACGGCGCCGCATCGGCGATCCCTTTCTCCGTGATTTCGACACCGGCCGCTACAAGGAACTTGCCTTCGGTTCGCCCCATCCCGACGTGATGCTCGGTGTCTTTGGCGATGGCGCGACGCGGTCGATCCGGCTGTCGATCGATCCCTGGGTATTCCATAATCTCGGCTGCCGCGATGACGGCGAAGTGATCAGGAAAGCTGACTTGGAATGATCCCCTCGGCGCCGCCGGGGCCTCTTTGCGGTACGGCCGCGGCCGCATCAGCCCCATTCCGTCCACGCGCCGGTGGCGATCACGTAGCCCCCCAGAAATGCATTTGTCGTGGCATGGGCGACGATCGCGTCGGAGAGCCGGCGGCGGTGGTAAAGGGCCAGCGCGAAGGCCAGCCCGGCGAGCGTCGCCCGCTGCCAATCCGCGCCATGCATGACGCCGAAGGCGAGCGACGAGGCGAGGAACGACAGCCAGGTGAACGTTCCCACCGGCACGCGCTCGATGTCGTCGTCGATGAGGCGGCGGGGGAGGAATCCGCGAAACGCCAGTTCCTCCGCGATCGGCACCGTGATCGTGTATCCGGCCAGTCGGAACAGCAGCCAGAGCAGGGCCCAGGGCTGGCCCAGCTGGGCCGGATCCATGGCGGCGACTTTCTCCACATCCTCCAGACCGTCGGCGGGAGCGAGGGCCATCCAGACTAGGAACGTAACGACCCCGATCCCAATCCCCACCACCGAGAGCGGTTGGGGGCCAGGGCGGTAGTGCCGCCGCAGCGACCAGAGCACCGCGGCGACCGCGATCACCCGCAGTGGATAGAGATAATTGAAGCCACTCGTAAAGGCCTGCGTGAGGATCGTGACGGCGGTGAGAACGAGGAACGGGAGGAGGCAGGCGACGGCCGATGGCCCATGCGTGACCGCGGGCTCGCCATCGGTCACCGCTGCCGCAGCCGGCGCTGCGATTGCGGCGTCAGCGGGGCTCGTTCCCTCCGCCATCGGCAGACCGGCGTCAGCCGGGGCTCGGATCGAGAAAAATGACATCTGCTGTGCGACCCAGATTGTCCCCAGCCCGACGACGAGGAACGAGATCCAGCCCGCCTGCGAGTGGAATCCGTCGACGGCGATGTCCGGATCGATCCAGATGCCGACGAGGATCAGGGCGGTGATCCGCACCGCATTGGCCAGCCAGATGATGCCGATGCCGATCGGAAACAGGAGGAACGATTGCGGGAAACGGTGGATCTGGCGGAACCACCACAGGTAGCCCCCCAGCAGCATCGAGATCAGTCCGATCCCCTGGAATCCGCCGCAGGCTTTCTTGATCTCCACCTTGAAGGCGTCGGTCCCGATGACGAAGGGCTCGGGTCTGATGACCGGAGCGCCGGCGAACGGGGCGAGGAGGGTCTCGACGAGATCGACCGTCGTTTTCCCGGTGTACGACCAGAACAGCCCGGTGAACTGCTCGACATAAGAGGAAGCCCACAAGATCGCCGTGACAAAGGCCGCAAAGCCGACGAAATATGGGATTTGAGCGAGCCTCGGCACCCACATCGCAAGGGCCGACACGCCCCAGACCGCCGCCACTGCCATCACGAGCAGGAACTGTCCCCAGTGCCCCAGCGCCGGCTCGATGAAGCCGCCGGCCATCCCCCACAGGCAGGCCAGGAGCGTCGCCGATGATAGGCCGTTCCACGCGAGGATCGGGCGCGAGAATTGCGAATCCCTGTACTCCGCCGCATGCTTCCTGACATGGTTCAGGAGCAGCCCGACGAGGGCCAGCAGGACGATCCGCCAGCGATTGAAGCCGGTCGATTCGAGGACGTCAGCCCGGAGGGTGGCGATCGGCCCGAAGAAGCAGAAAACCACCACGGCCATCTCGACGACGACGATCGCCGCACGGCCACAGAACGCCCACCATGGGGGAAGGGGGGGGGGCTCGGCGGGTGAAGGCTGCGGGGGGGGCATGGATGGTCGGTGGCGGAGGCGGAGGCTCACGGACCCGGGAGTGGGCCGGTGGTCGAGAGCTTGATTCGACAGAGGTGGGAATCGGCCGTCATGTAGAGCGTCTTGCCGTCATCGCCGAAGCCACAGTTGGCCGTTGCCTGACCGGTGAGGATCGTTCCTAGGTGGGTGCCATCGGCGGCAATGACGAGGACGCCACCGGGGCCGGTGGCGAAGACGTTCCCCGCGGTGTC
>CALQRA010000102.1 GCA_943332855.1 Candidatus Kuenenia stuttgartensis
CGATCCAGGCCCTCCTCCCGCCACTGGCCGATCCGCGCGAGATCGAGGCCAGCACCCGCCGGCTCGAGGTGGGGGGAAAGCTCGACCCGCAGGAGTTTGCCGATTGGCTCGGCTCGCGGGGATGGCGGGCCGTCGACGCCCTCGAAGCCCCGGGGACGTTCGCCCGTCGCGGCGGGATCGTCGATCTGTTCGCGCTCGACTGGGATCGCCCCGTCCGCCTCGAGCTCGACGGCGACGAGATCGAATCGCTGCGGACCTTCGACATCGTTTCGCAACGGAGCGTCGCCACCCTCGACGCCATCGATGTCACCGCCCTCTCCGCCACGCCCCGGCCGACACCGGCCGAGCCCCCCCCGGCACCGGCTGGCAAGCGCGGCCGCGCCAAAGGGAATGCGGCGCCCCCTCCGGCCCCCGTCCCGGAGCGCCGCACGCAGCTGGCCGACATCGTGCCGGCCGGATCGTGGTGGGCGCTGGTGGAGCCCGGCGAGCTCGCCGACGAGGCGCGGCGGACGTTTGAGCGGCTCGGCGCCGATGTCGGGCTCTCCGAGCCGGAGGATGTTTTCCGACGGATCTACCGCTTCCCGTCGGTGACGCTCGCGGCGATCGCTCCTTCGAGCCTCGAGGCGAGCGCGAATCTCTCGGTGGAGAGTGTCGAGCGGTTCACCGGCGTGCTCGACCGTGTTCGCGATGAATTGGAGACGGTCGGACGCGATCAGGAGGTGTGGGTCGTCTGCCCGTCGGAGGCGGAGGAGGCCCGGCTCTCCGAGCTCCTCGCCGCCAGCGCGCCGGCCCGCACCGGCCGCCTCCACTTCGCCCGCGGCCACCTCTCCGGCGGCTTTCGACTCGTTCCGGAGAAGCTCGTCCTCGTCTCGAGCGCCGAGCTTTTCCGCCGCGAGGACGTGACGGCGCGGGCCCCGCGGCAACGCCTCTCGCGGACGATCGACACGTTCCTCGATCTCCACGAAGGGGACTACGTCGTTCATCTCGCCCACGGCATCGGCCGCTACAAGGGCTTGAGGCTACTCGAGAAGGAGGGGCGGACGGAGGAGTATCTGGATCTGGAGTTCGCCGAGGCGACGAGGATCTACGTTCCCGCCTCCGCCATCGAGCTGGTGCAGAAGTATGTCGGCGGCGGCAAGCTCGCGCCGAAGCTCGCCAAGGTCGGTGGCAAGCTGTGGGAGAAGCAAAAGCAGGCCGTCCGTGAGGCGATCGCCGACATGGCCGCCGACATGATCGAGCTGCAGGCCAAGCGGGAGAGCCGCCCCGGCATCGCCTTCCCCCCCGACACCACCTGGCAGCGGCAGTTCGCCGACGCCTTTGCATTCGATCCCACACCCGATCAGCGGACGGCGGTCGACGCGATCCGGGCCGACATGGAACGGGCCCGCCCGATGGACCGGCTGCTGTGCGGCGACGTCGGCTTTGGGAAGACGGAGATGGCGATGCGGGCGGCGTTCAAGGCGGTCGAGGCGGGCCATCAGGTGGCCGTTCTCGTCCCCACCACCGTGCTGTGTGAGCAACACCGTCGCAGCTTCGCTGCCCGGTTCTCCGAGTTTCCCTTCACCGTCCGGTCGCTGTCGCGGTTCTGTTCGCCGGCCGAGGAACGGGAGACGCTCGAGGGGCTCGCCCGGGGCACCGTCGACGTCGTCATCGGCACCCATCGGCTGGCCCAATCCGACATCCACTTCCACAACCTCGGGCTCCTGGTCGTCGACGAGGAGCAGCGTTTCGGCGTCGACGTCAAGGAGCGGCTCAAGGCGCTGCGGGCGAGCATCGACGTGCTGACGATGACGGCGACGCCGATCCCGCGCACGCTCCACATGTCGATGCTCGGGATCCGCGACATCTCCAGCCTGACGACGCCGCCGTCAAACCGCCTCGCCGTGGAAACCCGCGTATCGCGCTGGGATCCGGCGATGATCCGCCACGCCATTGACCGCGAGCTGGCCCGCGGCGGCCAGGTGTTCTTTGTCCACAATCGGATCCACGACATCCACCTCGTGTCCCATCGGATCCAGCAGCTCGTCCCCGACGCCTCGATTGGCATCGGCCACGGTCGGCTCTCGGAGACCGAGCTCGAGGACGTGATGCTCGACTTCATCAAGGGGCGGACGCAGATCCTCCTGGCGACGACGATCATCGAGAGTGGGCTCGACATCCCCAACGCCAACACGATCTTCGTCGACGAGGCCGATCATTACGGCCTGGCCGATCTCCACCAGCTCCGCGGCCGTGTCGGCCGCTCCCACCACCGCGCTTACTGCTACATGCTCGTCGACGAGTCGGCCCGGCTCACCCCCACCGCCGCGCGGCGCCTGCGGGCGATCCAGGAATTCTCGAGCATGGGGGCGGGGTTCTCGTTGGCAATGCGCGACCTCGAGATCCGCGGCGCCGGCAACCTCCTCGGCACCCAGCAGAGCGGCCACATCGCCACCGTTGGCTACGAGCTCTACTGCCGGCTCCTCGAACAGGCGGTGCGCGGGATGAAGCGGATCCCTTCCTCCGATCCCCCCCAGGTGACGCTCGACCTCCCCGGCGATGCCTTCCTCCCCCGCGATTACGTCGGCGATCTGCGGTCCAAGATCGACATCTACCGCCGGCTCTCCCGGGCGACCACCGACAGCCATATCGACGATCTGGCCGCGGAATTGGCCGACCGCTTCGGCCCCGCCCCCGATGCGGTGGGAAGGCTTCTGGCCCGGGCACGGCTCCGCGTTGCTGCCCAGGCCTCCGGGGTCGACTCGATCGGCCGCGAGGCGGGAATGGTGGTGATCCGCCACCATGACCTGCGGCGGATGAAGGCGATCAAGGAAACGGGGCGTGGGGCCGCGGGACGGCTGCGGCTGGTCGACGATCGGACTGCCTATCTTCCCCTCGACCCCTCGGTTCTCGCCAATCCCGAGAGTCTGATCGCGGCCCTGGGGGTGGTCTTGCGGCGCGAGACGAAGCCTTCTAACACTCCGCGCCCCAAGGTTCCCCCGTCCGACAAACCCGTTGCCACCCCTTCCCCGCCGCCCCCACCGCGGCAACCCCTCGCGGCCCGCATCAAGCGGAGCCGGGAGGGATCGTAGGGCCACCCTTTGACCGGTGGCCGGAGGACGACCATGCCGCCACCCGAGCCCCGCCGCCACCCGAGCCTTGCCGGCCCCCTTTGGGCGCTGGTGGCGTTCGTAATCTGGGCGGTGGCCCCTCCCCTGGCCAACGCCCAGCGGATCGCGCAGCAATTCGATCAGCAATCGGCCGGGGCCTCGCAGGCCCCCGTGACCATGGCCAACGGCCCGTCACCGACCTCGACCACGTCGATGAATCTCACCCCGCACATTCCCCGGCCGGTGTCACGGCCGGAGTCGTGGCCGGGTGGGAAGCCGGGGGGCCCGGCCGGCAACAACCACGTTCTCTCGAGCATCCGCAATCGTCCCGGCGCCCCCCTCTCGCTGCTCGGCGAGGAACCTTCCGCGGCCGAGGAAGCCGGGGAAGCCGGGGGGGTGATCCAGGCGTCGTTCGACGAACCGGTGGAGGATGGCGCGCCGGTGCCCGGCGCGGAATCGCTCGGCAACACGAAGGTCGTCGCCCGCGTCGGGCCCGAGGTGGTGCTCGAGGGGGATCTCCTCACGCCGACGGCGCTGGAGTGGCTGGCGAAGGTCACCCCGGGCATGAAGCCGGAGCAGGTGCGTGAGCTGAAAGTCCAGATTTGCAAGCAGGTCCTGCCGCAGCATGTCGACTCGCTGATCGTGTTCGTTGATGCCTGCCGGACGATTCCCGAAGCGCGGCTCCCCGAGATCGAGAAGAAGGTCAACGAGGCCTTCGACGCCCAGCAACTTCCGCAGATGGTCAAGGCAGCCGGCCTCAATTCCGCGGCCGAATACGAGGCCCAACTGCGGTCGCGCGGCCAGTCGATCGACCGGATCCGGAAGATGTTCTTCGAGCGGGCCCTCGCCCAACAGTGGGTACAGCAGAAGATCAACTCCGACGCCGAGATCCCGCATGCCGAGATGATCGCCTGTTATCAGGCCCACCTCGCCGAATACGACTTCCCAGCGAAGGCCCGCTTCGAGCAGTTGACGGTGCGAGTCGGCCGGACGCGGACCAGGCAGGAGGCCTGGAACCAGCTCGCCGAGATGGGGAACGACATCCTCGAGGGGCGATCGTTTGCCGACGTCGCCAAGGAGCGATCGGAAGGGCCGGCCGCCTCCCGGGGCGGGCAGTTCGACTGGACTACGAAGGGGAGTCTCGTCTCGAAGGTCATCGACGAGGCGATCTTCACACTCCCCACCGGACAGCTCTCCGCAATCCTCGAGGATGGGGACTCACTCCACATCGTCCGCGTCGCGGAGCGCGTAGAAGCCGGCCGGACGCCCTTCATCGAGGCCCAGGTGGGGATCAAGGACCAACTCACGCTCGAACGCCGCAAGAAGGAGATGGACGACTACCTCTCCAAGCTCCGCGAGCGGACGCCGGTGTGGACGATCTTCGATGCCGATGCCGGGAGCGGCGTGCAGACCGCCTCCGGAACCTCCGCGACGGGCGGCGCGACCAGGCCGCGCTGATCGCCTGATCGGCGCCCGCGCCCCACCGACCGGCACGACCGGATCGGTCGCCAGGCGATCGCCGCGTCGGCCGGCCGTTCCCTCCCCGGACGAGGGTCGCCACTGATTGCCGACACCCTCTCCGCGGGATAAACTGCCGGCTCTTCTTCCCCCCGCTCCGCGGCGGCCCTCTTCCGCCGCCTCTGTTGGAACCCCCATCCATGAGCTCCCCCGACCCGAAGTCCGCCGCCGTGCCCGCCGCCCCCGTCTGGGAAGGCACGAAGCTCGACGGGACGGCGCGGCTCGAACTCGACGGCAAGTCGTTCGAACTGCCGGTGATCGTGGGGACCGAGAACGAGCGGGCCATCGACATCTCGAAGCTCCGCGGCCAAACCGGTGCGATCACCCTCGACGAGGGGTTTGTCAACACCGGCTCGACGACGAGCTCGATCACGTTTCTCGACGGCGAGCAGGGGATTCTTCGGTACCGCGGTTACCCGATCGAAGTCCTCGCCGAAAAGTGCGACTTCGTCGAGGTCAGCTACCTCCTCATCTATGGGAAGCTCCCCAACGCCACGGAGCTCGACGCCTTCCGCAAGTCGCTCTCGCACCACACGATGATCCACGAAGACATGCGGGCGTTCTACGGGGGCTTCCCCCGCGACGCGCACCCGATGGCCACGCTGGGAAGCGTCGTTGGCGCGCTCTCCACCTTCTATCAGGACTCGCTCGACGTCCGTGATCCGCGGCAGGTGGAGGTGAGTGTCCACCGCCTCATGGCGAAGCTGCCGACGATCGCCGCCTATGCCCACAAGAAGTCGATCGGCCAGCCGCTCATCTATCCGCGCAACGATCTCTCTTACTGTGAGAACTTCCTCCAGATGATGTTTGCGGTGCCGTGCGAGGAGTATCACGTCGACCCCGACTTCGCCGACGCCCTCGACATGCTGCTGATCGTCCATGCCGACCACGAGCAGAACTGCTCGACGTCGACGGTACGGATGGTCGGCTCGAGCGACGCGAATCTGTTCGCGAGCATCTCGGCCGGCATCTCCGCCCTCTGGGGACCGCTCCACGGCGGCGCCAACCAGGCCTGCGTCGAGATGCTCGAAAAGATCGTCGCCGACGGTGGCGACGTGAAGAAATACGTCGCCATGGCCAAGAAGAAGGACTCGGGCTTCCGTCTCATGGGCTTCGGCCACCGCGTCTATAAAAACTACGACCCGCGTGCCCGCCTCATCAAGGCCACCTGCGACCGGCTGCTGGCGAAGATCTCCCGCCACGACCCGATCTTCGACATCGCCCAGCAACTCGAGGAAGTGGCGCTGGCCGACGAGTACTTCGTCGAGCGGAAGCTCTACCCGAACGTCGACTTCTACTCGGGGGTGATCTACCGGGCGATGGGGATCCCGGTGCAGATGTTCACGGTGCTGTTCGCGATGGGCCGCCTCCCCGGCTGGATCGCCCACTGGATCGAGATGCACCACTCACCGACGAAGAAAATCTGCCGTCCGCGCCAGGTCTACACCGGCGAGAAGCTCCGCGACTTCGCCCCGATCGGCGAGCGAAGCTAGAGGGCCCGCGCTCGAGGCCCTCTGGGCCTTCCCGATTCTTGACTCACTCTCGGCTTCGGGGTCGCCCGTGCCCCGTCGCCGGACGTTCGCGTCGGCCTTCCATGGCCGCCGCTCTCTCGATGCCGCCTGCGTTCTGCCATCCATGGCTCCGCTGGCCGGCAACGCCGGCTCACGGAGCACGGGCGACCCCTCGCTGGCAGCGCCAAGCGTAGCGCATCGAGCCTCCTTCAATCGCGTCGGCGAGGCGGGGATCGGCGAACGCTTGAGGAGTGACGAGGTCCTCCGAGAAACGACGAAACTTTTGCCGGCCCCGCCGACGAATCGCCCACAGACTCGCCACCCTCACTCCACCCACCCACTTGCGCCCACCGTCTCAGCCCGGCTTCAAGCGCTTCCGCTTGAAGAAGTCGGAGAGAATCCGGCCGCAGTCATCGGCCATCACCCGGCCGACATGGTCGACGCGATGATTCAGACGGGGATCCTCAAACAGCCGGTAGAGCGATTCCACCGCACCAGCCTTCGGATCGGGAGCGCCCCAGACGACGATCGGCACCCGGGCCTGGAGGATCGCCCCGGCGCACATCGGACAAGGCTCGAGGGTGACGTAGAGCGTGCAGCCCTCCAGCCGCCAAGAGCCGAGGGCCGCGGCGGCCTGCGTCAGTGCGATCATCTCGGCGTGGGCGGTAGGGTCGGCAAGTTGCTCGCGCTGGTTGTGCGCTGCCGCCACGACGCGGCCGGCGGCCACGACGATCGCGCCCACGGGGACCTCGTCCTCCGATTCAGCCACCCGCGCCTCGTCGAGGGCCATCCGCATCCAGCGGTGGTGGGGCGAGTGGCCAGGGAGGAGGATCTCGTCCATCGGTGGGCTCCGACGACAAGCGCCGTGGCTTCCTCGCCCGACGCCGCCGCGGTACGATTCTGGCGGGGATCGAGCCGAGCCGCCACCCGGCATCGACGGAATCCCCTCAATCAAACCAGACTCCTCACCGGCCGAACGACCCCGGCCCCGGGAAAGCCCGCTCCCATGCAGATCCTCGAGCAATTCCAGGAACCAATCGGCCTTCTCCTCCGCTGGAGCCACCTTCTTGCGGCGATCACGGCCCTGGGGGGGCTGATCTTCTCGCGCTTCGCCCTCCTGCCGGCGCTGGAGGACCTCGACGAGGAGGCGCGCAACCGCGTGCACGACGGGATCCGCCGGTCATGGATGAAGTGGGTGATGGGATCGATCACGATCCTCCTCCTCACCGGCCTGGCCAACTACCTCCTGACGATCAGCCGGGCCAACACCGACGCCTGGGGGGGAAATGGGCGGATGTGGATGAAGTCCCACGGCTACCACGCCTTCATGGGGGCAAAGATCCTGTTTGCCTTCGCCCTCTTTTATCTCGCCAGCGCCCTGATCGGCCGCGGCGAAGCGACCCAGTGGGCGCGGAACGACCGGAAGAAGTGGCTCACGATTACCCTCGGCCTCGGTTTGGCCGTGGTGATCCTGTCCGGCTATCTGCGGCAGATGCACACCGGCCCGAACACGGTTGCCGCGACCGGGGATGGCGAACGCCTCGGTGGTGGCGGCGAGGAGGGGCCTCCGCGGGGCGGATTCGGTGGTGGGATGATGGGTGGGGGGGGAATGATGGACGACGAATTCGGTGGCGGAGGGGGCTTCGGCGGCGGCCGCGGCCGTGGACCACGCGGTGGCGGCACCCCGCCCCCTGACGACGGCAACCCCGAGCCGGAGGCCACGCCGCCGGCCGCTCCAGACGACGCCGCTGCGGCGCCAACGAGTGAGCCCGTGCCCCCGCCCGACGCGGGCGAACCGGAGCCCGCTGCCGACGCGCCGGCCGCAGCGAAGTAACCGGTTTCCCCCTCATCTCCAGGAGCGTTTGCGATGGACAAGAAGGACAAAAAGCGGATGGAGGTGCTGCAGCAGAAGATCGCGAAACTGCAGCAACTCCTCGCTGGGGCGAAGAAGCAACCGGACGACCCGGCCGAGGTGCCGCGGCTCGAGAAGGATCTCGCCGCGGCCCACGCGGAACTTGCCACTCTCAAGAAGGGATGATCGTTTCTGGAAGGGATGATCGTTTCTGGGGCGGTGCGTCCCGGCGCGATCCCGGCCCGGTGGGGCGTTGCGTGAACCATGGCTAGGAGTCGCCTGTGAATGTCGTGCCTGCCGATGTGGCCGCCGAACTCGAAGCCCCGCTCCCCGTCACTGACGACCAGCGCCGTCGGTTTCGTGAGCAGGGCTACCTGAAGATCCCGGGGGTGTTCTCCGGCGCGACGCTCGCCTGGATCGACGGCACGATCAGCCGACTCGTCGAGACCAACAACCCCCTCGCCGGCGTGCCGATGGAGTCGCGCGACACCTACGGCAAGGCTTTCATTCAGGTCTTCAACCTGTGGCTGAAGTCGGACGAGGCCAGGGCCGTGAGCCGGTCGCGGCGGCTGGCCGGAATCGCCACGGCGCTCCTCGGTACGGCGGGCGTGCGGATGTGGCATGACCAGGCACTCTTCAAGGAGCCCGGAGGGGGCTTCACGCCGTGGCATGCCGATCAGCAGTATTGGCCGATGGCCTCGGCGCTGTGCGCCACCGCCTGGATCCCGCTCCACGCCGTGCCGCTGGAGCGCGGGCCGCTGTCGTTCGCCCCTGGCAGCCACCTCAAGCGGATCGGTCGGGATCTCGTCATCTCGGATGAATCGGAACGGCTGATCCGCGAGGGAATCGCCACCGAGGGGATCACCGAGGTGATCGAGCCGTATGCCGCCGGCGAGGTCTCCTTCCATCTCGGCTGGACGCTCCACCGCGCCGGGCCGAACACGACCACCGAGGCCCGGCGGGTACACACGGTGATCTACATGGACGAGGCGATGCGACTGGCTCAGCCGAAGAACGCCTCGCAGGAGGCCGACCATCGAGCCTGGACCCCGTCGACGCTCGTCGGGGAGGTGATGGCCGACGCGCTCAACCCGGTGCTCTACTCCGCCTGACGGCGTAGGGGTGCCGGTCGTCGAATCGGATCAGCGTGGGGCCTTCCCCGTTGGTTTGGGGTACGATTGAATCGTCAGGGTCACTTCCCAAGGAACCACGCGCCCATGGGGCTGGACGGACTCCTCGCACTCTTCGGCCTCGGCCCTAAGAAACCCGCAGCAACGCCGGCGACCAATCCGAAGGGGGCCGGGCGCGGGGCGTTTCCATCCGCCTCGGCAGCCCCGACGGCGGCCGACAAGGCCGCCGAGAAGGCGCGACTGAAGACCCGCGCCGCCCGGCTGCGATCGAAGGTCGACATCTGGAAACGCTTCGAGAAGCTCCACAGCAGCATCTCGGGGACGATGTCGAGCTTTTACAAGGCCCGCGAGCGGGCGACCGGGAAGATCGTCGGGCTGAAGGTCCTCGACCCGAAGAAATGCGCCCCGATCGAGAGCCGCTACAAGGGGCTCAACAAGCCCCCCGAGGGGGAGATCGGCGAGCAGATCCTCGGCGCCAACATCGTCAAGACCGTCGACTGGGGCGTGGCGAGCGACGATGCGGCGTTCATCGTGGAGGAGTTCATCGAGGGGCCGCTGCTCCACGCGATCATCTCGAAGCGCGAGCCGCTCCCCCCGGCCCAGCGGCTCGAACTGGTTCGTCAGGCGGCCACGGCGCTGGAGTGCGTTCATCGGGCCGGCTTTGTCCACCGCGACATCTGCCCGCGGAACTTTATCCTCGATCCGGATGGCCGGCTCGTCCTCTTCGACTTCGGCCTGACGGTGCCCGACAAGCCGGTGTTCCTCCAGCCCGGAAACCGGATCGGCACCCCCAACTACATGGCGTCGGAGGTCGTCCGCCGCCGTCAGTCCGACAAGCGGATCGACATTTTCTCCCTCGGCGTGACGGCCTACGAAATCTGCACGCTCACGCTCCCCTGGCCCCGCGGCACGACCGGCCGGACGGCGCTGGCGCACGACACGATCCTCCCCGACGACATCCGCAACCACTGGCCCGAGATCCCATCCGCGCTCGCCGACGCCATCATGGCCGCCATCGCCGCCGATCCCGACAAGCGGCCGGCGGGGTGCGAGGAGTTCCTCGCCCGGATTGCCAAAGTCTCGATCGACTGAAGCCCCCCCCGCATCGAGGGGAGGGCGCGAGCCTGAGGGGCCGAGCTCACCACAAAAAGTCTTTTTTGCGCCGACAGAGCCCCGGGAACGCGGCCCAGCGGGGTGGACTTGATGGGGGGGGCCGACGGTTCTACGCTGGTGCTTTCCCCGGAGGCCCCCCGGTCCTCACCGACCTCGGCGGCGGCCACGTTCCCGGGTCACCCCATTCCCGTCTCTCTGCCCAAGGATCTCCAGCCATGACCATGGACAAAAGCCTCCGCGTCCGAATGGGCTCCTCTGCCGCCCGCGGCGTCCTCACCCGCGCCGAGCGGATTGTGAAGCTCAAGGAGCAGGAGCGGTGGGGGGATGGGCTCAGCCCCCTCGGGCTGCCGAAGGTCCGTGTCTACAAGATGGCGATGAAGAAAAAGAAGAAGGCGAAGGAAGAAGGGGCTGATGCCGCTACCGGCAAGGCTCCCGCCGGGAAGGCTGCGGCCGGCAAGGGCGCCGCTGGCGGTGCCAAGAAGAAGTGACCGTCGCCCCGGCGGGTTTCTCCGCTGTTGATCCGGGGTTTGCCTATCGAGGCTGCTCCACCGTCACGATCCGATTCACCCTGCCCGAGTCGCGAGCCTCTGGCGATGGCGGTGCTTTTTTTTCGCTGGCGGAGCCTCAGCGGGGTGCCCGCAAGCTCGCCATCACCCGGGCCGCGGCCGCCTGACCGGAGGCAATGACCTGCGGGATCCCGACCCCTTCGTAGGCCGCACCGGCCAAGGCGAGGCCGGGGAGGGCGTCGAGACGGCGCGTGAGCCGATCGATGCGCTCGAGGTGCCCGAGGTGGTATTGCGGCATCGCTGCTGGCCAGCGGGCGATCTCCACCAGCCGCGGTGGCCCGCTGGCGCCGACCATGGCCGCCAGCTCCTCCCGGGCCAGGGCCACGAGTTGGTCGTCGTCGAGCAGATTCCGCTCCGGGTCGAGGGCGCCGCCGAGGAACACCCGGAGGAGGACATGGCCGTCGGGGGCGCGCCCCGAAAACTTCGCGCTGGAAAAACTGACCGCCAGCGCCCGCCGCCCCTCGACGCGCGGCACCACCACACCAGCAGCATCAAGGGGATGGGTGACCTGTTCACGGGCGTACCCGAGGACGACGACGGCCGAACCTGCGTATTCGACGCCGGCAAGCTCCGCAGCGAGCGGACCATCCGCCGCTGCGACCACCCGGGCCGCGATCGGAGCCGGCAGCGCTACGACCACTCCGTCGGCCTCGATCGCCGCCGCCTCACCGGGCCGCGGCACGAGGACCACGCGCCACCCGCCTGACGGGAGGCGCTCGAGGGCGCTCACGACGGCCCGGAGGCGCGAGGCACCGGCCGCTTCGATCCGCTCCGCGAGCCGCTCGGGGAGTGTTCCCATGCCGGAGGCGAGCGTGACAAACTGGCCATACCGCGCTCCCTCCCCCCGGTGCGATGGGCCGACCTCCCGCAGTCGTGCCTCCTCGCCTGCCGAGAGGCTGCCGTGTGCCTGCTCCATGCGGAGGAACTCCGGGCAGGCAGCGGCCATGCTCAATCGGGCCGGATCGGCCGTCCAGATGCCGGCCACGAGCGGTTGGACGAGGCGGTCGAAGGCCTCGCGGCCGAGCCGGCGGAGGGCGAACGACTCGAGGGATTCGTCCCCCGATTCCCCCGCAGCGAGCGGCTTGGGAGGGACGTTTCGCTCGGCGAGGAGCCGCGATTTCCCGGCGGCCGAAAGGATCTCCGTCGCCTCGATCCCCGCGATGGCACCGGGTGCGAGGAGGCGGAAACCGCTCGGCACCGGCAGGGTCCGACCGGCCCGGAAGACGAGCGCTCGACGGGCTGGCTCATGGACGCAGATCAGCTCGTCGCGCAGCCCGAGCCGGTCAACCAGCGCCATTCCCTCAGGCCGGGCCGCGAGGAAATTGTCGGCACTTCGCTCGATCAGCCAGCCGTCACGGCGAATCGTCTCGACGACCCCACCGGCGCGGCTGTGGGCCTCGACGAGGATCACCTCCGGTCGACAGCCCCTCGGCCAGTCCCCGGCGTCGAGGAGCGATTCCGCAGCCACCAGTCCGGCCAGTCCACCCCCTACAACGACGATCCGGGGGGGCTGGGCAGGCAAGGGCGATGTCGGTTCCCCGGGTGGACGCATACCGAGAGTCTACCGCGAAAAAAAGGGCGCGGCGGGGCCCGATCACCCGGTGCCGACAGCCGAAAACGAGGGCGGGAAGCTGGTCTGGACCGGAAAAGCGGCGAAGCCTACTGTCCCGATCAGGATCACGGGCTTCCCCTCCGCCGGAGGCCGTCCGAACGTTCAAGGAGGAATCTGACGTGGGCATGCCAAGGGACTCACGGGCTCGTGGATTGAAGGGGCTCGCCGTCGTCCTCCTCGGTACGACGCTTCCGTGCCTCGGAGCGACCGGTGCCGACGGGGCAGAAAACGCCCCGTCGTCTGGCAGCTACCGTGTGCCGAGGTGGATCGAGGAGATCGGGACGTCGGAGACGCCGGCCGCGCCGCGAAAGGCCCCGTCACGGCGGACCAAGCCGGTCGGGACGGCCGCGGCGCCACTCCCCGGCACCGTTCCCCAAACGCTCGCCCCGGTGGCAGCCACGCCGCTCACGATCGCCGCCACGCCGGCGGCCGACAGCGACGGAAAGCCTGGCCGCGCCCTGCTCCGTTCGCGAACCCCGTCCAGTCTCGACCCCCAGATCCGCCTCGTGAGTGGCTGGGGCGCCCTCGGCGACGAGGCTCTTCTCGGCCCCCCGCAGGCAGCGGAGTTCACGGACGACGACGAGACCGCTGCGCCCAAGACCACCGAACTCGGCCCCGAGGCGAGCGTCCTCACCGTCAGCGACTCAGAGCCCGTCGCCGCCCCGGCGAAAACCACACCAAAACCGGTGGCGGTGACCGCCGCGCCGGCCCCCGTTCCGACCCCCGAGATGGATGGTCCGCCGCAACCCGACTCGCGCACCGAGCCATCGCTCGCCGTCGACCCGGTCACGTTCAACGGCGTCTGCCCAGGCAAGACGACCCGGAACGAACTGCGGGCGCGGATGGAGCCGAAGTTCGGGCTCGGTGAGGCCTTCACCCGCGAAGACGGCGCCAAGGGCTACGCGTGGGCCCTTGAGGAGGGGCCGCTGGAACGGGCCGAGGCAACGCTCGACGGCGACGTCGTCGACTCGATTCGCATCAAGCTCGCCGATCCGCTGTCGGTCGACGAACTGGCGACGTTCTTCGAGATCGGCGATCTGAACTCGGTCTCGATCCTCGACGAATCGGGCGTGTCAATCGGCGAGGTCTACCCAGAATGCGGCCTGATCTTCAGCCTCAAGCCGGGTACCCGTTCGGCGCTGGCGGTGATGATCGAACCGCTCGACCCCGAGGCCTTCGTGCTCCGCGCCGAGGGGGAGATCGAGACCGACACCGACCTCGCCATCGTCGATCTGAAGTTCGCCGTCGAACTCGATCCGCAGCATCTCCGCGCCCGGCGGATGCTCTTGGCCCTCCTCTGCGAACAGGGGAAGTGGCAGCAAGCACTGGCGCTGGGTTCGGTCACCGAGGAGCTCGATCCCGAGGATGTCTGGACGCACCTCAAGAACGCCAGCGTGCTGATGGCGATCGGGCGGTATGACGAGGCCCGACAGCGCGTGCTCATCGTCAAGACAATGCCCAACCTCGAAGGAGTGGCTCCGGCCCAGGTCGAGAGGATGCTCGGGCGAATCGACGTCGAGTGCCCCTCTCCCGACCACAAAGCGGCCGTCAAGCACTTCGACACCGCGATCCGGTCGGCGATGCAGCTCCGGCAGGCTCGATCGAAGTCGATCCGCGAAGCCGCCCGTGACGTCCTCCTCGATGCCAACCTCGGCATGGCGGTGGCGATCGCCAAGGGGGAGTGGCAGCGGAAGGGAGAGGTCGTGGCCAAGTGGCTTGCCGCCGCTTCGAAGATGGTCGACGACGTCAGCCCCGAAACGGCGGATCGCCCCCTCCTCGAAATCCAGCTGTGCCGCGGGGCCCTTGCCGCTGCCGCTGGCTGCGAGGTCGTCGATCCGCTCCCGTGGGTGAAGCGGCTCCTCGTCACCCGTGACCGGATCAACAACGATCTCACCGATGCCTGGCAACGCCGGCAGATCGACTGGGAGGTCGGGCTCGGGCTCGCCGACGCCCTCACGGCCAGTCAGAAGCGCGGCGAGGCAACCGACCTCATCGACAACGCCACGCTGACGGTCGCCTACCTGGAGCGGGGCGCCGAACACCGGGAGCTGACCGACAGCGAACGGGCCTCGATCGGCGATCTCCTCTTCCGGATCGGCGTGCTCCACAGCCTCCAAAACGGCGACCATCCCACAGCGGTCACCTGGTTTGAGAAGGTGCGGAGCTATTGGGACCGCAACGCCTCGTTCGAGTCGCACGGCGAGGTGGGGCGGCTCGGCGAGTCGTACGTGAGCATGGCCGTGTCGTACTGGCAGGTCGATCGCCGCGACGACGCGCTCGATCTGTGTCGCCGCGGCATCGATTGCATGGTGACCGCGGTCGACAACCGCCTCCTCGACGAACCCGCCTTGGCCCTCGCTTACGGCAACCTCTCGATGATGTACGCCGAGCAGGGCGAAGACGAGCGGAGCAAGACCTACGCCGAGATGGCCAGCCGCGCCGAGGCCTCGGCCCAGCGGTAGTGAGCATCGGGTTCGACAGGCCCCATGGATGGAGCCGATGAACCGAGTGGGAGGGACGTGTCCAGGGAAGGACGCGTCCCTCCATCATTTCCGGGTAGGGAGCTAGGCCGTCGACCGTTCACGCCCCCCGGCGCCGTCACAGCAGGCTTTCGAGGAGGAGGCGCATCTTGCGGAGCTCCGCCACCTGATCGACATTCGGCAGTGGCGGAAGGTGGACGCTCAAGGCCCGCTTGTAGCCGACGCGCTCGAGCTGGTTGAAGAGCTTGCCATACTCCACGCTCCCCTGGCCGATCCGCACCTGGAAGGTGTCCGGCTTGGTGTCCCGAAGATGGACATGGCAGACGTACTTCAGGATCGACTCCCAACTGGCCATTTTCTTGTGGCCAAAGATGAAGTGGCTCGGGTCGAGCGTCACCCACAGCCCCGGGACATTCCGGCACAGCGAGGCGGTCGTCTCCGCGTCCTGCGTCATCCGTCCGGCCTCGGTCTTCACGCCGACGATGGCATCGAGGCCGGCGGCGATCGCGACGAGCTTCCGGAGCCGCTCGATCTCGCCGTTGAAGGGGGTGCCGAGCTCCGACGATTCGACGACCATCGTCACCACGCCGAGCGACTTGGCCAGCCGGCAGCACGACTCGAACTGGTCATACATCGTCGGGCAATCGGCAGCCGCGAACGAGACGGCCACGGGGCGGAGCCGCTGCAGATCGCTGCACTCGCGGATGGCGAGTTCGGGGCTGGCAGCGACCTGGGCGGGCTGAAGGTGGCCGCCGTGCTCGTGGACGTCGATCTCGACGGCGGTGTATTCGAGCTCCGCCAGCCGCTCCATGGCCTTGGCCACCGGCAGTTCCGGGAAACACTCCGTGCTCACGCTCACGATCACGTTGCGTCGCTCCTCAGGGGTTGCGGTCTCCGGCGGAGAGGCCGCCTTGAATCGTCAAGGGTAGCGGTCCCCGTCTCCGGATGGCAACATGATCCCCGGTTCTGACCGTTGACCGGCCTCCCCGCCGGTGCCGGAGCCCGAAAGCACGACGAGGAGTCCGCCACGATGAATCCCCCCTCACTCCCCGGCCCTTCCCCCCAGACGCCTCCGCCGCCTGTGATCCTCGGAGAGCCGCGGCGGGGGGGCAAACGCTGGTCGTGGATCCCCTGGGCGATCGCCGGGATGTCGGCGCTGGTGGCGATGGCGAGCTTCGGCGCCAATTCGCGCTA
>CALQRA010000103.1 GCA_943332855.1 Candidatus Kuenenia stuttgartensis
ATCCCGTACCAAGAGAATCCCGTACCAAGAGAATCCCGTACCAAGAGAATCCCGTACCAAGAGAATCCCGTACCAAGAGAATCCCGTACCAAGAGAATCCCGTACCAAGAGAATCCCGCGGCCCATCACCCCGCGGCCCATTCCCTTTACTTTACCCCATTCCAATTACTTTACTTTGAGCACAACTCGATGATGAGGTTGGTCTGCACCGGGATCGAAACATCGTCAGATGCCGGCAGCCGGTCGACCCGCCCCTCGGGAACACCGGTCTCCGACCGGGTGAGGAAATCGGGAATATCGCGACGATTCGAAGCCAGCGACGCGTGCACCAACTGGAGGCTCTTCGCGCGGTTTTTCACGCGGAGCAGGTCCCCCGCCTTGACGAGATAGCTGGGCACGTCGAGACGCCGACCGTTGATCGTGATGTGGCCATGAAGGACCATCTGCCGGGCGGCAGCCCTCGAGGGGGCGAAACCGATCCGGTGGACGATGTTGTCGAGCCGGCGCTCAAGCAGCGACATCAGCGACTCGCCCGTATTCCCCTTCCCCCGCGCGGCACGAGCGAAGTAGGTGCGGAACTGCCGCTCGAGAACGCCGTAGTAGTGCTTCACCTTCTGCTTCTCACGCAGATGAAGACCGTACTCGGTGGGCTTCGAGCGCCGCTTCTGCACCATGCCCGGCGGCGTCGGGCGCCGCTCGAACGCGCACTTGCTCGTATCGCAGCGACTGCCCTTGAGGAAAAGCTTGAGGCCGTCACGGCGACAAAGGCGACAAACCGGCCCGGTGATGCGTCCCATGGATTCCCGATCGGCATGCTGGCCGACCGCTCTCGAGGTGATTCAGGTGGAGGGGGGAAAGGCCGGTGTGACCGGCCTGAAAAGGATCAGACGCGCCGCTTTTTCGGCGGACGACATCCGTTGTGCGGGAGTGGCGTGATGTCTTCAATACTCTTGACGTTCATGCCGGCGGCCGTCAGCGCGGTGATGGCGCTCTCGCGACCACTCCCAGGGCCGCGAACACGGACCTCGAGATCCTTGACACCGAACTTGGCGGCCTTCTCGGCCGCCTGCTGCGCCGCACACTGGCCGGCGAAGGGGGTGCCCTTGCGACTTCCCTTGAAGCCGCAAGTCCCACCGCTCGCCCAACAGAGCGTGTCGCCCTTGGTGTCGGTGATCGTCACCGTGGTGTTATTGAAACTGGCGGTGATGTAGGCGATCCCCGCCGACACACTCTTCTTCTTGCCCTTGGCAACCTTCGACATGAATCGATGCTTTCCTGTGCGTTCCGACGACGACTGTGAATCAGGAGACAACCCAGGCAACCGGGCCGCCCGTAAAACCCCGGCACGCCTTCGCGCACCAGGAAACCGAACCGAACCTTACTTGAGGTCCTTCACACCCTTCTTGCCGGCGACCGTCTTCTTGGGCCCCTTTCTCGTCCGGGCATTCGTTCGGGTCCGCTGGCCGCGAACCGGCAACCCCCGACGATGGCGGACGCCACGATAGCTACCGATGTCCTTGAGCCGGGAGATGTTCTGCGCCACCTGGCGGCGAAGTTGCCCCTCGACGACGTAGTCCTTGTCCATGAGGGAGGCTAACCGGGCCAATTCATCCTCATGGAGATTCTTGGCCATCCCCTCCGGATCAACCCCCGCCTTGTGACACAACTCGCGCGCCACCTGGGGGCCAACCCCGTAGAGGTATTGGAGCGAATAGAACGTCTTCTTCTCCGATGGAATGTCGACGCCGAGGAGACGAGGCATGGGGAAGTACTACCGTGGGATGACGGACCTGGAAGACGGGACTGCCGAACGAAGACCCACCCCGAACACACCATGCCGAGGCATCGTGCGGGGGGACGGACAAAAGGCGAGGACGACTGGCTGCCGCGAACGACTGGCGTGAAACCGGAGAGCCACCCGGCCGCATCACCACTGGCCTACCCCAGAAAGGGCGACACCAGCACCAACCACACCACCTTCTTTTATACCTAGGAAAAGACGCACTCCCGACGGAGCCATGATGCTCCGCAGGTCACCATCTTCCAGCAGGAGCGAGGAATCCTCGCTTGCCGGAAGCGGATTCCGTCGTCACCCCTGCCGCTGTTTGTGGCGGGGATCCGCGCACACGACAAAGACGACGCCGCGGCGTCGGACGATCTTGCATTTGTCGCAGATGCGACGGACGCTGGCGCGAACCTTCATACTTGCGATCGTGGCGACGGTCGCCCACGCCTTCAACGGGAACAGGGAAACTGATGGAAAGCCGTTAACTATAGAAACCCAACCCCCTGATCCACAAGGGGGAGGTCAGGAAACGGGCAGAAACGATAAAAAATTTGGGTTTCTCGCCGAAAAATCACCGATCATACCCAAGTTGCCCCCCCATCGGCCCCACTCCGCCGCAGCCGCGGGGGCCTTCAGGCCGGGACGGATTCACCGTCTGAGGGAGCCCTCGTCAGGACCTCCGGCCCCTGGCTCGTGATCGCGATCGTGTGTTCGAAATGGGCACTCGGCTGGCCGTCAACCGTCGACTGCGTCCAATGATCGGCCAAAGCCCTGACTTTCTTCGACCCCATGTTGACCATCGGTTCGACGGCGATGACGAGCCCGGTCTCGAGTTCGAAGTCGTAGTTTCTGCGGAACGACGGGGAACAGAAGTTGGGGACCTGCGGGTCCTCATGCATCTTCTTCCCGATGCCATGGCCAACGAAGTTCTCCACCACCGAGAATCCGCGATCCCTGACATAGGTCGCCATTTCGGTGGCAACGTCGCTCCAGCGATTCCGCTTTCCCATCAGCTCGATCGCCAACTCGAGGACGCCCGAGGTGCAGTCGAGGAGCCCCCTGGCGCCGCTCGACACCGTTCCCACCGGATGAGTCCGGGCGGAATCGCCGCACCAACCGGCAAGACTACACCCGGTGTCGATGCTGACGATGTCTCCTTCCACGAGGATCCGTGGGCCGGGAATACCGTGCACGACCTCGTCGTTGACAGAGATGCAGCACACCGCCGGAAACGGCACCTTTCCGGGCACCCCCTTGAACAGAGGCACCGCCCCGCGCTGGACGAAAAACGCTTCCACCGCGGCATCGATTTCACCGGTCGACACCCCCGGCCGGACCATTGCGGCGGCGATTTCGTGGGCGCCCCAGACGACGAGGCCCGCACGGCGCATGAGCGCGATTTCGCGGGGAGACCGAAGATTCACCACGGCTAGCACACCCATTCAAACAGCGTTGGAAAGCGGGGCACCGGACGACGCCCTGGAACCACTCCACCGTCCCCAACTGCAGCACCGAAGCACTATAGCGGCGTGAACGATGCCACACCATCTCCGCGGGCGTTGCCCGATGCGGCACCGGGAATCGGCCGATCCCCGAAGCCGAGGCCATCGACCTCTTCAATGGCGTCCGCGGGACCCTCGCTTGAATCGCTCGAGCGCCTGCTTCACCCGGCCGAAGATCTCGTCGGCATCACCGAGCCCGTCGATCGTCGCGAGCTTTCCCTGCCGGGCGTAATACTCGAGCAACGGTGCGGTCTGAACCTCGAAACTCGCAATCCGTTTCGAAAAGATCTCGGGGTTGTCGTCGGCTCTTTTCCGCGCGAGCATCCTCCGCACGAGTTCGTCACGCGGCACCGCCAATTCCAGGACACCGTCGACATTCATCGCCCTCCGCTCGAGGAGATCATCGAGCGTCGAAGCCTGCGGGAGGGTCCGAGGAAAGCCGTCGAGGAGAAAACCGCCCCGGCAATCGGCCGATTCGAGGCGCCTCGTCACCATTCCCAGGATCATCGAATCGGGGACGAGTTGCCCCTGGTCCATGTGCGCCGCCGCGCGCAGCCCCTCGGGCGACCCCGACCTGACCTCCGTTCGGAGCATCTCACCGGTCGAGAGGTGCGGGACGTCGAGGTGCTCGACCAACCGCTGGCACTGGGTTCCCTTGCCGGCGCCGGGCGGTCCGATGAGGATGATCCGCATGAGAATCCCGCGCGAGACGACGACGACCATCGGCACGCCCAGTGGCGCGCCGGTCCGGTCAGGGCTGAACCCGAATCAGGACTTCTCCAGCAATCCTGTGTAGTTTCGCATCACGAGATGACTGTCGATTTTCTGGACCAGATCGAAGGCCACACTCACGGCGATCAACAGGCCGGTGCCGCCGTAGAATCCGGCAATCGACGGTGGGATCCCGAGAAAACCGGCGACGATCGTGGGAATGATGGCAACGAGCGCTAGGAAGCCCGCACCGACATACGTAATCCTCTCCATGACTCGCTCGAGGTAATCGGCCGTCCGCTTGCCAGGGCGATACCCCGGGATGAAAGCGCCGAAGTTTTTGAGATTGTCGGCGACTTCCTTCGGATTGAACGTGATCGCGGTCCAGAAATAGCAGAAGAAGAAGATCAGCGCGACATAGAGCAGGTTGTAGAGGAACGACTGCCCCCTCGTGAATGAATCCTGCAGCGCCCCGAGCACCGCATTTCCCGGAAAAGCGGTGGCGAGATACTGAAAGATCATCTGCGGAAAGAGAAGAAGGGAGCTGGCGAAGATGATCGGCATGACCCCGGCCTGATTGACCTTGAGCGGCAGGTATTGCCTCGTGCCGCCGTACACCCGCCGACCGCGGACATGCTTCGCGCTCTGCGTCGGGATTCGCCGTTGTCCCTGGGTCATGAAGACCACGCCGGCCACAACACTCACAAACAGAGCCATGAGCACAAGAACCGTTTCAATCCCCATCTTCCCCCCGCCGCCGCCGATCTCCCAATTCGTGTCTTCGGCGAGTTGCAAAAGCGCGCTCGGCATGCCGGCGAGAATGCCCGCCATGATCAGAAGACTAATGCCGTTTCCAATGCCGAATTCATCAATCTGCTCGCCGAGCCACATCAAGAAGATCGTGCCGGCAGTCATCGTCATGACTGCCACGAGTTGCCAGATCAGCGGCAGCTTGCCATCGACGAGGAAACTCGACTGGATAAGCGGCGTGTCACCGACGCTCGTGTTGGCGAGGAACGCCACATAGGCCCAGCTCTGCACCAGACAGATCAGGACCGTTGCGTAGCGGGTGTACTCGTTGATCTTCTTCCGCCCCGCCTCTCCCTCTTTGGTGAGGCGTTCGAGCGGCGGCCAGACGGTACCGAGCAGTTGGAAGATGATCGACGCCGAGATGTAGGGCATGATCCCCAGGCCGAAGATCGTCGCCTGGGAGAGTTGACTGGCGGAGAAGACGGCGACCGTCTTGAGGATGTCTGCGAAGCCGCCCGACTCCTTGCCGAACGACGCCATCGCCGTCGGATCGATGATTGGCAACGGAACCTGCCAGCCGACCCGATAGATCGCCAAGAGCCCGAGCGTGAGGAGAATCTTCTGCCGGAGTTCCGGAATGGTGAAGATGATGCGTAGTTTTTCAAGCACGAGAACGACTCCTTTGCTCCCTCCGACCCCGTTGCCCAAACGCCTCCCCAGCGGGCCACTCCTCCAGGCACCAGGTCTCCCGAGACACCCGACCGGAGCATCGGGCTACCAACCCGGAACTTTTCCCGGCTATGCCTTCGCCGTCTTCGGCTTCACGACCTTCTTCTGCCGCTTTACGACCGGTGCCGGTCCGGGCAGATCGGTGACGGTGCCACCGGCTGCGAGGATCTTCTCGCGGGCCTGAGCACTGAAGTGATGGGCCGACACCTTGAGCGCCTTCGAGATCACCCCTTCCCCAAGAACCTTGATCGAGTCCCAGATCCCCTTGGCAAGCCCACAAGCCCGCAGCGACTCGGGGGTCACGTCGGCGCCGGCGGCATAACGGGCCTCGATATCGTCGACGTTGACGCAGGTCACGATCCTGCCGTGACGGTTGTGGAACCCGCGCTTGGGAATCTGCCGGATGAGGGGCATCCTGGCCCCCTCGAAGATCCCGGCGGCACTCCAACCGGCCAGTTGCCCCTGCCCCTTGTGGCCGCGACCTGACGTCTTACCCCGCCCTGAACCAGGCCCGCGCCCGATCCGCAACCGACGGCGGTTCTTGTGGATACCCTGATTGACGTCGTTGACCTTCATCGCATCACCCTCTGCTCGAAGGATCTCCAAAGGTACCACAACGGTACCTCCGGCAGATCAGGATCGTAACGCGAGCGGTACCAGTGCCGCCCAGCCGTCGTATTTTTTCTCGTCGCCCCGCCCACTCCTCGCCAGCGGGCGAGTCAGGAGAGCGTGATTCCCCGCAACCGCTCGACTTCGCTCCTCGTCCGCAGCTGCTTCAGACCGTCGAGCGCTGCCTTGACAAGATTGACGGGGTTCGTCGAACCGTGGGCCTTGGTCAGCACGTCGCGGATGCCGGCCGACTCGCACACCGCCCGGACAGCCGCACCAGCGATGATCCCGGTGCCGGGACTGGCGGGGAGCATGATGACCTTTGAAGTGCCACTGTTCCCCACGACACGATGGGGGATCGTGCCGGTCTCGATCGGAACCTCGATCAGGTTTTTCATTCCGTCCTTAATGGCCTTCTCAACTGCCGGTGGGACTTCATTGGCCTTGGCGTAGCCGCAGCCAACCTTCCCGCGACCATTACCGACAACGACGAGCCCGGCGAAGCTGAATCGTCGCCCACCTTTGACAACGGTGGCACAACGTCGAACTTTGACGACTTTTTCGGCGAATTCGCCGCCACGCTCACCCCCGCGATGATCGCGCGAGTCTCCTCCACGGCCTTGGCTGCTGCTGGTCGACACGGTCTTCGATGCTCCGGATGGTTTGGCTGGGTCTCGTTCCCTCCCGATCCACGCCGGCGGGACGAAGGACGGGTGGTTTGGGTCAGAATTCTAGGCCGGCGGCCCGGGCGGCGTCGGCCAGCGCCGCAACCCTACCATGGTAGCGGAACTCGCCCCGATCGAAGCAGACTTTCTTCAAGCCGGCGGCCTGAGCCCGCTCAGCAATCGCCCGCCCGATGACCTCGGCAGCCTGCTTATTGCCGCCGAACCCAACCGCATCCCGGATCTGCTTGTCGAGCGTACTCGCCGACACCAACGTCCGACCGGCCGCGTCGTCGATGATCTGAGCATAGATGTGCTTATCAGTGCGGAACACGGCCAACCTTGGCCGCTCCGCGGTGCCGCGAATATGCCGGCGGACACGGAAACGGCGGCGCATCCGCTGCCGGAGAATCGTGCGGGCGTGGTCCATGGAAGCGTGACTGCGGGAGGTGTGGGGGTGAAAACGTGGAGGGCATCAACCGGTGCGTTTAGCGGATCACTTTGTGACCGCTTTGCCAGCCTTACGGCGGACCTGCTCGTTCTCGTACCGGATTCCCTTGCCCTTGTAGGGCTCGGGCTTGCGACGAGCGCGAACTTCTGCGGCGAATTGACCGACCAAATGCTTGTCGATGCCCTTGACGACGATGTGGGTCTGATCAGGGCAGGTGACCGTCAGGCCGGCCGGAATCGGAACTTGAAGTTCGTTGGCAAAACCGACGCGGAGTTGGAGAGTGCTTTTCTGAATCGCGGCGATGTAACCAACGCCGACGATCTCGAGTTTCTTTTCGTAGCCCTTTGAGACGCCCTCGACCATATTCGCCGCGAGGGCACGGGTGAGCCCATGGACGGATCGCGAGGTGCGGTCATCATCACCGCGGGTGACCTTGAGGAGACCATCCGCGGGATCAAGGGCGACCTTGACGGCCGGATGGATGGTGTGCTCGAGTTTGCCGAGCGGACCCTCGACCTTGAGCGTGGCACCGTCAATGGCCACCTTGACGCCCTTGGGAATCTGCACCGGAGCCTTGCCGATCCGCGACATGTCCTCGACCTTTCGTTACTGACCCGGCCCGCATCCGGACCCGCCCCACATCGAACCCCGAACCCCGCTCCCTGCAACCACGCCGGTCCATCCCATGGACATCGCCACGGCAGATGCGCTTCTCACCACAACTCGCAGAGCACTTCACCGCCGAGCTTCCGCTGCCTGGCTTCCCGGTCGCTGACAACGCCGCTGCTGGTCGACAGGATCGAAATCCCCAGACCACCCAGGATCGGACGCAGCCGGACCGAACGGCTGTAGACCCGGCGACCGGGGGTGCTTACGCGCCGGATGTGACGGATGAGGCGCTCTCCGTTGGGGCCGTACTTGAGTTCGATCTGCAGTTTCGCCGCAGGCTCGGCCTCAACTTCCTTCCAGTCCCAGATGTACCCTTCACGCTTCAGAACGTCCGCAACGCCGCGCTTCACCTTGGAGGCCGGAACCTCCACGATGGCGCGTTCGACGCGCACCGCGTTGCGGATGCGGGTGAGCATGTCGGCGATCGGATCGGTCATCATGTCGAGAGAACCCTTTCGAAACTGTGAACCCTGCCAGCAAACCCTTCTGCCTTCCGTACCTCGGACGCGCGCCTTCTCCGGCGATCAACATCCTTCAAGGCCGTTGTCACCAACTTGCCTTCCTGACGCCGGGGATGACCCCCTGGTCGGCCAGTTTCCGGAAACAGATCCGGCAGAGACCGAACTTACGGTAAACCGCCCTCGGACGTCCGCACAGCATGCAGCGCTGCACCTGGCGGGTCGAGAACTTCGCCGGCCGCTTGGCCATCGCGATCTTTGACTTGCTTGCCATAGATGATTCCAACGAGGGGCCGCCGCAACGGCCGCAACTGATGTTCCTGATTCGAACCCCGCGACGATCGTCGCGACCATACGAATCAATCGGTACTGACCGTGCCGCTACGCCGCGGCACCCTCATCCCCATCCTTTTTCAACGGAACACCCATGGCGCGGAGAAACAACCTCGCCTCGTCGTCGTTCTTCGCCGACGTGACGAGCGTGATGTTCATTCCCTGCGGCCGCGTGTACTTGTCCGGGTTGATCTCCGGAAACACCATCTGCTCCGACAGCCCGAGGCTGTAATTCCCATGGCCGTCGAAAGCCGTGCTCGAGAGCCCACGGAAATCGCGGACACGGGGAAGGGCAAGCGACACCAGCCGATCGAGAAATTCATACATCCGACGGCCACGAAGCGTGACTTTACATCCGATGGGAAGGTTTTCACGGAGTTTGAATCCGGAAACCGCCACTTTCGAAAGCGTCGCTACGGGCTTTTGCCCCGACACCACGGTCAGGGCACCGATCGCCTCCTCGAGGTATTTCTTCTCGGAGACCGCCACCCCGACACCCATGTTGATCACGATCTTCTCGAGCCTGGGGATCGCATGGGGATTCGTGCGATCGAGTGCCTCTCCGAGCGCGGGTTGGACCGTCTTGAGGTAGTGCTCAAGCATGCGTGGGGTTTCCAACGCACCCGTCGCCGCGCTGGTGCCGGTCTCCGCTGCAGTCGCCTTGGTCTTCTTGGCCATCACAACCGTCCTTTTGATTGTCCTGCCCGACACGTTCGTCGGCTCGTTTTCAACCCATCAGGTGGCGGGCTTCGACCGCCAGATTCTCACTACCGCCAACCGCACGCCCGCCGTCCGTACAGGGAACCGGCGGCCGCGTGGCAACGATCACTTCGCTACGGTCGCCGCCCTGATCTTCCCGTTGTCTGCACCACACTTCTTGCACATCCGCACCCGTCCGCCATCCGCGAGCACCTTAATGCCGAGCCGCGCAGCCTGGTCACATCCACCACAGACGACCAAGACGTTCGAAGCGTCGATCGGCATCTCCTTACTCAACCGCCCCCCCTGGGGGTTCTTCTGGCTGCGCCGCATGTGACGGTAGACGAGGTTGACGCCCTCAACCACGATCTTCCCGTCAGCGCGACGCACGGAAAGGACCTTGGCTCGCGTCCCTTTCGCGTTGCCCGTCTTCACCTCAACCATATCGCCGGATCGAATCAACATCAGACCACCTCGCTCGCCAGGCTGACGATCTTCATAAAACTACGATCCCGCAACTCGCGGGCTACGGCACCGAAAATACGCGTGCCCTTCGGATTTTTGTCGTTGTCGATGATCACGCAGGCGTTCGTATCGAAACGCACGTAGCTGCCATCCTCGCGCCGGGTCGGTTGCTTGCAGCGGACGATGACCGCCTTGACGACGGCCTTCTTTTTAACGTCGCTCCCCGGAATAACACTCTTCACGCTGCAGACGATAATGTCGCCAATTCCAGCGGTCCTCTTCTTGCTCCCTCCGAGCACCTTGAAGCACATGACTTCCTTAGCACCAGTGTTGTCCGCGACAACCAGCCTCGATTGCATCTGGATCATTTCGAGGCTCCTTCTCCGGACTTCCGACCGGTCGCCGTCGCTTCTTCAGCCTTGGCCGCCGATTCATTAAACTGGGTCGCCCGCGCACCGCTCCTGAGCGAAGCCACGTCAACAGCCGTGCTCTTTGTCACCACCCGCACCAGTTCCCAGCGCTTCAGCCGGCTGCGCGGGCGGCATTCAACGATCTCAACGAGATCGCCGGGAGCCGACGTCTCGTCCTCATCGTGAACGTGGCAGATCGTCCGCCGGTGGAGAATCCGATCGTATTTGTTGTGTCGCACGACACGTGGAATCTCCACGCGTCGCGTTTTGCTCGACGCGGCACTGGTCACCGTGCCTGTTTCGACTCGCCTTGGCATGACTTCTTCCTGTCTGACTGCTACCCGCCCGGTTCAGATCCCTGCTGCTCCGTTGCCCCCGCGATACGCTGACCGCGGGAACCGACGCCCATCAACCATTGCCGTCGCCCACAGCGTTTACTTGCCGCTCTGGGTCCGCTTCTTGAACTGCCGCTTCGTAGCGACGCCGGCTTTTCCAGGGGCCTGAATCTTGGCCCGGCCAATCGCCCGCTTCTTCTTCCCATGCTTGTCGTGAAGAGCGGCATCGTGCTCGACCTTCGACTCCGCCCCATCGGGCCCCGCTGCGGTTACCACCAGAGTTCCGCGCTGCGCGAGTATCGTCTGGCACCGTGCAATCGTTCGCCGCTGCTTCCGAACGTCGGTCGGGGCCGCCAGTTTCTCCGTCTGGGCCTGCAGGCGGAGCTTGAAGAGCATCTCGGCCGAGTCCTTCCAGACCAGGCGGATCTGCTCGTCGCTCATCTCACGAAGTTCGCGTGCTTTGCTCATGTCTGCTGCCCAGGAATACGCTGTCGTCGAAACCGTGCCTCGGCTCCCGGTAACCAACCCAGAGAACCTTCCGGCCGAACCACCAAACCACAAACCATCAGCTCCGAGTTGCCCCGGGGCTCACATCACTCGCCGCTTCACGAACCGGACGCGGACCGGCATCTTGTGGGCGAGGCGTGCCAAGCACACCCGCGCCGCCTCCTCCGAAACACCACCGATCTCGTATAACACCGTCCCCGGCTTGATCACGGCCGCCCAGAATTCGGGCTCTCCCTTCCCCTTACCCATTCGAGTTTCGAGGGGGATAGACGTAATCGACTTGTGGGGAAACACGCGCACGTACAGCCGGCCCTCGTTGCGGAGGTACTGGCTGGCCGCGATGCGACCGGCCTCGATCGTCGCGGCAGCGAGCCAACCCGGCTGTTCAGCCTGGAGGCCGAAGTCACCGAAGACGACGCGGTTGCCGCGAGAGGCATCACCTCTTATACGACCTCTTTGGCTTTTTCGGTGCTTGACCCTCTTGGGCATCAGCGCCATCGCCGCTCTCCTCGTACATGCCTTGGTTGACCCACACTTGAACGCCGATGTTGCCCTGCGCGGTGGGAGCCTCGCAGAACCCGTAATCAATCTTCGCCCGAATCGTCGACAGGGGCATCGACCCCGCAATTCCCTTCTCGCACCGCGACATCTCGGCACCACCGAGCCTGCCAGCGAGTTGGATCTTCACCCCTCTGGCTCCGGCGTCCATGGTGGTGTCGATGGCCCGCTTCATCGTCCGGCGGAACGCCGCCCGCTTTGACAGCTGATCGCAGATGTCCTCGGCGATCAGCTGCGCCTGGATCTCCGGCCTCGCTACTTCCTCGACCTTCAGGTTTACCCGGCGCCCCAGGAGTTGCTGGAGTTCATCCTGGAGACGATCGACTTCCTGCCCCTTGCGGCCGATGAGCACCCCCGGCCGGGCCGAATGGAGGATCACCTTGACTTCATCACGCGTCCGCTCGATCTCGATCTTCGGAATAGCCGCTGCGCGATACTTCGTCTTGATGAACTTCCGGACCTTGAAATCCTCCAAGAGGAGGACACGAAAGTCCTTCTTCGAGGCATACCAGCGGCTCTTCCACGGCTCGGTGATCCCGGTGCGGAAACCGATTGGGTTGACCTTTTGTCCCATGAACTCGTTCCTGCTTGTGTCGTAAGCCCAGCTCTGTGCCCCGCGGACTCCCGCGAAATGATCTGATCCGTTCACCGAACGTCGACGGTCATTCCGCCGGGGCTTCCAGCGCCACTTTGATGTGAGACATCCGCCGTTTGATCCCGAACGCCATACCACGGGCACGAGGACGAATCCGTTTGATCATCGGGCCGCCGTCGACCCGGGCATCGATAACAACGAGATCGTCGACGGCAGGAGCCTGCTGATGCTCCGCATTCCCGAGGGCGCTCTTGATAACCTTCTCGAGCATCCGCGCACCACGATGGGGCTGGAACCGAAGGATGTCGAGCGCCTCGTCAGCGAACTTGCCGCGTACAAGATTGGCCAGCGCCCGCACTTTGCGGGGGCTGATCCGTGCGAATTTGTGTATTGCAGTGTAGGCCATTGATCACCTTGCTCCCATTTCAGGCATCCAGGCGGAAGCCCGAACAAGCCGCATCACTTCGACGCTTCCTTGACCTTACCGCCATGCCCGCGGAACGTCCGCGTCGGAGAAAATTCACCCAGCTTGTGACCGACCATGTCCTCGGTGACGAACACCTTTAGGTGCTGCTTGCCGTTGTGAACCATGAACGTCAAGCCGATGAACTCAGGAACAATGGTGCACGCACGCGACCAGGTCTTAATCGGATCGCGCTTGCTGCCAGCCAGCTGTGCCTCGACCTTCTCGTAGAGCCGGGGGTCGATGTACGGCCCCTTTTTAGAACTGCGTCCCATGATCTATCCGAGCGACTGGCGCTCTCCCCTGCTGATTCTTGAAAATTGTCTTGTCTGTCGTCGAGCCGGTGTTCTTCGTAATGCCTACCGTCTTGTGGCGCTTTAAAGCCCGGACCGGGCGTCGGTCTAGCGAAGCTTGAGTTGCCCATACCGACGGCTCTTTCGCCGACGGATGATCGCTGAACCAGAGGGCTTCCGCGGCTTCCGCGTTCCGCCTCCCTTAGCGCTCTTTCCCGTCGGGCTAACCGGGTGGCGACCACCCTTGGTGCGCCCTTCACCACCACCGTGCGGATGGTCGATCGGGTTCATCGCCGTGCCACGGACGGTGGGACGGATCCCCATCCAACGATTCCGGCCCGCTTTGCCGATCACCACGTTCATGTGCTCGGAATTGCCGATGGCGCCGATCGTGGCCCGACATGCAGCCGGGACGCGGCGGATTTCACCACTGGGCAACGTCAACTGAGCCCACTGCGCCTCGCGTGCGACCAGCACCGCCGAGGACCCAGCGGAGCGACACAAACGCCCCCCCCTGCCGGCCTGGAGTTCGACGTTGTGGACCTGCATCCCCAGCGGAATGGCCGACATCGGGAGGCAGTTACCCACCTCCGGCACGGCATCGGCACCGCTTTGCACCGTAGCCCCTGCCTTCAAACCTTCAGGGGCGAGGATGAAACGCTTCTCGCCGTCGGCATAGACAACCAGCGCCACGCGACAGGTACGGTTGGGATCGTACTGAATCGAATCGATCTTCCCGGGAACACCATCTTTATTGCGACGGAAGTCGATCAACCGGTAGTGCTGCATGTGCCCGCCACCACGGTGGCGGGACGTGATCTTTCCCTGATTGTTGCGTCCACCGGTCTTCTGCTTGCGGACGCGCAGATGCTTCGGCGCCTCGGCCCCGGGTGTGAGCTCCTTGAAATCGGAGACACTTGCCCCACGGCGGCCGGGACTGGTCGGTTTGTAATTACGGATTCCCATGGCTTCCGAAACTCTCGTGTCTTGTGGTTCGCGGCTGTCCGGTTCGTTCGCTCAACCGCTCAAAACAGGTCGATCTTGAAGTCTGGCTTGAGCGTGACGATCGCCTTTTTCCAGGCCTTGGCACTCGTGCGACGAGTCCGACTGCGACGAGCCTTACCGATGCGATTCTGGACGTTGACCTTCTCGACCTTGACGTTAAACATTTCCTCAACCGCCCGGCGGATGTCGGGCTTGGTTGCCGCGGTGACAACCTGAAAGGAATACGCACCATTACGCTGGGCGCGATGCATTCCCTTTTCGGTGACGAGCGGCCGCACGATGACTTGGTGGGAACCAAGCCGCGGATTCAGCATCGGGGGGGGAGGAACGGGAACGGACATGAATTACTCTCCTGGCGTTGTCTTGCGGGCAACCGACGCCTTTGAGAACGTCTTTGATGCCTTCCGCGATGCCGACGACGTCAGCGACGCGGGCTCTTTGGCCTTGGCCTTCACCGACGCACGGAAAGCATCGATGGCAGCCGTTGTCATCACGACTCTGCGGGGGCGAAGAATCGTCCAGGCATTGAGGTCGCCAACTGGCGAAACCGTAACGCCCTCGATGTTCCGAGCCGACTTCCAGAGATTGTCGTCGTGCTTCTCGGGGGCGACCAGCACGGTGTGCTCCCCGAACCCGAGCGCTCCGAGCAACCCAGCAACGGTCGACGTCTTGGGAGCCGGAAGCGACAGAGAATCGATCAGCCGCACCTCGTCGTCGGCGATCCGCGCTGCCAAAGCCATCCGCGTCGCGGCCTGAAGCGATTTCCGCGGCATGCGGAAACCAAAATCACGCGGCCGCTTGGCGAAGATGTGACCGCCACCACGACGCGTACCACTTCTCCGCCCGCCGGCACGGGCGTTGCCCGTCCCCTTTTGGCGATAGAGTTTCTTTGTCGAACCAGCAACCTCGCCACGAGACTTCGTGCGATGCGTCCCCTGACGGAGATTAGCCTGATACATCACGACGGCGTCGTGAAGGAGTTGCTTGTTGACTGACGGCGCAAGCTCTGACGGATCGATTTCGTACGACCCCACCTGCTTGCCGCTCAAGTCATAGACGGCGAGATTCACTTCGCACCTACCTTCTTCTTGGAAACCGGCGCACCAGGACCGGCAACCTTCTTGATCAAATTCGTCTGCTGCACGACCACCATCGCCCCATTGGGACCGGGGACGGCACCACGAACAAGAAGGAGATTGTTCTCCTTATCAAGCCGGACAACCTTCAGATTCCGCATCGTCGACCGTTCGTTTCCGAACCGGCCGGCCATCCGCTTGCCCTTGAAAACACGACCCGGGGAGGTGTTCATGCCCGTACCGCCCTGATGACGGTGCACCTTCTTGACACCGTGGGAAGCCCGCTGCCCCTTGAAGCCGTGCCGCTTCATGACACCCGCCGTACCTCGCCCCTTGGTGGTGCCGGTGACATCAACCCGGACCACACCCTCAAAGACGTCAACGGAGAGATCCTGACCGATCTGAAGCCCCTCGACCGTGCCGCGAAACTCGCGCACAAACCGCTTTGGCTCGCAGTCCGGCTTGGGGAGCAAAACAACCCCCGCCTGGACCTTCCTTTGGCTGCGCTTGCTGTCGAGATTGGCAACCTGCCCGCGCACCGAGCGACTCGCGAGTCGCCGCGGCTTGTCGAGAAACCCGACCTGAACGGCCGAGTAGCCGTCACGCTCGAGTGAGCGGAGGCGAAGAACCTTGCACGGCCCGGCTTCGATGACGGTGACCGGCACCACGGTGCCGTCGGCATCGAACACCTGGGTCATCCCCACCTTGCGCCCCAACAACCCCTTGGGGGCAGGACGCTCGGGCTTGATAGCCCTCGTCCCACGAGAGAACTTTCTTCCTGCGGATGCAATCACCCCCGCGGATGCGGTAATTCCAGCGATGACAGCAGCACCGGTCGTTTCTTGAGCAGCCATGTTGTACGCCGTCGAAACGCCCCACCCCACGCCGAAGCGGGAAGCCG
>CALQRA010000104.1 GCA_943332855.1 Candidatus Kuenenia stuttgartensis
AAGGGGAGCGCACTCCTTTCGGGGATGCCCCTGGCGCTCGGGGGTCTGGGGGCGTTTGTCGCTGGCTGGATCACGCCGCCGCTGGTGCGTCGCTTCGGCCCTGGCAGGATGCGCCGCGGCCTCGGCTTCGGCGCGATGACCGCGGCCAGTCTCCTGTTCTTCGCCTCGACAAAGGTCTCCGATCCCTATTTGGCGGTGGCGCTGATTTCCCTGGCGAGCTTCGCCATGGATCTGACGCTGCCGGGATGCTGGACGACCTGCATGGATATCGGCGGCCGCGGCGTGGGGTCGCTTTCCGGGGCGATGAACATGATGGGCAATCTCGGCGGATTCGTCTCGCCCTGGGTGGTCGGCATCATCATCGATCAGCAGGTCAACCGGACCGGCACGGTGCTGGGGGGACTCATCGCGTCGGTCGGTACCTGGAATCTCACCTTCCTGATCACGTCGGGCTTTTGTCTCCTCGGAGCCTGCTGCTGGTTGCTGGTCGATCCGGTCACGCCGCTCGATCACGGCGATCCGGAGCGGATGGACCTGGTCGCCGAGTAAAAAAACGCCCGGACGCCGCGACGGCCTTCCGCCACGGCGCCCGGGGATGAAAAAAGCCGGATCAGGCTCCGGCCGCATTAGGCCAGCTTGAGATTGACGGTGAAGTCGACGGCCGACTTCCCTGGCGTCCGCAGTTGAAGCGTGTAGGTGGCGCCAGCCACCACCGGCACCGTGGCGATGGACCGCGGCCGCGACGAGGGCTCGAGTTCGATCACCTCACGACCGTTGGCGTCGTAGAGGGCGAGTTTGGCCCACGCCCCGCCCGCGCCGGGCAGCAACGCGATCGACAGTTGGCCGTCGGCCGCCGCGGTGAAGGAGTAGGCCTTGCGATCCTTCTTGTCGGCGAGGGTGCCGGTGATTTGCGCGAGGCCCGAGGCATCGAAGCCGATTGCGGTGGCGGCGACGGTGGCGTGCTTGGAATCGTCGGAGGATTCCTGTTCGGTCCCCTCGACGTCGTCGAGGCTGTCCTCGGCGTCGACGCTCGTGTCGCTGCCGATGCCGCCGGCGAGCGAGTCGACACCCCTACCGCCATCGAGCCGGTCGTCGCCCGCCTCTCCCTTGACCGTGTCGATGCCGTCGTCGCCGTAGAGGGCGTCGTTGCCATTGCCGCCGCTCATTGAATCATCGCCGACGCCGCCGTATTCGACATCGTTGCCGTCGTCGCCGCTTGCGCTGTCATTGCCGGCACCGCCCTCGAGCCAGTCGTCGCCGCTGCCGCCGTTTAACTTGTCATCGCCAGCCGCGCCGGAGAGCGAGTCAGCACCGAGTCCACCGTAAAGGGTGTCGTTGCCGGCTCCACCGATCTCGGTGTCATTGCCAGCCGCCCCTTGGAGGATGTCATCCCCTTTGTTGCCCATGAGTTTGTCGTCGCCGTCGCCCCCCATGAGGGTATCTTTTCCGGAGCCACCGCGGAGGGAGTCGTTCCCCGCGCCGCCGGAGGCGGTCGACGGGATCGCGGTGTTATTCGTGAAGAAGTCGTCACCGGCGTAGCCGGCAAAGGTTATCGCCTTCACGTCGGAGGACTTGTACGAGCGGGTCGTCGTCCCCGCGGCGTTGCTGATCGTGGCCACAACGTTGACGCCTTCGTGGCGGACGACCGACACGTCGGCCGTCTCGGAGCCCATGATCGCGAGGATCCCGGTCGTCGGGTCGAGGCCGATGCCGGCCGTGAGAACGATCCGTCCCTCGAGCGACTCGCAGTGGAGCCGCGATTCGATCGGGCGAGTGTGGAACGGCTTCCGACGGGGTGATGAAAGGCGACGGGGCGTGGACATGACGGTGAGTTCCTGACAGGCTGGTTGCGGTGGGAGGCGAGTCCTGTGGCGGACATGTTGCGTCGCAGCATACGTCGTTGTGGTAAAGCCCCCACTTTCATCACCGTGAGGTAGCTTGCGGGTCTGTCATCGAGTGCCGGCGGGCGGTTGTCACGCCGCGGTGGCGATGGCAGGGCTGTCGAACGTGACAGGTCGTCATGATCGGGATCATCATCCGTGCTCGAGGAGAGAACCGTTGGATCAACAATCGTCATCGCTGTCAGATCCCCACGGCCCCGTTGCCGCCGATGTCTACGCCGTCGCCTCGGCGGCGGAGGGTCCATCCGGAGCGCTGCCGCTCACCGATGAGATGCTCCGGCACGCTCCCTCGGGGGATCTGTTCGGGCTGTCGCAAAACGTCGGCATGGGATGGGCGGCCGCGGGATCGGCCGATCCGCAATTTCTGATCCTCTCCACGCAGGGGGGCGTGCGCGCCCCTGATGGCCGCCCGGTGGCGCTCGGCTACCACACCGGCCACTGGGAGATCGGGCTCCTCGTCGAAGCGGCTGCGGAGGAGTTGCGTCGGCTCGGCAAGGTTCCCTTCGCCGGCTTCTGCTCCGATCCCTGTGACGGCCGTAGCCAGGGAACGACGGGGATGTTTGACAGCCTTCCCTACCGCAATGACGCCGCCACGGTGCTGCGCCGCCTTGCCCGGTCGCTGCCGCTGCGGCGCGGCGTGCTCGGGATCGCCACCTGCGACAAGGGCCTTCCGGCGATGCTCATGGCGCTGTGCGGGCTCCCTGATCTCCCCGGCGTGATCGTCCCCGGCGGCGTCACCCTTCCTCCACACAGCGGTGAAGACGCCGGAAAGATCCAGACGATCGGCATCCGCTACAGCCATGGCCTGATCACGCTCGTGGAGGCGGCCGATCTCGGCTGCCGGGCCTGCGCCACCCCCGGCGGCGGGTGCCAATTCCTCGGCACGGCGGCGACGGCGCAAGTGGTGGCGGAGGCCCTCGGCCTCACGCTCCCCCATGCGGCGCTTGTCCCCTCCGGGCAGCCGGTGTGGCGCGATCTCGCCGTCCGGTCGACGCGGGCGCTGGTGTCGCTGGCCGAGACCGGTGTGACGACGCGCGACATCCTCACCCCCGCTTCCCTGCGCAACGCGATGGTGGTCCACGCGGCGTTCGGCGGCTCGACGAATCTCCTCCTCCACATCCCCGCCTTCGCCCACGCCGCCGGGATTCCGCTGCCGACCGTCGATGACTGGATCGAGGTCAATTCCATCGTGCCGCGCCTCGTCAGCGTCCTCCCCAATGGGCCTGTTCATCATCCGACCGTGCGCGTGTTCCTCGCCGGTGGCGTGCCGGAAGTGATGCTCCATCTCGACGCCCTCGGCCTCATCGACGGCTCGGCGCGGACTGTCTCGGGCTGGACGGTGACCGAGACCCTCGACTGGTGGCGGACGAGCGAGCGCCGCCGCCGGTTTCGAACGCTGCTGACCAAGCTCGACGGGGTCGATCCTGACGACGTCATCCTCCCGCCGGAGAAGGCGGCTCGGGCCGGGCTGAAGCGGACGCTCGCTTTCCCGCGTGGCAACCTTGCTCCGGAGGGCTCGGTGGTCAAGGCGACGGCGATCGATCCGAGCGTCATCGGCGCCGACGGCGTCTATCGTCATGAGGGGCCGGCACGGGTGTTTACGAGCGAACGCGCTGCCATGGCCGCGATCAAGGAAGGGCGGATCGTCGCCGGCGACGTCATGATCCTCGCCGGCGTCGGCCCGATGGGGACGGGGATGGAGGAGACCTATCAGGTGACCAGTGCCCTGAAGCAGATCCCCGGGGGCAACCGGGTGGCGCTGATCACCGATGCCCGCTTCTCAGGCGTCTCCACCGGGGCCTGCATTGGCCACGTCGGCCCCGAGGCGCTCGCCGGCGGCCCGATCGGCAAGCTCGTCGACGGGGACATCGTCCGGATCGTGATCGACACCGGGAGCGTCAGCGGCTCAATCGATCTGGTCGATTGGGCGGGGCACAACGCGGGGGGCCCGAGTCCCCAGGAGGGGGCTGTCGAACTGGCCCGGCGCTCCTCGCGCGGCGACCTCGCCCCCGATCCCCATCTCCCCGACGACACGAAGCTGTGGGCGATCCTCCAATCCGCCAGCGGCGGCACCTGGCGCGGCTGCATCTACGACACCGAGCGGATCGCGGCCCGCCTCGCCGGAAGGTGACGCGGCCGCGGGCCGTTGAGGAGCAGGCCCAGTGGCGTGTGGCGGACGAGGAGCTGGTAGCTCGCCAGGAGGATCGCCGTGGCGAGCATGGTCACGAGGAGAAACTTGAGTACGCCGGGCAAGGGCCAGCCGCGCGAGGTTTGCTGGAGCACGATCAGCAGCGGCATGTGGGCGAGGTAGAGCCAGTAAGCCGAGTCGGAGAGGTAGCGCCACATGCGGCTTTCCGCCGGCACGAGCCAGCGGAAGAAGCCGATCGCGGCAAAGCTCATCAGCCAGGCGTAGAGCACCTGCGGCAAGGCTCCAGCTGCCGGGAACTGCATCGTGGCGACACTGACGGGGAAGCAGATCAAAAGCGCGACGAGCAACGGCACCAGCCAGCGCCGACCGACGCTTTCCGTGGCGGTTCCGGCACCGTTCTCCACGAGGAACAACAGCGCTCCGTAGCCGAAGAAAATGGCGTAGTAGGCGAGGACATGCGGCTGGGGGAGGAGCCCGGCGGAGGTGTCGGGGCCGAAGCCTGGGCTGAGCAGCCCCATGAAGAGTTGCGGGAGGAGCGTCAGCGGCACCGTCCAGAGGAGGGCCGCGGGGGAGGTGACGAGCCAGCCCGGCGGGGAGGGGAGGCGGAGGCTTGTGGCAAGCGCGGCGACTGCGGCAAACCCGACGGCGAGCCAGCAGAGAAACATCAGAAACCACAAATAGTTGAGCGTCATGCCGGTGAGCAGCGACTGCGGCGACGGATCGAGCGGCATCGGGACGAAGAACTGCGGGGAGATGAGCCACTCGCGGTAGGCATCGCGGGCCCGCGTCAGCAGATCGGGCGGAGGGGGCACGGGCATGGCGGTCGATTCGCCGGTACGGGAGGCGAGGAGCGCGCGGATGGCGTCGCGATCGGTGCGGAGGGTTTCTGGGGAGGCGAGCTCGAGTTGGAGAAGACCGGCGATCAAGGCGGTGGTACCGGCGTCGGCTTTGGTGGAGTCGAGGGGGCTCGAGCCGGCGGGACCTCGCCTTTGTGGATCGGCGCCAGCGTCGAGAAGGAGCTCGACGACCGGCAGGCGGCCGGCAAAGGCGGCGGCGTGGAGGGGCGTGTTGCCGTCGCTACCGATGGCGTTGGGGTCGGCGCCGGCGTCAAGGAGCGCCCGGGTCGAGTCGACATCCCCGACGAGGGCCGCGAGCGTGATCATTGGTATGCGGAACTCGGCGTCGATCCCGGTGGCGTCGGCGCCAGCCGCAAGCGCCGCGGCGACGCCGGCGGCATCCCTTGTCCGGATCAGCGTGGTCAGTGAAGAGGCGGACACCGTCGGTGCGCCGGCAGCGGCGCTACCGGGGGGGTGCGTTATCACCCAGTCGAAGAGGGGAAGCAGGGTGCAGAAGCCGAGGACCAAGGGGACGAAGACGCGTTTGTAACGCTGCGCGAGCATCGCCATCGGGCCGCGACGCTGCCAGAGCATGGCCGTAAAGAAGCCGCTGACGAGAAAGAACAGCGGCATCCGGAAGCCATGGATCGCGAGGAACAGCAGCCCGAGCCCGGGGGCCGGCTGCGTGTCCTGCACCGGCCAGGGAATGCCCGGGACGTAGGCGAGGCTGGCGTGGAGGAGGATCCCGAGGAGCATCGCCACGGCGCGGAGGGCATCGAGATCGTGGCGACGGGGATCGGCAGGGGGGCTCATCGATTCTATTTCCAGGGGCAGGCTGGCGGCACAAGAGGCATCGTAACAGGAGAGCCGGAATCGTGTCCTCACCGTCCCGCGGTCGCTTTGCGACGCTCATTGAGAGCCCGCTGATACTCGAGGAACAGGGCGACGGCGGCGAGGAGCGTGCGGCCGCCCCACCGGCGGAGCGTGGGATTCATGCGGGGATCCCCAGGAGGAATGTCCGGTCAGAGATTGTCAACGTGCCCGTCGAGAAACAGATAGTTGCGGGCGCCATCCTGCGGCGGCCTGCGGGGGGCGTTGGGATTGGCGCCGTTGAAGGCGGCCTCCTCCCCGGAGGCGAATCCAAGTCCACCGCCGTGAAAGGCATCGAACTCGAACAACACCCACAGCTTCGAGGTTCCCCCTTGCACGCCCCCGAAGCTCATCGCCTCCTCGCGGGTGAGGTTGGCAAGGCGCCATTCCGGATACTCGTAGCTCGTTCCCTCGTAGGGGAGCGACTGGTATTCCGGCGGGGCATCGGCGAGTGATTTGCCGATGGCCGCGAGGTCGCTTTGGAACTTCTCCATCGCCCGAGCCGACTTCTGGAAGTAGAAGACATCGGAGGGGCATTTGAAGATGTTGCGATTGTTCTCCGCGTAGGGGCCGATGGCCGCGGCGATGCTCTGCCGGGCGGGGCGATCCTTGGTGGCGAAGATCAGTTCGTCGCTTGGCAGCGACGCGGCATCGGGGAACCGTCCCCGGCTCTTGCGGTCGAGCAGCATCGTCAGGGCGATTCCCACCTGCTTGAGATTCGACTTACACTCCGTCCGCCGAGCCGCTTCCCGGGCCGCTTGCACGGCCGGGAGGAGGAGGCCGACAAGCAAGCCGATGATCGCGATCACGACGAGTAGCTCGACGAGCGTGAACGCCGCGGTGTTCCGGAGCGCGGCAGCGCGGCGGCGCGCCGGGCGATCGCGGTATGGGAGTGGTGAGATGGTGCGTGGGATCGTTGCCATGATGCCTCCACCGGGGCGGACCGACGTGCACGCGTCGTTCACGCGACGATCCGCTGCAGGGAAAACGGCTGGAGGGCCGAATCCTGACATGCTTCGAGAAAATCGGCTGAAAACAGCCCCGATTCGCTGCGGTGGCGGGAGCTTGCGGCGGCCCCTCGCAAGAGCGAGTGAGTATCTTCCGCATCGGGGCCCGTGGCGATCCTTTGGACGTAGCGAGATCCGTTCGAAAGATCGTAGGCTCCACCAGGAGCACAAGAGAACCAGATGAACACCGCCCACGCAGCCCGGAGGCGATCCCTGTGACCGAGGCCCTCATCGTCGTCGATCTCCAAAATGACTTCTGTCCTGGAGGGGCTCTGCCGGTCGTCGACGGCGACGCCATCGTGCCGCTGGTCAACAGGCTGCTCGCGCAGGCCAGTGTCCGTGTTCTGACACAGGATTGGCATCCGCCGCAGCACCGCTCGTTTGCAGCCAATCACCCCGCCGCCAAGCCGTTTGACCGTGGCCTGGTCGGCGGCGTCGAGCAGGTTCTCTGGCCGGTGCACTGCGTGCAGGGGACCAGCGGCGCCGGGTTTCATCCTGGCCTCGAGACGGACTGGGCCGATGTCATTTTGAGAAAGGGAGGAAATGGAGCGCTCGACAGCTATTCGGCCTTCTTTGAGAACGACCGTGTGACATCGACGGGCCTCGATGGCTATCTGCGGTCTCGCGGCGTCGAGGCCGTGGCCGTTGTCGGTCTCGCCCTCGACTTCTGCGTGGCGGCAACGGCGGTTGACGCGGCCCGGCTCGGCTACCGGGTGCGTGTCATCGAGCCGGCCTGCCGGGCGATCGACCAAGCCGGGGCGCTTGCCGCGGGCTGGGCGGCGATGGACGACGCCGGCGTGACGATCGAGCGCGGGGGAGTTCTCCGATGACACGCCTTGACGAGCGATCACGATCCGACGAAGACTCTCCCGTCATCCGCTCCAGACTCGACACCGATTTTTACAAGCTCCTGATGGGACAGTCGGTGCTCCGCCACCGGCCCGACGTGGAGGTGACGTTTTCCATTGTCAATCGGACCACATCGGTGCGGCTCGCCGAGGAGGTCGACGAGGACAAACTGCGGGCGGAGTTCGACCGGGCAAGGTCGCTCGTCCTCACGCCCGCCGAGGCGGCCTCTCTCTCCGGGCTCGAGATCGGTGCGAGGCGAATCTTCACGACAGAGTTTGTCGCGGCCTTCGCCGATCTTCGTCTTCCTCCTTACGCGCTCGACGTCCGTGACGGCCAACTCGATCTCACCTTCACCGGCTCCTGGCCGGCGGTGATGCAGTGGGAGGTGCCGGCGCTGGCGATCCTCATGGAGCTTCGCAACCGCGCCGTGCTTGAGGGGATGGCAAGCGGCCCGCGCCGGCGTGTCTACGCAGACGCCGGCGCCCGGCTCGATGCCAAGCTCGATCGCCTCTCCAAGCTTGAAGGCCGGCGGCGGGCTGATTTCGGGACGCGGCGCCGGCAGTCGTTTGCTTGGCTGGAGGAGGCTGTCGTCCGGGCCCGAGACCGGCTGGGAGGGGCGTTTCTCGGCACGTCGAACGTGCTGCTGGCGATGCGGCATGGGGTCGATCCGATCGGCACCAGCGCTCACGAATTGCCGATGGTCTACGCGGCCTTGGCCGACAGCGACGAGGCCCTCGCTGCAGCGCCCTACGCGGTGCTCGCCGACTGGGAGGCCGATTACGCTACTCCGTTGAGAATCCTCCTCCCCGACACCTTCGGCACGGCCGGGTTTCTCGCTCGGGCGCCGGAGTCGGTGGCCCGGTGGAGTGGAATCCGCATCGATTCGGGCGATCCAGTCGGGATCGCCGAGCTGGCGATCGAATGGTGGAGCGCCCATGGCGAGAATCCGCGTGACAAGGTCGTGATCTTTTCCGATGGCCTCGACGTCGCCGAGATCGAAGCCCTCCACGGGCGCTTCACAGAACGCGTGAAGGTGGCGTTCGGGTGGGGCACGCTCCTCACCAACGACTTCCGCGGGCTGGGCGCTGCCGATGCCCTCGCCCCCTTCAGCCTCGTCTGCAAGGCGGTGAGCGCCGACGGTCGGCCAACGGTGAAGCTCTCCGACAATCCGGCCAAGGCCCTCGGGCCCCCAGGGGAAGTCGCCCGCTACCGGCGCGTCTTTGCGGTCGGTCAGCAGGAGACTCGGGCAGTCGAAGTGTGAGCGGGGGCGCGGATTCCAGCCGCGCATTGGCCGCTGCTTTCGAGGAAAAAAGGGGGCTTTGTCAGGATTCCTCGCGGTCGTACGTTTTCACTTCTGGGGCTGCGTGGTCATACCCCGCTGGGCCCGGGATAATCAGCCCTGAGTAGCGAGTGGATTCCCTCCCGGAGAACGGGCCGATGCGACGATTACCAGTCTGCCGGGGATTCTGCCGCTCGCCCGTCACAGGTCTTGTCGTGCTGGCCCTCCTCGCCGCGGCACCGCTGGGTGCTGCCGGGGCCATCCCCGATCCTCTCCCCGGCGTCGGCCATCCCGGGTTTCTCTCCCCCCATGTCAATCCTCTGGCGGTCGTCGGGGGGCATCTGTTCGTCGCCAACACTCCCGCCGATACGCTCGACATCATCGAGATCGCCTCGCGGAGCGTCATCTGGAGGATCCCGGTCGGCATCCAGCCGGTGTCGGTCGTGGCCCGTCCCGACGGCCGGGAGGTGTGGGTTGCCAACCACGTCTCTGACTCGGTGAGCGTCATCGACACCGCCCCGGAGAGCGCCACGCGGTTTCATGTCATTGCCACGATCCAGGACCTCGACCCGCTCACTCTCGCCACCCGCTTCGACGAGCCGGTGGGGATCGCCTTTGCCGACAACTCAAAGGCCTATGTCGCCCTCTCTTCCGAGAATCGGATCGCCGTGATCGACGTGGCGCGGCGGAGCGTGGTGAAGTCGCTGCCGATTGCTGCCCAGGATCCGCGGGCCCTTCAGGTGCGCGGCGGCAGGCTCTATGTGGCGTCGTTTGAATCGCACAACCGCACGCAACTCTCGGGCGGCCGGGGTGAGCCCGACGGCGACCTGGTGACGTTCGACGCCTGGGAACACTCGATCCGCCACAACAACGTTCTCTCCCTCGGCCACGTCGTCGACATCATCAAGCACCCCGACGTTCCCGACCGGGATCTGTTTGTGTTCGATACCGCCACCGACGAGCTCGTGGAGACGATTCACGGCCTCGGCACCCTTCTCTACGGCCTTGCTGTCGACCATAACGGCCGGGTGTTTCTCGCTCAGACCGACGCCCGGAACGACGCCAATGGCCGGGCCGGTACGAAGCAGCAGGCGCTTGCAGAGCTGGAGAACAGGCCGTTTTTGAATTCAGTCACGAGCGTCCTCCCCGGCAGCGGGGCGCCACCGCGGTTTTACGACCTCGAGCCGCTGCCGCCGAAGCAGCCCGCCGATGGCACGGCGCTCGCCACGCCATTCGGGCTCCGGGTCAGCGACGACGGCCGGACGATCGTCGCCACCGCCGCCGGTTCAGCAACACTCTTCACGCTTGACGTAGCCAGTGGCGCGGTCCTTGGCCGCGTGGCGGTCGGCGCCTGGCCCGACGGCGTGTGTCTCGAGTGCGATTCCGGCGGGGCTCCGGCGCGGGCCTGGGTGCTGGCGGCCTTCTCCAATGAAGTGACCCTCGTCAATCTCACCGATCGAGAGCATCCTGCGGCCGTGGCGACCATTCCGCTTGCCGATCCGACGCCCGAGCCTCTTCGCCTTGGAAAAATCGCCTTCCATACCGCTTCAGCCTCAACGACGAAGACGTTCTCTTGTGCCAGTTGCCATCCCGACGGCCACACCGATCAGCTCCTCTGGGTGCTCGCCACGCCAGTCGTCTCCGGTGGCAAACAGATCATGCCGCGCTCGACGATGCCCTGCCGGGGGCTCCGCGACACGGCGCCGTTCCACTGGGACGGTATCCCCGGCGATCCCTATGGGGGCATCAACAGCCACTCGGTCCACGCTGCCGTCGCCGCCAACAGCGATCCTGCCGATCCCTCGAGCCCCGTCCGCCATCTCATCGACGGTGGGCTGGCCTCGACGATGCGGCTCTCAGGGGACGACAGCGTCAACGACGAAGGGAAGGCGGGGGGGCTCTCGGAACGCGAGCGCGACGCCATGGCTGCCTTCCTCCTCGACATCCCCTATCCGCCGGCCCAGCGCCGCAGCGCCACGAACGTCGTCTCCGAGACAGCCCGGAGCGGATTCCGCCTCTTTCATGTCGATGGTGATCTCGATCCCTCGAAGCCGACGCCGAATGTCTGTGGCGATTGCCACCGGATGCCCCATTTGGTGAGCACGAACACCCCCGGCACCGGGATGGATACGCCGACGTGGCGCGGGGCGTACGACCGCTGGCTGATCCTCCCCCAGGGGAGACTCAACATCATCGACTTCGACTTCTTCCGCGACATCGCCCACCGTGGCACGCCCGAGCGCGACGTGTGGCGGATGTCGTGGGGGGGCCGGGAGCGGTTTGACCCGGTGTGGGAGATGGTGCTCGAGGGGAGCACCGGCTTCCCCGGTGCGTTTGGCCGGCAGGTGACGCTCGATGCCACCACGGCCGCGCCCGATCAGCGCCTCACGCGCGATCTCCTCGCGGCCCTCGAATCCGCCACGAGTGACGGCACCGTGCTCCTCCGCGGCGAGGGGGTGTTCACGTCAGGCGACGGGGCGAGCGACGTGGCGCTCGAGTTTGATGGGGGGAAGGGCGCTGCGGTGTATGTCACGCATGACGGGAGCGGCCGTGCTTGGTCGCGCGACGATCTTCTCGCCGCCGCCGCGGCCGGCGACTTCACCGCGACCTTCACCGCCCGCATCGGTGCCAAAGGCGCGCAGCCGCAGCCGTCGATCTGGACGGAGGGGGAGATTCAGGCCCAAGCGGGGCATCAGGCGTTTCCGCGGCTGAAATCCCATGAAAGGCTGATGACGATGCGTGGCCGGCATGTCGATGCTGGCGCGTTTCCCCTCATCGACGGCCGCCGCGCCGAGGGGCTCGTGCGCGTCGATGGGGAAACGATCGTCGTGGAGCTGGCTGCCACGCCTGGCGACGGGATGCATCTGCTCCAGGTGCACAATCCGGGCGGACTTGTGAGCAACGACTTTTTGTTTTTCGTCAACGAGGAAACGCTGCCGGCCGTCGATACGAAGGGGAAGTCGCTCGCCGAGATTCTTCGCCTCAAGAAGTGGGATCAGCTTCCGGGCACCTGGATCGACAAGGCGACCGGCGGCCGGATTGTGCACACGACCTACGCCTGGAAGATTCCCGATCGCGTCCTCGAGGTGGTGAACACCGGCGGCGACAATCCGTCGACATCACTGCTGGCGGTCAATGCTGCCGACGGCACCCTCTTCCAGGTGGGGGGGGATTCCCGTGGGGCAACCTTCGCCGGGGGTTGGACCGTCGGCGACGATGGCGCGGCGACGGCGCGGCTCGGCATTACCGACGGGGATGGGAATCGATTCGATCTCACGCTCCGCCATCGCTTCACTGGCCCCGACACGATGACGCTCACGATCGAATTGCCCCAGCCGATCACGATCGAGCTGGTGCGGGCGAAGGAGTGACACACCAGGCACTCCGCTTGAATCGACCATGCCGCTCGACAACGCCCAGATCCTCCGCGTCTTGATGCCATGGCGTACGCGGCTCTCGGCGGCGGCCTGGCTGGTGACGCACGACGCCCACGCCGCCGAGGACATCTTCCAGACGGTGGCCGTGAAGGCGATGTCCACGAATGTCGCTTTCGAGGCCGAAACGGCGCTCGTGTCCTGGGCGTTCATCGCCATGCGGCACGCTGCGATCGACTGGCGGCGGCGGCGGTCGCGCGAGGAGGTGGGGATTGAGGCCGGGCTCCTCGACCGCCTCGACGCCGATTGGATCGAGCGTGGCCCGGAGGGGGGACGACTAGCGGCTCTCCGCGAGTGTCTCGAGGATGTGCCGGCCGAGTCGCGGCGCGTGCTCGAGCTTCGCTATGCGGATGGCCTGGGCTGTGCCGAGGTGGCGGCGGCCGTGGGGGTGGAGCTCGACGCGGTCTACAAGCGGCTGTCGCGGCTCCACGCGACCCTCCGGCAGTGCGTCGAGGGGAAGCTGATCGAGGCTAAGGGAGCGATCCGATGACGCGACACGACCTTCCCGGCGACACCGGCCAGCTGCTCGAGCGGTTGCTTGTCTTTCTCGACGGCGGCGGCTCGGCGGACGAGCGCCGCCAGGTTGAGGCAATCCTCCGGCAGGATCCGGCCGCCCGGGAGCTCCTCCGCGATCTCGCCGAGCAGGCGGTCACGGTGGCTGACTGCCAGCGCATCGCTGGGGAGGGGACGTGGAGCGAGACACCGGGCAGGGCAGGGGAGCGGCCCCGGGCCGGGCGGCAGGCGTGGCGCTGGCCGGCGATCGCCGCCGGGCTTGTCGTGGCGGCGGCCGCGGCGGGGGCGTTTTCCGCTCGGCCGGCCGCGCCACTGGTCATCGGGCAGGTGACGAAGGCCGTCGGGGCGACGCGGTTGTTCACGGCGGCAGGGCGGATCGAGGAGGGGATCGCGACCGGGGCGACGGTGGGGCCTGGTGACACGCTCGAGTCGCGATCGAGTGATGCCTGGATTACCACTGATCTCGGCGACGGGGCCAAGCTGACGATCGCCGGGGAGTCGGTGATCCGCGTTCTCCGCCCCGAGGCGGCGGAGCGCCGGTTCGACCTCGTCGAGGGGAGCCTGTGGCTCGACCCGTCGTCCGGAGCGGCTGCGGCGCCGGTCGTGGTGCGGACGCCAGCCGCGGTCCTCGAAGCGACCGGGGCCCTATTCGACGTGCGCTCCGGCGCGACCGAGACGGTGCTGCGGGTTCATGCCGGCATGGTCCGAGCGGCCCGGCGCGTCGACGGCGCCATCCTCGACGTTCCCCCAGGGAGCCGGTGCACGGTGACTCTCGCCGCCGATGCGCCCCTCGCCGCCGAGCGGCAGCCCGATCCGACGGGGGCTTGGCGGCTCGATCCCATGTCGATCGGTGCCGACGGGCACGGGTTTCTCCGCTTGGCGACGGCCGATCGGCCGGCGCGTCTGGCGGCTTTTCCTCTGCTGTGGCGCGAAGGGAGCCGTGCGCCGGTGCTCCTCCATGTCGTCGGCGCGGCCGTGTGGCGGGCCGCCGACACCCCGGTGCGGATCGGCCCCGCCTCCCGCTTCCGCTTCCGCGGCCGCTCGACCCGCCCCGTGGCGATCCGCTTCGGCGTCAGCACGCAGCGGATGCAGGGGGTGTTTTCGGGGAAGTTCGAAGTCGACGTGCCCCCACAGCGTCAGGCCCGCAACGGCGACGCCTTCGAGGTCGAACTCACGCCCGCCGATCTCGTGGCGGTCAATCCGACGCTCGCCAACACGGCCGAGGGGCTCGAGGTAGCCGACATCTACGCCCTCACGATCCTCGAGGATGCGGGCTTGGAGCTCGTGTCGATCGAAGTCACCGGCGGGGAGTGAGCGGGACCCCGTTTGCCCATTCAAGTGGGCTCACGGGCTTTCACGGGGGGCAACGAGCCGACTGGCCGCACGGCGGATTTTCGGCTGCGGATGATCGGCGGCAATCGATTCGAGCTCCGCGGTCTCGCCGAGCAACATCAGTTGAAGAATCGCACCTATCTGCACGTCTTGTGACTCGTGATCCCATGCCAATCGGCGGAGCTCCGGGACGAGCTCCCGGAAATTCTTTCCTCCGATGATCCGGATGGTGGCTGTGACGAGCTCCGGGTTGGATGACGAGAGTGCTTCACGGAGATAGGGACCGGCAGCATCGCGGTAGCGGGTCGTGAGAATCGAGTTGGCACCGCTTTGCACCCGGATGTCGGGGTTGCCCAGCTGGTCGACGATCAACGGGATCGCCCGCTCTGCCGGTTCGTTCTTGAGTGCCTCCATCTGCCGGCACTCAGGGAGCGACACGATGTCATGTTCCATGACCCAGAGGGGAAGAGACGCGATCGCATTCATGATTCCGTGAACCACAATCAATGGCAGCAGTCCGGTGAATCGGAGACGCCAGGCGCCAAAGGCAACTCCCATCACGAGGGCACCAGTCAGGCGGGCGGAGCGGGTCCTGTGTCCCAGGTGGAAGGCGGCAAACAGAATTGCCTGTGCGAGCACGGCGACCTTGGCCGGCATTATTTTTCGGAGTTGACCGAGGAGGAACCCCCGAAAGAAAAACTCTTCGGCAATGGGTGTGAGCATGATTGTCTGGATCGCCTGCGCCACGACAATCGCCGGGGATGACAACCCCGGGATGACATGATTGCTCCACAGGCTCACTTTGAAGATGCCGTCCAGTCTTGTCGTGAGAGTCCAGCTGGCGACGTCCGTCAACAAGAGGGCTCCCGCAAGCGGCAGAGCCAGTAGCCACGGCTTGATTCGGCCGGGCAGCAGTTGACCGTCGAAGCGTGCCGTGGCGGGGCGAAGCCACATGAGCAGGCCGGGCAATCCAATCTCGATGGCACTCACCGCCAGTGCGAGCACGCTACGCTGAGCGTGAGACGTAGGCAGAAACCAGTGCAGCCACTTTCCGATCGCAACGAGAGCAACAGAGAGGACCACGCATCCGATAACTTCAGATCGGTCGGAGACCCTCTTTAAGAGCCACTCGGAGGCTGTCGTATTGAACGCCATTCGCGCCTCATCGTTAGAGAAGGACCCCGCAGAAGCCTCCCTCGTGGCTTGGCGGAGGGCTGATCGGACCGCTCCACAAAAGAATGGGGGTACGGGCACTAGGGAACGGTGCCAGCGTTTGCTTCGATCGTCTGCCTCGTGTTCACGATTGGTGCGGCCCCCCGGCCCTCATTTTGCCGGCGGTGTCTGAGGCGTGGCGGGAGGCACGGCCGTTTTGCCGAGGAGGTGGCGCTCGAACCAGGCGAGATCCCATTCCATCTTCGCGCGGCGATGGTTTTGCTTGACAAGCCCGTGGCCGGCGCCGGGATAGACGACCAGCTCCGTCGGGACGTCGAGGTAGGTCTTGAGGGCCCGGTACATCGCCCGGGCATGGGCCGCCGGAACGCGGGCGTCGAGCTCGCCGACATGGAGGAGCGTCGGGGTCTTCACCCGGTCGAGGGCATACATCGGTGAGGCGGCCCGGTAGGCATCGGGCTCGGCCCACGGGAGCTTGCCCCCCATGAAGTTGACGACGTGGCCGGGGGTGTCCTC
>CALQRA010000105.1 GCA_943332855.1 Candidatus Kuenenia stuttgartensis
CCAAAACAGAATTGCAGCACCACCAGAAGCGCTGCAATGGAATTGAAACTCACGACCGATCTCCACATGGCACAAGCTCGGCCGGGTACCAAACAGTAGGTCGTGATTGGTGGTGGGGATCGATTGGGGGAGCTTTTCCTAACCCGGGAGCCAACCACGGTCTGGGGCGGGTCGTGCCGATTCTGGCGGTGACGATAGGGGCGCCACTCCCGCTCTCCGCGGCGCGGGCTACGATACGGGTCGACCCCGGCCCTCCCAGGAATCCCCTCCATGCCTCCGCTGAACGTCGGTGACCGAGTCCCCGACATCACGCTCCAGGCCCACGACGGCAGCACCGTGCGGCTGGCCGACATGGTCGGCAGGCGTCCGGTCGTCCTCTTCTTCTATCCCAAGGACGACACGCCGATCTGCACAAAGGAGGCCTGTGCGTTTCGTGATTCCTATGAGACCTTCTCCGCGGCGGGCGCGGAGGTGATCGGCATCAGCAGCGACAGCGCGGCCTCCCATCGGGCCTTTGCCGCCCGGCACAAGCTTCCCTTCCTCCTCGCCAGCGACGCCGACGGAAGCCTGCGGACAGCCTTTGGCGTGCCCAAAACCCTCGGCCTGTTCCCCGGGCGGGTGACCTACGTCATCGATCGTGACGGCATCATCCGGCTCGTCTTCTCAGCCCAACTGGCCTCGCAAGACCATGTCACGAAGGCGTTGGCCGCGGTCAGGGCGATCGACGGCGCCGCTCCGACTGCATAACACCTTCCACCACGGGGTGCCGTTGATGCCCGTCTTCGATTTCTCCTTCACCGTCGACGCGCCGCTGGAGGCCGTCCGCGATTTCCACCGCGACACCTCGGCACTGAAGCGGCTCACCCCTCCGCCGACCTTCGTCCGCCTGATCTCGATCGAGCCGCTCGCCGAGGGATCGGTGTCGAAGTTCGTCCTCTGGGTAGGCCCGCTCCCGCTCCATTGGACGGCCGTCCATCGCGACGTGAGCGACCGGGGCTTCACCGACGTCCAGGCCGCGGGGCCGGCGGCGTCCTGGGCCCACACCCACACCTTCACGCCGCTCCCTGACGGCCGGACGAGGATCGACGAGCACATCGAATACGCCCACAAAAAAGGCCTGTGGGGGATCGTGACGCGGCTTCTGTTCTCGAAGCCGAATCTATGGCTCATGTTCAGCTACCGACGATTCGTGACGCGTTGGTTTCTCCGCCGCCGAGGCCCGCGGCGATGATCCACTTGCTTGCGCCTTGGGACAATTGAACGCACCCAGACGAGGGGATATAGTCCCGACCTTACGTCGGAATTTATCTTTTTTCGCCTCGTTTAAGGTTGCAATGAGCATCAAGCGTTTCCCCCCCGTCCGCAGCATTCTTGGTCTTGTCGATGACGTTCATAGCCTCCCCGGCCATGCCGAGGCCGGCGATGCCTATTACGATTCCTCCACCGGTCATCTGTGGGTGTGGGACATCGAACACAGCCGCTGGCACGATCTGCATCTGTGGCAGAAGTATGGTTCGGCTACCGGTCTCGCCGGCGTCGCCACGGCGGCGCTCGCCGGAGCGGCTGGCGCCCAGGGCATCCGCGGTGAGGCCGGTCTTGCTGGAACGCGTGGCCCCGCAGGCGAGCCCGGTGCGGCCGGACCGAAGGGGGAACGCGGTGAGCCCGGCCTTCACGGCAAGGACGGGGCGCCTGGCAAGAACGGCCTCGACGGGAAGAATGGCCACGATGGTGCGCCGGGCCGTGATGGCAAGAACGGCGAACCTGGCGTTGCCGGACCGAAGGGGGAACGTGGCGAGCCCGGTCTCCATGGCAAGGACGGTGCGCCTGGCAAGAACGGCCTCGATGGCAAGAACGGCCTCGATGGCAAGGACGGGGCGCCTGGTAAGAACGGCCTCGACGGCAAGAACGGCGAGCCTGGAGTTGCCGGCCCGAAGGGTGAACGTGGCGAGCCCGGTCTCCATGGCAAGGACGGGGCGCCTGGTAAGAACGGCCTCGACGGCAAGAACGGCCACGACGGTGCGGCGGGCCGTGATGGCAAGAGCGGCGAGGCTGGCCCCGCCGGACCGAAGGGGGAACGCGGAGAGCCCGGTCTTCATGGCAAAGACGGTGCCCCTGGCAAGAATAGCCTCGATGGCAAGCCCGGCCCTCAGGGGCCCGCAGGCCCCAAGGGGGAGCGAGGCGAGGCCGGTCTGCCCGGGAAGGATGGCGCGCCTGGCCGTGACGGCGTGGCCGGGAAGCCCGGCATCGATGGCCGGCAAGGCGTCGATGGAAAGTCTGGAACGATCGGTCCCCGCGGGCAGGAGGGCGTAGCTGCCAAATCCTCGATCCTCCCGTGGCTTGCGGCCCCCCTTGTGGGTTTGGCGAGCGGTTGGTTCGGAGGTGGGATGAACCCGAAGGTGGTCGAGACGAAGACCGTCGTCGAAAAGATCGTCGAGAAGCCGATGGTGACCCGCGAGGTGGTGATCAAAGAGCCCGCGCCGGTCGTCGTCAAGGAACCGGCGCCGGTTGTCGCCAAGGTGCCCGCGCCAGTCGTCGCCAAGGAACCTGAGCCGGCTGTCAAGGAAACCCCGAAGCGGGAGCCGGTCGCCGCGAAGGTCGAGACCACGGTGACGGAGAAGGCCCCCGCCCGCGTCGAGGAGACCGTTGTCACCGAGGAGAAGATGGTTGACGGCAAACCGGTGGCGCGTGTCGAGGCTACTGAAACCGTTGTCGAGGAAGGTGGTGTCGTCGTCGATTCGACTGAGGTCGTGGCGACCGATGGCAAGACGGTTGAGGTGATGGAAGAAACCACGGTGGGCACCGCCATCCCCGAGCAGGTTGTCCGCTTCCAAGAGGTCGCCTCGGGATGGTTTGGAAGGTTGTCTGAGACCCTCGCCGGGGTCACCGATGCAGAGTCGGCCAAGGCCGCCCTGCCGGTGTTCACCGAGCTTGGCGATGCCCTGAAGGTGGCGCAGACGACCACCGCGGCGTTTTCCCCCGAGCAGAGGGCGTTCATCCGCACCTTCGTTGGTGAGAACATCGGCGCGGTTCGCTCGACGGCCGACACGGTGCTGGCACTGCCCGGCGTCGCAGACGTCCTCGGCGGGATCGTCAGGCCAATGATCGAGACGGTGTCGAAGCTGGGCGAGTGATCCAGGCCGCAAGGCCGCAAGACCACCCACGGAAGCCGGTCCGGCGTCAGCCGGGCCGGCTTCCCTTTTTTTGGCGGACAGGATCGCCCTGCTTCAGCGTCCGCCCGGCTCACCCTTTTTTGAAGTTTCGAGGCCGAATCTGTGGCTCATGTTCAGCTACCGCCGGTTCGTGAGCCGCTGGTTTCCCCGAAAGCATCGCCCGGTAGCGTGAAGGCGTGTCTGGCCGTAGGATCGACTTGATCACCGACGCCGTTCGCGGCTGTTCGTCGGCATTCCGACTCGGCCCTTCCGCCCCGGCTTTTCGACGAGTTGCCTTGAATACTGCCGCGCCCCCACAGCCTGCCGCAGCACACGGATCCCGAAAACTGTTCGTCTCGCTTCAGGCGGGGAGGGCGCTGGCGGCGCTCGCAGTGGTGCTGTTTCATCTCGGGGGCATCGTCGCCGACGCCAAATACTTCAATGTCCCGTGGGTGGCGGCTCCCTTCCGGTTCGGCGACGCGGGGGTCGAGTTTTTCTTCGTGTTGAGCGGATTCATCATCGCCAGCGCTCATGTCGCCGACATCTCCCGTCCATCGCGGCTGATCCCTTACCTGCAGCGTCGGGCGATCCGCATCTACCCCCCCTACTGGATCGTCTTCGCGCTCGTCTGCCTCCTCGCCCTCCCCTTCGGCGCGACACGGGCCACGCTGCCGACCGACCCGGGCACGCTGACGGGAGCGTGGTTTCTCTTTCCCCAAGACCCTGCCGTCGTCGGAGGGACCGGATCCCCGGTGATCATCGCCGCCTGGACACTCCGCTACGAAGTTCTCTTTTATCTCTACTTCGCGCTTTTGATTGTCGATCTGCGGCTCGGACTCCTCGTCGCCGTCGGGTATGCCATCGCTTTTGCCTCGCTCCGGCATCAGCCAGGGAACGTTTTCCCGCTGACGTTTCTCCTCAATCCTTGCGTCTGGCTGTTCGGGATGGGGATTGTCGTGGCCCGCGCATCAGACGGAGCGAGGCGCCCCTCCCGCCCGCTTCTCTGGCTGGCCCTGGCGTCGATCGCGTTCGTCGGGTTTGCAATGAACCGTGCCCATCACTGGGTGCCCCTGGGTGACTGGAACGTCTACGGGCTCGGAATCGCCAGCAGCGTCGCAATCCTCGCCGCCGTGGCTGCCGAGAAAGCCGGCGCCGATCTCGGCGGTGGCCGTCTGCTCCAACTCATCGGCGCTGCGTCGTACGTCCTCTACCTGATCCACTACCCCTTGTTCAGCGTCGGCTGCAAGGTGGCGATGGCGTGCGGCATGCAAAAGCTGGGGATCGCCGGGATGGCGGCGAGCTACGTCCTCCTGCTCGCGGCTGCGATCGGGACGGCGATCCTCTTCCATCTCGCGATCGAGCTTCCCGTCCAGCGCTGGCTCTCGGCGCGCATGATCCGGAAAAACCGATCGCCGCAGCCAACCGGCTGAAAGCACGCCGGGGGAGGCGTCAGCGTGATCGCGGCCCGTGCCCGCCCGGCGGCCCTGCGCGGTGATTGCCGGCGTCGGGATGCCCGGCGTGATGTCGGGCGGCAGGCCGGCCAGCGGACTGGGACTGCGGGGCGAATCCCGGCGTGAAGACCATGCCGCCTTTCGTCGGCACGCCGACGACGCCATTGCTGAACACTTCGTTGCGCCCCAGGCGCGTCGAGACGACGCCGTTGTTCCAAGCGGTGGCGTTGCCGACACGGGTGGCGGTCAGCCCGTTGTTGAAGAACGTGAACCGACCGACCGAGGTGCCGACGAGGCCGTTGCCGGTGAACGTGAACGGCCCCTCCGAGATGGCATAGCCGCCGAAGTTTTCCGCGGCCGGGGCTTGAGCGAAAGCCGCTGCGCCGCCAAAGCCGGCCAGAGTAATCGCCACGCCGGCAAGAAGAGCCCGAAACCCTCGCGTCATGATCACTCCCTCAAGCGACCGCTCCGACCTTCCCTTGATCGTATCGGCCGCTTCGGCCGGAAGCGATTTGCCGGGGACAGGAAAGCCGAAGATGCCGGCTGGAGGGAAGGCCCACGGTTGATCGCCCGCAACCCATGGGCGGCCGGGGTGAGCGGCCAGCAACGCCAGAGGACGTCGCGAACAAATCAGCCGGCAATTCGGCCGGAAAAACGAAACAGCCAGAGCCTTCCGCCGGAAGGCATCGTCCGGCGATTCCGCCGGAGCCGCCATTCGCACCCTGGGCGGTGCGACATAAACAACTCGCACCCTGGGAGGTGCGACGAGATCAGTTCCATTCGCACCCTGGGAGGTGCGACGGAACCAGCCTCGCACCCTGGGAGGTGCGACGAAATCAGCGAACTGCCTCGTCTTGGACTCGAACCAAGAACCCTCTGATTAAGAGTCAGCAGGGGCCCGATCTGAAGACCGTGATTCAATGCGTTTTTGGAATGTCGGGGCTACCGTGGGGCTACCGTCGCCGAGCGAAGGGCCGGCCGATGCCGACGTTTTCCGGGGATTCTGCCATCCCGCCCCGCCCTCGGCGATCGCCTCGCCGGCGGCGATGCCTAGGCATCGCCACGAGGCCGGCCGAGGGCCGGCTCGGCCTGGGCGATCGTCACCCGTCGGCCGGGTGATCCTCGGCCGCCGCCCCATCGGCAACCGGCTCGCCGGCCGGATCACCGGCGGCATGCTTGCGAGCCTCATAACCGGCAGGATCAGACAGGAAGGCATCGATGTCGGCCTGTGCCCATAGGCATCGGCTCTGCCGGCGATCGCCGAGCTTCACCGGCGCCGGCCCTCGGCCCTCGAGCTGCCACTGCTTCAACGTCCTCGGCCGGATGCCCAGAGCCGCCGCAGCTCTGCCACGATCGAGCCATGCCGCCCGGAATCGGGCCAGCTCTTCGATAGCAGCCTCGTCGGCCTGTAATCGCTCTTGAAGCCGCTCGGCGGCGAGCCTCGCCCGGTAGCGTCTCGCCATGATCGATTCGCCCATCGGCACCTCCTTTCCTTCGATGGTACGGGCCGGCGAAATCAGCCAAGAGCCGGTCTGCCGTGCGTGTACCATTCCGCACCGGGCTAAGGTGTCTGCGCCTTTTGGACGGATCGCAGTGCCCCTCTCTAAGGCCCCCCCTCTCAAGGTAGCTTGGCGATCCTCGCCCCCCCTCACCCTCGAGGCCGAGGCGCCGGCCCATCGGGCCGGCGATGCCGGCTCGGCCGGCCGGGCGGATCAGCGATCACCGCCCGGCCGGTCTGCCGCCTGTGCCGATCACCGCATCAGCTCGGCCTCGATCGCCCGCAGCGATTCCCGGGCCTTGTCGGTAGCAGCCTGCAGGCCGGGCAGACCGCTCTCGATCTCGTCCAATTCACGCCGCTTCGTATCGGCCGCCGCCTTGTGGCGATTCAGCCGCTCCCTCATATCGCCGTTGTCGGGATTCAAACGGCAATCGTTCTCGTCTTCCGCCACACCGGCCTCGAGCTTCGTAATGCTCGCCCGGATCGTCGGCATGCTCGCCTGTGCCTCGGTAAGGGCCCTCTCGGCATCACCGTAAGCCTGCTTCGCCTGGGCGAGCTGCTCACGCTGCTGCGCCATCAGATTCACCGGGGCGAGCAACAGCTCTTTCGCTTGGAAGGCATCCCGAGCCGCCTGCTCGAGAGCGATCGTGTCCCCCCAATGCCGCTGCGTGATCGCTTCGGCCTTCTCGATCGCATCAAAGGCCACGACCCGGGCATCGTTGATCTCTGCCCGAATCTTTGCGAGCCGCTTTTCGGCCTTCTCGCCGGCCACGATCGCACGATGATGCTCGGCCCGTCGCTCGAGACAAGCAACGCGCTCACGCAGATCGTCCACCGTGCAGCCCGTGCGGGTGAGAACCGCTTCGACCTCGTCGGCCTGCACCTTCTCGCCGGCGGCCAGCCGCCGGGCCAGCTCTTCGATACCCGCTGCTCGAGCAGCCTGCCGGCCCCGAACCTTATCGAGAACGTCGAGAAACATATTGGAAATCTCCGCAAACCCACCGTCCCCCACCGGGGCAACGTGCCCCGGCTCAGCCGGTGTTGATTGGTGCATGCCGATGGCGATGATCCGATCGCCCAGGCTCGGCACGGCCTGGGCGACACGATCGGCAACAGGGCCACCCTCGGCGAGCAGATCACGCAGGCTCACCTCGTCGGGAATGTCCCCAAGAGCATCGGCGACGGCATCGGCATCGATCCCGTATCGACGCAGATCAGCCTTGCCGCACGCAGCCCAGGCGGCCCGCTGCAGGGGCCGCACGGCACCGCACCGCCGCACGATCGCCACGAGGGCCCCGGCCCATCGTCCATCGTGATCCCGGGCTTCCTTGTCGGGCTCGCCGAGCAACGGCGACATGGCAGCCACGAGGGCCGGCAGATCACGCAGGGCTTGCTCGCAAGCCGGCGACCGCTCACCATCGGCCGGGGTCACGATGGCATGCGCCAGCTCGTGCGCTGCCACCGTCTCGATTGCGAAGGCGGCATCGTCAGAACAAAAGCCCAGGCCGATAACGTCATCGGCCAGGGCCTCGAGGGCGACACCCACGGCGATCATGCCCGGCCGCAGCCGGTAAGCGTGAGCAAGACCGTGCCCCGAGCCGACTGCCACGCCCGATATCGACGCACGGCCGATGTCGATGATCCGCAGCCCGGCCGGCAGATCGGCCCCGGCCACGGCCCACAACAGCAGCTCGGCGTCGCTCTTCACCCGCACGATCTCTGCAGGGGTGAGCCTCATGCGCCGGCCTCCGCATCGTCTCGCACCGGACACAGGGTGTTAGCAAGGCGTCGCAGCTCTATCGCAACGTCACGACGCACGGACGATCGATCGCCTGTGCCGGCGTCAATCGACTCGACCTTCCTGCGCACGGTGATCAACAGTGACATGACTTTCTGCCTACAGCTCACAGACCGGAAGCGGGGCTGCTTGCCTTCGGCCTTCGCCTTGGTCGGCACCTCACCGATGATCGAGCCCTCGATCGTCGCCGCCGCCTTGGTGCCGGTCGATGACGGCAGCGGGACCAGCGATGCCGTTCCGACGGCGCGGTCCTCATCGAACAATCGCCGCTCGGCTTTTCCCGGGATCGCCTTCGCCAGCGACATGCACGCTCGAGCATGGGCCTCGCCGGCACGGTCGCGCATTGCGGGCGTCATCGCCGACATGATGCCCATGCCCCGTCGCCGGTAATCGTCCTCGTCTCTGAATAGCCACGTGTTGAAATCCGGCTCGGCTGCGATCTCTTCCGGCGTCACCGCCTTCGGATCGCCGATCACCCACGTGGGATCACGCATGTCGGGCAGGCCGCCGCCACGCTTGAAATCGAAGAGCCACAAGAGCCGATCGACCCGGATGCCCCGCTTCGGCCCCTCGAGCAACCCACCGCTATCGGGCGATGCCGGATCGTGCGGGATCACGACGAAAACATGCACCCACGGCTCACCGGCCGGATGCGGCCACACCATGAAGCATGCACCCGAGGGGTGTGTGCCGGCATGCCGATGCCCGGGCCGATACCATGCCGGCGCCTCGCCCATGATCGAGCCCTCGACCACCGGCGCCGCCTTCGCCTTCGGCTCGGCGAGCAGCCGTGTTGCCTGCCTCACCGACAAATCGGCAACGCGCTGCCGATCTCCCAGGCGATCACGCTCTCGGTACAGCCGCATGTAGCTGCTCGCCGTCCGATCAGCGATGCCGCAGCTCGCCACGTAATCGCCCCACCCGCCGTGGGGCACAGCCTCACGGGCCTCGGCGAGCAGGCGGCCGGCCTCAAGGGCATGCCCGAGGGCCGTCTGCGCCGCCGTCGATGCGGCTTGATGCGCCGCCCGAATCCGGCCGGCGAGCTGCTCAGCGATCACCGTCATCGATCCCGTTGAAATCAGATCAGACATATTCAGCCCTCACGCTTCTCGTGCTCGTTCCGGGCCCCGGCAACGTGCCGAGGCTTTATCTGCGCCGATCGCAGCCGCTCAAGCCTCTTCCCCGTGGCGGCGTCGCCGTCGGCGTCAGCCGATCGGCGATCGCCTCTCATGCTTCTTTCAGGAGAAGCATGAGAAGCAGGATTTGGGGTACAGCCCTGTACCCCCTCGGGGTCCACCCCTGTACCCTCCCGGGGTACAGCCTTAGACCCTGACAGGGTGCAGCCCTGTACCCTGTCACCGATCACGTAGACCGCTGCCTTCGTGAATGTGTTCGCCGTTGTGCGATCGAGCAGGCCGGCCTCGAGCAGATCGGCGATGCCTCGGCGGATACTTCCTCGGCTCATGCCAACACGCGCTGCGATCGTCCGGGCGCCCAGGTAGACCGTCGCCTTTCCGAAATCCGCATGGGCGAGGGCATAGACCAAAACGACGAGCGACGATGGACGCAGGCCGGCAAGGGCGCCGCTGCTCACGATCGCCTTGAGCCGCCGGTGCAGCTCGAGGCGATCGACGGGGCCCGGCTCACCCGTGATGCGCTTTGTCATCGGTCGGCCCTCGGGGCGTGATCGGCGAAATCGGCGAAGGGCTCGGCCGCATCTGGATCGGTGAAGAGCTGCAGATCACCGTCGAACAGCAACGGCAGATCACGGGCCCGGCCGTGGCGATGCTTCTTGCAAAGCCACTTCACCGGCCGCAAGCCGCCCTCTTCGGTGGCCTCGTCGGCGATCCCGAGCAGTAGCAAATCGGCGTCGAAATCGATCGCCGATGATTCCTTGCCGATCTGCCCGATCGGCGTCTCAGCGGTCACGCTCTTGCCCAGGTTCGACACGACGATCGTGGCGACGTTGTGCATGATCGTGAGGGCCCGGATGCGGCCGACAACGGAATCGACCTCGGCGCGGCGATCGGATGCCGACGGATCGCGCACGAGCTGCAAATAGTCCAACACGATCAGGGCCGGATGGTGAGCGATCACCGCCGCCTCGATCCGATCGACGGTGAGGGATGGCGGCAGGATCACGAATTGCGAGCCGATCCTCTTCCGCAAATCGTCTGCAACGGCCCGGGCCCTCGGCGACCGCTTTCCGGCGGCCGTCATCGACACCTCTGCCCCGTCCGACAACACGCTACCCACGGCGATCGCCCGACGGGCGAGGGCCTCGAGGCTCATCTCGCCGAGCAGCCACAGCACCCTCACCGCCGGATCGAAGAGGATCGCCCCGAGGGCTAGCTGCAGGGCAAGAGCTGATTTCCCCGTCGATGGTGGGCCGGCGAGAACGGTGACGGTGCCGACGGCGATGCCGCCGGGCAGCTCGCCACCGGCGAGAGAATCGAACGGCTGCAGGCCCGTGACGATCGCCGGCGGCGCCTCGTGCATCGCCCAGGTTTCGAAGGCCGTGGCGAGCGTCGGCATCGGCGGCGCCGGCTCAGGGATCACGCTGCATCGGGCCGTGGCGATCCGCAGCAGCTCACGCTCGAGCTGCGTCTCGCTCCAATGCCCGAGCAACTCGGCCACCCGCCGAGCGTAGCCCGTCCGATCGGATGCCCGGGCAAGATCGATAACGTCGATGTCGGCGATCGTGCCGGTATCGATGCCGAGGGCCACGAGACGGGCCCGGCCCCCGGTGCCGATCGGCTCGTATTCGATCGTGAGCTGCTCTGCCTGCTCGTCACGCATGGGCCGGCCTCCCTTCGCCTCGTCGGCGAATCACGAGAGGCTCGACATGCCGAGGCGCCTTCGCCTTCGGCGCCGTGGCGGCCGACGGCCGAGGCCGGGGCACCGTGACGGTGCCCGACATAACATCGGCCTGGGCGAGCCCGAGCCGCTCAAGATCACGAGCGATCATGCCGCCGGGAATCTGCTCGATTCGATCGCCGGCATCGGTGTAGTCCACGGCTCGCCAATGCGACACGATCACCTCGGGGATGCCGTCATCCTCGAGCTGCTCACCCGGAAGGAATCCGTAGCCGCCGCAGGCCGTGCGCGGGGCCTCCTGCAGGCGGGCCCACAGCTCAAATGCGCAGCATGCTGCGCATTTGCCAGCCGTGCGCGGGGCCTCCTGCAGGCGGGCCCACAGCCTTGCCACGGCCGATCGATTCCGGGGATGCACAAGCCAAGAGCGATCCGGAATCGCCATGTCGGGCCGATCACGGTGCCCAGGCAGCTCGATATCCTCAAGGAAGGGAATGGTGCTACTTGGCATCGTGTCGGCCCTCCTCGCCCCTGCGGCGAATCACGAGGGGCGCAACGGGCCTGGGGCCCTTCGGCCCCTGCTCGCCACCGTCGGCCTTCGGCTCACCGGGATCGTCGCCCGGATCACCTGGGGCCCATGTCTGCCGGCGCCGCTCGCCCAGGCCGGCAATCACGCATCGCCAAGCGGCATCGCGCAGCCGATCACCCACGGTGATCCGGCGGCGCATCGTTGCCACCACCTCGCCGGCCACAGCGACGGCCTCGAGACGATCGCCATATCCCATCCATGCCGATGCCGGCGATCGCCACGCAGCCTCGGCCACGAACGGCAGGCCAACGGCCGACACCGCATCACGCAGGATCATCCTGCCGAGCCACCCGGGCGGGTGTTTCGATTCCATGTCACGCTCCCGTGAGCCTTGGGTGTGTCAGCGCGAACGGGTAGGCTCACCCCGTCACGCTTCTCGCCCCGTGCCGTCACAACACGGCCGGGGCTTTTCTTGCGCTCAGCCCCGTGTACGGCCTCGCGGGCGACGCACCACCGGCCGTGCGATCTGCGACGCCACCGGCTTGCGGAATGGCGCCTTCGGCCTGGGCGAATAGCCCTGCGGGTCATTGGCGAACCGCTCCAGCTCGAGCAGCCCGTATCGCACGGCGCCGCTGCGACCGGCCGAGAGCTTCACGTGGGCCGGCCCTACACCGGCCGATCGCCATGCGGCGAGGGTGCAGGCTTTCACGGACAGAAAAACAGCGGCGACCGCAGGGGTGACGTACCGATTGGGAACGATGTCGCCGTCGACCTCGATCCGGGCGAGCTTGTGCATATTCGATTCTCCGGTGATCGGCGCCCGTGTGGCACCTTCACCGCAGATTCATGCACACGTAGTGAAACCCGTAGGGGGTGTGGTGTGACGTTTTTTGACGCATGCCGACGGCGCACGAAAAAGCCCCTTATTTAGGGGCTTTTTGACGGGATTCAGCAGGGCGAAATCGGCAACACGTTGCCGATTCTCATGGCGCCGCATCGGATTTTTTTTGCCGGCCCCTCGGCTTTTTTTCACCCGTCGGCCTCGCCTTCGCCTGCCGGGCCTGCCGGCGACGGTAGGCGCCGGCGATCGCCTCGGCCTGCACGGCATCGGGCACGTGCATGTAGGTCTTTGCGGTCATCGACACGCTGCTCGGGCTGTTGCCCAGGAGCGTGTTGACGGTGACGGTCGGGGCCCCTGCTTCGATCAGCCTCGAGCCCCACGAGCGTCGCAGATCGTGAGGCCTCACCCGGCGTGATCGATCCTTGCCGCCCAGGCCGGCGGCATCCCGAATCCGGCCCCATGCCGTTTTCCATGAAGCCACCGGGCCCGGTGATCGCACGGCGGGAAACACCCATTCGGATTCGCCGGCCGTTGCCATGCGTTTCTTGAGCAGGGCCACGGCATCGGCGTCCAGCGGCACACCGTGCGCCGCCTTCCTTCCCTTCATCTCCTCACGAGGCGCCACCCACAGCCGACGGCCAAGATCAACGTCACCCCACCGCATCCGGCACACCGCGCTCATGCGCCGGCCGGTGAGCAGGGCAAGGCCGAACAGGTCACGCCACAGCGGCGCCTCGGCGAGCAGGGCCGTGCCGAGCTTCGCCTCTTCGGCATCGGCAAGGATGCGATCACGATGATGCTCGGCATGCTTGGCGATCATGCCACCCGTTGCCGGATCAACGCATGGATTCGGCGCCGCCCACCACCCCTCACGAGCAGCGAAGGCGAAGATGCTACGGGCGAGCTGCAGCATGCGATTCGCCTGATAGGGCCGGCCCGGCTTGCGATCCTTGCCGGTGCCCGATGCGCTCCCCATCTCCCGGTGAAGCCTCACCACGTTCTCGGCGAGCCACGAGAGCGGCCGATCGCCGTGGGCCTTGAGCGTCGCAGAGTAGCAATCCCTGTAGCCCTGCGCCGTGCGATCGGTGATCGGCTGCTTGCGACGGCCCATCGTGAAGGTGCCGGCCTCGGCCGCATCGATGTAGCCGTCGAAGGCCGCGCCGACGGTGGGCCCGTGGGCAGGCCCGTCTCGTCGTTCACGGGGCTTCACCTGGGCGGCCAGAGTGCGATCGTATCGTAGGGCTCGGGCCGTCTCACGGGCCTCGCCGAGGGTGATCTCACCGACGGCGCCGATCGCCTTGCGGATCGGCTTGCCGGCCTGCTTGTAGAAGAGCGTGAACGTGCCGGTGCCGTTGTGCGTCACCCGCAGGAACAGGCCCGGCGTCTCGGCGTCGCGCCATTGAACGCGCCCCGCCGCATCGGTGCACACCTCACCGTCGGCGACGGCCCGACAGGCGGCATCGATCCGGGCCGGCGTGAACCGCCACGATCGACAGGCGGGATCACGAAAATCGGGCTCTCTCGAGGCCGTGGACATGATCGCTCTCCTGGGTAATCAGAGGGCCCCGCCGGGCTACTTGGGGCTACCCTGGGGCTACCCGCACAATCTAACCGCATCGAAATAGCCCGAGAAAGAGCGATTATCGGGGGAGGGCTCGGCGCATGAAAAAGGCCCCGTTTCCGGGGCCGTTTTCGTCGTTTTTCTCGGGAAAAACCTCACTGCCTCGTCTTGGACTCGAACCAAGAACCCTCTGATTAAGAGTCAGATGCTCTGACCAGTTGAGCTAACGAGGCTGACGTTGTGACTTTACCCGTCGTCGGGCGGGAGAACAAGGGGCCGAAAGAGCGGGGTTTCGCCCCCTCGGGGCCCGGAACCCTTTCTCGAATCGATCGGGGACGGTTTCCGCGTTGAGGCTTTCTGCCGCAAACGGTACATTCCGCGCTTTCGGACCGGGGTCGGCGTCGCCTCCCCGGAACGGCTTCAGGCCCCGGTTCCCGCATCTGGAGGGTGGATTCGATGGGTAGGTTCGACGGACTTAAAGGTGTCATCCTCGGTGTCGCCAACGACCACTCGATCGCTTGGGCGATTGCCAAGGAGATCCTCGCCGAGGGGGGGCAGATCGGCTTCTCCCACCTCCCCGACCGCCCCGACGACGAGCGGCAGCGGAACCGGCGCCGTGTCGCGATGCTCACCGACCCGGAGCCAAACGCGAAGTTCCTCGTGCCGATGGATGCCGGCAGCGACGAACAGATCGCCGCGGTCATGGAGCGGGCCAGGGAGGAGTTCGGCACGATCGACTTCCTCGTTCACTCGATCGCCTACGCCCCGATGGAGGATCTCAAGGGAGAGACGACCAACTGCAGCCGTGAGGGCTTCCGGGTGGCGATGGAGACCAGCGCCTACAGCCTCCTTGCCGTCGGCCGCCTCGCCCGCGGGATCCTCTCCGCCGACAGCGCCATTCTGACCCTCACCTACTTCGGCGGCGAGAAGGTCGTCCCCGGCTACAACATCATGGGCGTCTGCAAGGCGACCCTCGATGCGTGTGTGAAGTACATGGCCTACGACCTCGGGCCGGCCGGGGTTCGCGTCAATGCCGTGAGCGCGGGGCCGCTGCGGACGCTCGCCGGCCGTGGCGCCGGCGTCGACGAAATGCTCGGCCTCTACCAACACATGTCGCCGATGGGGCGCAACATCACCCAGGGGGAAGTGGGGAAGGCGGGCTCGTGGCTCCTATCGCGTGAGTCGCTCGGGATCACTGGCGAAATCCTCCATGTCGACGCCGGCTACAACATCATGGGTTCGCCCGGTCGGCTCCTCAACCTCGTCAAGCAACCAGAAGCGTGAGCGCCCCGGCGACGATCGCGGTCGCGGTGGTCATCCACGGCAGTCGGGTCCTCGTCGGCAGACGCCGTGGCGACGCGGCTGATGCGCCGGGGCGGGACGAGTTCCCCGGCGGGAAGGTGGAGGCGGGGGAGAGCGCCGAGTTGGCAGCGGCCCGCGAGTGCCTCGAGGAGAGCGGCGTCGCCGTGATCGTTGGCCCCCGGATCGATCTCATCCTGGCGAGCTCGAGCCGCGGCCCGATCGAGATCCACTTCCACCGCGCCGCGCCCGTCGATGCCGGCGTCCCGCTGCTTCCCCCCTTCGCCTGGCTGCCGATCGGCGACCTCGCTCGGTGCCACTTCCCGTCGGCCAATGCCAGCGTCGTCCGTCAGCTCCTTGCCGGCGGCCACGCCGGCTAGCCTTCTGCCGTACGACTCACGGCGGATCCCAGCCCCCGCGGCTCCAGGGATGGCAACGGCAGATCCGCCGCAGGCCACGAAGCGTGCCACAGACCGCGCCGTGGGTCTTCAGCGACTCGAGGAAGTAGACGCTGCAGGTCGGCTGGAACCGACAGTTCGGCCCGAGGAACGGGCTGACAAAGCGCTGATAGGTGCGGACGAGCGCGGCGAGGAGGGCGACGACGACGCGGTCAAGGATCGCCGTCCACGAAGCTCTCATCGGTGGCGGGGCTTCGTGGGAAGGACCGAGGGAACGTCGGCATCCCGGTACGCCGGTCGCGACACGATCCGGGCGGCGAGTGCAACGAGCATGCCTTCGATCTTCGCCGCTCCATCAGCCCCGCCGGGGGGC
>CALQRA010000106.1 GCA_943332855.1 Candidatus Kuenenia stuttgartensis
GCCTTCTGGTCGGTGACGATTTACGACGAGCGCCATGCCCTCCCCGAGGGCGACGGTCCCCATGCGATCGGGTCGCACTCGGCAGGGGTCGAGCTCGCGGAGGATGGATCGCTCTCGATCCTCGTCGGGCCGGCGCTGGCCGGCGGGGCGGATCGGGCGAACGCCAACCGGCTCGTTACCCCCACCGGTTCGTTCTCGCTCTACCTCCGCATCTATTGGCCCGAGGGTGCCGTCCTCGATGGATCGTGGACACCGCCGCCGGTGCACCGTGACGAGACGATCGCGGCCGCGGATCGGCCCGTTTCCCGCACCGCGGTGCTCGGCAGCGTTGCCGCACCGGCGCCGGAGGAGCGCCCCTTGGCGGCGGCTGCGAAGGCCTCTGGCGTGGCGGTGGTGCCGCCGAGTCGGGCCGGGGGGGCGAAAGGAAGAAGGGGGAGGTTCGTTCGGAGTTCAGATCGTGAAGTCGTTCGACGCCGCTGATCCGTTCATGCCGACAAAATTGTAGAGCGGCGTGGAGAGATAGCGCTCGCCGGTGCTGCAGGCGAAGGTGACGATCGTTTCCGCTCCGCCAATCCCGACGCCGAGCCTCCCCGGCCGGTGGTGGCGGAAAGGGTGCCGCCGCGTTTCAATGGCGATACCGAGCTTCGGGCCGACGTCGCCGCGGGGGGCAACAGGATCGACTTCACCCTCCAGTCGACCGGCCCCGTGCCGCAGCCGAATCTCGCCGACTTCTGATCGTTCCATGGCGTGGTGTCGTTCGTCTCACCCGATCCCGACTCGTTCACCTGGGATGCCCCAATGCTCTCCTTCCGGCTCCTGCCCCTGATCCTTCTGGCCGCCGTGGCCGTCCCGGCCTCACGTGCCCTGGCGGCCGGGACGGCGCGGCGGCCCAACATTCTCGTCATCGTGGCCGACGATCTCGGCTACGCCGACCCGGGCTTCCAGGGAGGGCGTGACGTCCCCACGCCGCGGCTCGACGCCCTCGCCGCCTCGGGCGTGCGCTGCACTTCGGGCTATGTGTCGGGCCCTTACTGCAGCCCGACCCGCGCCGGGCTGCTCACCGGCCGCTACCAGCAGCGATTCGGCCACGAGTTCAATCCCGGCCCGCCGGCGGCGGCGAACGTCGAGGTCGGGCTCCCCCTCACCGAACGGACACTCCCGGAACTGCTCCGCGCGGGAGGCTACCGCACGGGGCTGGTCGGGAAGTGGCATCTCGGCCATGCCGAGCCGTTTCTTCCCCAGAGCCGTGGATTCGAGGAATCCTTCGGCTTTCTCGGCGGAGCGCATCCCTACCTTCCCGCCGGAGGCGTTGAAGATGGGGTCAATGCCATCCGCCGCGGTCACGATCCGGTCGACGAGCCTGAATACCTGACGCGGGCCTTTGCCCGTGAAGCGGTGTCGTTCATCGATCGCCACCGCGAGGAGCCATTCTTTCTCCTTCTCGCCTTCAACGCCGTCCATGGTCCGCTCCAGGCTCCCCCCGACGGCGCTGATCGCTTTCCGGAGATCGCCGATCCGCGGCGGAAGGCCTACGCCGAGATGCTCGCCGAGCTCGACGTGGCCGTCGGGCGGGTTCTCGACCGACTCGACGAGACGAAGCTTGCCGATGACACGCTGGTGGTCTTCATCAGTGACAATGGCGGCCCGCCGGCAAACGCTTCCAGCAACGGTGCGCTCCGGGGCTTCAAGGCCTCGACCTGGGAAGGGGGGATCCGCGTGCCGTTTGTGGTCCGTTGGCCCGGTCATCTCCCTGCCGGCAAGACCTTCGACCGGCCGGTCATCCAGCTCGACATCCTGCCGACGGCGCTGGCTGCCGCCGGAGTGACGGCCCCGGCGGGGCTGAAGCTCGACGGCGTCGATCTCGTGCCACACCTCGCCGGACGCGTCGAGACGCCTCCCCATGAGCATCTGTTCTGGCGGTTTGGCGAGCAGACGGCGATCCGCAGCGGCGACTGGAAGCTCGTCAGGGCCAATGGCATCTCTGATCCGATCCTCATCAACCTCGTCGATGATGGCGGCGAAACGAACGATCGCTCCGCCGTGAATCCGGACAAGCGTCGGGAGCTCGAATCGGCCTGGCGCGAATGGAACGGGCAACTCACGGCTCCGCTCTGGAAGAAGCAGGCCAAGCCCGGCCAGGGGCGGCAGCGGCAACGACGCGCTGGCGCCGCGGCTTCCTGATCGGAGAGGTCCCTGTCCGTCGCCCCGTTCCCCCCGTCGCGTTCCCGGTTCCGCACCCGCCTCACCTTTGTGCCCGTTCCGCCAACCCGGAGGCCCGGCCATGCTCACCCCACTGCTCCCCCCCAGAATGCTCCTTCCCCTGCTGCTCCTATCGCTGGCCATGCTCGCTCCGGAGATGACCCAGGGGGAGGAAGCGGTCGATCCGGCGAAGCTCGAGTTCTTCGAGCGGCGGATTCGGCCCTTGCTGGCGGGGAAGTGCTTCAACTGCCACTCCGCTGACAACAAGGCAGCCGGGGGGCTCCGGGTCGATGACCGCAATGGCCTCCTCGAAGGGGGTAAACGCGGCGCCGCGGTGGTTCCCGGCGAGCCCTCGACGAGCCTGATTCTGAGGGCCGTCCGCCACGAGGCGGGGGCTCCGAGAATGCCGCCCGAAGGGGGGCTCGAGACTGAGGAGATCGCCGATCTCGAGCGCTGGATTACGGAGGGTGCCGTCTGGCCGGCGGTCGAGCTGTCGGAGGGGCAGGGGGGATGGAACGCCGACTACGAGGCGCTCCGTCGCGAGCACTGGGCCTTCCGGCCGGTGTCGCCGGCCGCAACCCCTACCGTGTCGGACGTCGCCTGGCCCCGGGACGACGTCGATCGCTTCGTCCTCGCGTCCCTGGAGTCGAAGGCTCTCGCCCCCGTCGCCGATGCCGACCGGGCCGCGCTCCTCCGGCGCCTCACCGCCGATCTCACCGGCCTCCTGCCCACGCCCGAGCAAGCAGATGCCTTCGTCGGTGATGGGGCGCCCGGGGCGCTCGAAGGCGTCGTCGATGCGCTCTTGGCGTCGCCGGCGTTCGGTGAGCGCTGGGGCCGCCACTGGCTCGACATCGCCCGGTTCGGTGAATCGACCGGGTCGGCCCGCAATCTCCCCTACCCGCATGCCTGGCGCTACCGCGACTGGGTGATCGATGCGGTCAACGCCGACCATCCGTACGACCGCTTTCTCGTCGAGCAGATCGCCGGCGATCTCCTCCCCGCCGCCGATCCGGCGGCGCGGGAGCGGCAGCTGATCGCCACCGGCTTCCTCGCGATCGGGGTCAAGGACGTCAATCAACGATTCAAGGTGCGGTTCGTGATGGACAACGTCGATGAGCAGATCGACACCATGAGCCGCGGCATCCTCGGGCTGACGGTGAGCTGCGCCCGCTGCCACGACCACAAGTTCGACCCCGTGCCCGCCACCGATTACTACGCCTTGGCCGGGATCCTCACGAGCACCGAGCAGTGCGCCGGCGTGCGCAACAAGATGGGGGGGGCCGGCCTCGACTACTACGACGCCTCGATGCTCGTCGTCCTTGCTCCGGCCGACGAAGGAACGGCCGCGAAAATCGCCATCGCCAAAGCCGAGGTCGAAGCGGCGAAGGCGGCCTTCGAGCAGATCCGCGGGACCCCCGAGGGGCTCGCCAAGGGGGAGAACGGGAGGCCGATCCAGCAGGGCTACCGGCAGCGTTGGATGCGGGCCCAGCAGGAGTTTGAACGGCTCTCCGATCCGGCTCGTACTGGGAAGGTGGCGATGGGCCTTCGCGACGCCGAGAAGATCGGCGACACGGAGATCCGTGTCCGTGGAGAGGCGGAGCAGCTCGGACCGGTGGTGCCGCGGGGCTTTCCCTCCGCCGTCGAGGTACCCGGCGCCGAACCGATCGACCCGGCCGCGAGCGGGCGGCTCCAGCTCGCGCGGTGGCTCGCCCATCCGCACAATCCGCTGACCGCGCGGGTCTACGTCAACCGGGTCTGGCAGCGGCTGTTTGGCACCGGTCTGGTCGACACCGTCGACAACTTCGGCGTCACCGGAAACGCCCCGTCCCATCCCGAATTGCTCGACCGGCTCGCTGCCGATTTCGTTGCCGACGGGTGGTCGACGAAGCGCCTCGTCCGGCGCCTCGTCCTCTCGCGCACCTACGGGCTCTCCGCGTCGTCTCAGGAACGGGCGCTGGCGGTCGATCCGGCGAATCGGCTCCTGTGGCGTCATTCACCGCGCCGGCTCGACGCCGAGGAGATCCGCGACACGATGCTGGCGATCGCCGGCCGGCTCGATCGATCGCGGCCCGCCGAGGGGCCGTCGCGGCAACTCGAGGTGCGCGAGCTGCGCAACAACGGGCGCGAGATCGCCACGATCCTCTCCTTCGCCAAGGCGAGCGTCCAGCGCAGCGTCTACCTGCCGTTGCTGCGCACGGTCGTGCCGGGGGCGCTCGAGGCCTTCGACTTCGCCGATCAGGGGCAGGTGACCGGGCAGCGGGAGTCGACCACCGTGCCGGCCCAGGCCCTCTACCTCCTCAACGACCCGTTCGTTGCCAAGCAGTCGCTGGTGGTGGCCGAGACACTCCTCGATCGGCCGACAGGCGACGACCGGGAGCGCATTGCCAGCGCCTTCCGTCTCGTCCTCGGGCGCCTCCCCACTTCACCGGAGATCGACGACGTGCTCGCGTTCCTCGCGGCATTCGAGGCCCAGGCCTCCGCCACACCAGCGCCCGTCGCGGAGACGCCGGTGGAGGCGGTGGTAACGGCCCCGTCGGCGCCCGATCCGAACCTCGATCCCGATCAGGTCGAGCAGGATTCGGAGAAGGTGGTGGAGGAGTTGGCCCTTCCGCGGGATACCCGCAGCGCGGCGTTTGCCGCGTTCGTGCAGGCGATGCTGGCCTCCGCCGAGTTCCGTTATGTGCCGTGAGCCGATGGTCTCCCCTCCCTGCCGTTCACCCCATTCGGAGTCGATTCGACCATGTCGCGCCCGTCCCCGAACGAGCTTGTCCCCCACGCCGCGCCCTCCCGCCGGGATGTCCTCCGATCGGCTGCAGCCGGCTTCGGCATGGTGGCGCTGGCTGGTCTCCTCGGGCTCCAGGCCCGGGGAACGTCCGCGGCCGCAGGGCCGGTGACGACCCTCGCGCCGCGTCCCCCGCACGCCCTGGCCCGCGCCAAGCGGATCATCTTTCTGTTCATGGAAGGGGCGATGTCGGCGGTCGACACCTTCGAATACAAGCCCGCGCTCCAGGCATGGAACGGGAGGCCGAGCCCCGGCGGCGGCAAGCTCGTCGGATCGAAGTTCTCGTTCCGTCAGCACGGTCAGACCGGCAGCTGGGTCTCGGAGCTCTATCCCCATGTCGCCCGTCATGTCGACGACCTGTGCTTCATCCGCGGCCTCCACACCGACACCCCCGCCCACCCGCAGGCGGTGATCCAGCTCCACACCGGCGCCCGCAATGCCTCGCTGACGCGCCCCTCGCTCGGATCGTGGCTCCTCTACGGCCTGGGGAGCGAAAACGAGGATCTGCCCGGCTACGTCGCCATCAATCCCGCGCCGAACTTCGGCGGTGCGATCAACTACGGCAACGCCTTCCTGCCGGCGTCGTTCCAGGGAACACGGATCACCGACACCGGCGAGCTCCCCAATCTCCGAGCTGCCCTGCCGCGCGACCTACAGCGCTCGCAACTCGACCTCGTGCAGCGGTTTAATCGTTCCCTCCAGGCCAGTCCCGTGGCGCCCCGCGAGATCGACGGCGTGATCGCCTCGGCCGAGCTCGCCTTCCGCATGCAGGACACCGTGCCCGACCTCCTCGACGTGTCGCGCGAGCCGCAGTCGGTTCTCGACGCCTATGGCGTGAAGCCCGGGAAGGAGGGGAGCTTCGCACGGCAGTGCCTGATGGCGCGGCGGATGTCCGAGGCAGGGGTGCGGTTCGTGGAGATCCGCCAGCCGGGGTGGGATCATCACAACAATCTCCACAAGGGACTCATCGAAAACGCCGCTGCCACCGACCAGCCAACCGCCGCGCTCCTGGCCGACCTCAAGCAGCGCGGCCTGCTCGACGACACGCTCGTCCTCTTCGGGAGCGAGTTCGGCCGCCTCCCGACCGCTCAGGGAGAGGACGGCCGCGATCACAACATCACCGGCTATCCGATGTGGATGGCCGGGGGGGGCGTGAAGCGCGGCTTCTCTTACGGTGGCACCGACGAGCTCGGGATCCATGCCGTCGAGGGGAGGATGCACACCACCGACCTCCACGCCACCCTGCTTGCGCTGATGGGGCTCGACCATGAGCGGCTCACCTACAACTACGCCGGCCGCGACTTCCGCCTCACCGACGTCGCCGGGAATGTCATTCGCGAGCTCTTTGCCTGAAGGCTGCCGCCGAGGTTTGCCTGAGGGTCCTTCGGATCTTTTTCCACACTTCATGGTGTGTTAATCGCCGGTTGCCATTCGTCGGGGGCCGTCGTATGTTCGTGTCTGCAGAGGCGTTGTGCCTCGCTGCGTGGGTGTCGGATGCGACGCCCCTTCTGCGGCCCTCACCGGACAACGAGTGATGCTCCCCAGGCGACGAACGGTAGCTGGTGTCAAACGACCGATTTTCGGACGTCTGGATAGAGAAGTCCGAATATCGGGCGTGGCGTTCCTCATCCTCGTCGCCGGATGCTCCCGGCTCCCCGACTCCGCCTACAGCCTCCGGGCCGATGTCGAGAAGCTCGAGCTTCCCGCCAAGCACAAGGCGCAGATCGCCCGGTATCTCACGGCCTACCACGGCAGCCCCTCCAGTCCGCGGATGGCCCTGCCGAAGGAAGGGGAGAAGGACTCCGAGGCCGAGGGGGTCGATGCCATCGGCCGTGTCGACAAGCCGGGCTATGACCGGCTCCACCTGGTCTTCGGCCGCGACGTCTACGCCAGGCAGTGCGCCGGATGTCACGGCACAACCGGTGATGGCAAGGGGCCGGCGGCGGTGCACCTCAATCCGCCGCCGCGCGACTACCGCAACGGGATTTTCAAGTTTGCCTCGACACCGCGCGGATCGAAGCCGCGCCGCGACGACCTGCGGCGGATCGTCATCTACGGCGCGAAGGGGACTTCGATGCCGGCCTTCCGTTTCCTCCCCGAGGAGGAGCGCGAGGCGGTCATCGACTACGTCCAGACACTCTCCGCCCGCGGTGAGCTCGAGCTCAACCTGATCCGCGAGGCGACCGACGAGTTGACTGAGGAGGACGACTTCGACCCGGCCGCGGTGGCGGAGCTCGTCACCGACATCGATGCCTCCTGGGCGCGGGCCGACGAGGAGCTCGTCCGGCCGTTGACGGTCAACCCGGCGAAGACGCCGGAGACGGTCCGCGACGGTGCCGTGGCGTTCGCCGAGATGTACTGCGTCAAGTGTCACAATCGCGACGCCGCCGGGAGCAAGTCGGCCGATGTCGGCGTCGACACCTGGGGACGGACCGCCTTCCCGGCGAATCTCGCCATGGGCATGCTCCACGGCGGCCGCCGGCCGGAGGACATTTACCGGCGCATCTATTCGGGGATCAACGGGACGCCGATGCCGGCGTCGAAGGATCCCAACACGGTCACGGGCGAGACGGCCGAGCAGCGGTCGGAACGGATCTGGCATCTCGTCCACTTCATCACCGAGGTGATCGAGAACAACGGGATTCCCGCGGCAGAGCAGGCGGCGATCGACGAGGTGCTCCAGAAGAGTGCGGCGCCGGCGGAGCCAGCGGCAGCCGCCGGGATTCCGGCCGACGGCCTCGATCCCCGTGCCGCGACCACTTAGTTTGCCAGCCCTCACGTCGTAACCGTCCGCGCGAAAGGCGGAACCCATGAGCCGTGAAACACTCGCCGCGAAGCGTGCCCGACTTGCCGACCTCCGCACCCAGACGGCGCGGCTCGAGGCGGAGCTCGAGGCCGCCGTCGACGCCGGCCTCGAGGGGGACGGCATGCCCCGCAACGACTGGGCGCACCAGGGCTACTACCTCACCTACTACGCCACGTCGGGGTTCTTCCTCGGCATCGTGGGGGCGCTGGCGAGCCTGATGTTCAACATCATCGGCGCGACGCTCGCCGGCAAGGATCCCCTCCAGCTGATCCGCGTCTTTCTGACGTTCGGTCTCGGCGGAAAGGCGCTCGACCCGGCCTTCAACGACTCGCTGGCACTGGCGATGGGGTGCGTGCTCTACATCGCCACCGGGATGCTCCTGGGGATCATTTTCCAGGTGGTGCTGGGGAAATATGCCGCCAAGTCGGGGCTCCCGGGACGGCTCGCCTGGGCCAGTGCGATCGCGGTCGTCGTCTGGCTCGTCAATTTCTACGGGCTGATTTCCTGGCTCCAGCCGCTCCTCTTCGGTGGCAACTGGATCGTCGACGATGCCCAGCTTCCCTGGTGGGTGGCGCTGGCGACGCATCTCGTGTTCGGCTGGACGATGGCGCTGATCTTCCCCTGGGGTGAGTTCCACCCCTACCGGCTGCAGACGGAGGAGTCATGACCCACGGCGCGTCCGCCCATCACCGGTCCGACGGTCCCCAGGCAGGGCACGCCGGTGCGCCCTCGCACGACGACCTCGTCGATGAGAAGATCATCGTCTGCTACTACGTGGCGGCGCTGACGTTCCTCACGATCTCGATGCTCGCCGGTCTTCTGGTAGCGCTCCAGTTGGTCCACTGGAATCCCTTCAAGGGGACGGAGCTTTTGTCGCCGGGGCGGTGGCGGATGATCCACACCAACGCGATTGCCTACGGCTTCCTCGCCAATGCCTTCCTCGGCACGCTCCACTGGGCCGTGCCCCGCCTGACGTTCCACAAGGTCTTCAGCAAGCCGCTGTCGTGGTTCATCTTCGGGGCCTGGCAGGTGGTCGTGTTGTCGACCGCCTTCGGGATCGTCCTCGGGCCCACGTTCCAGGATCAGCCCTGGATCCTAGCGCTGGCGAAGAAGTGGCACCTCCCGATGAACCTCGGGGCCCAGGGGCTGGAGTGGGGGGAGACGCCGTTTTGGATCGATCCGGTGGCGCTGGTGGGGCTGGCGCTGGTGGCGGTGAACTTCATGGTGCCGATCGGGAAGAGCAAAGGCCCGATGTATGTCTCGCTCTGGTATTTCATGGCGGCGTTCGTCTGGACCTTCCTCACCTACGCCATGGGGAATCTCCTCCCGGAGTATGCCGTCGCCGGCACGAGCGCCGGGGCCATCGGCGGCCTCTTCATCCACGACCTCGTCGGCCTGTTCGTCACGCCGCTGGGCTGGGGGCTGATGTACTACTTCGTGCCGATCATCCTCAAGAAGCCGATCTGGAGCCACGGCCTGTCGCTCGTCGGCTTCTGGGGACTGGCGTTCTTCTACCCCCTCCAGGGCATCCACCATTTCCTCTACACGCCGATCCCGATGTTTCTCCAGTACGGCGCGGTGATCTCGACGATCGCCGTGGAGCTCGTCGTGGCGACGGTGGTGATCAACTTCTTCGGCACGCTCGTCGGCCGCGGGAAGGAGTTTTTTGACAACCTCCCGATCCGCTACTTCTACACCGGCATGGTCTTCTACTTCATCACCTGCTTCCAGTGCGCCCTCCAGGTGACGTTCACGTTCCAGAAGCTGATCCACTTCACCGACTGGGTCGTGGGGCACGCGCATCTGGTGATGTTCGGCGTCTTCAGCCTGTGGCTGTTCGGAATCATGACGTATCTCTTCCCCCGGCTCCTCGGCCGGCCGTGGTGGAGCCGGAGCCTGTGCGAATACCACTACTGGCTCTCGGCCGGCGGCCTGTTCGTGATGTTCCTCGATCTCACTCTGGCGGGGATCTTCCAGGGCTATTACTGGTCGTCGCTTCAGCCGTGGGATGCCTCGACCAACGGCTCCCAGCCGTTCTGGATCACCCGCGTCTTTGCGGGGCTGGCGATGTTCGCCGGTCTGCTCTGCTTTCTGGTCAACCTGTGGATGACGGCCAGGGGAGCGGAGGCGACCGACCCGCTCCCCGCCCGCGCCGCCGGCACCCCCACCGCCTGATCCCGTCCCGCCGGTTCGTTGCCCCGGATTCGATGAAGACCCTTGGAGTGACCGTATGTTCGAGAGCAAGTCGGGCATTTTCTTCATCGCTGGGATCGGTTTCTTCCTGCTGGCGTTCCTCGGCAACGGCGTGGTGCCGATGATCATGTACAAGGACCGCCACGAGCAGACGGTCGAAGAGGTGGTCAACAAGCGCGTCATGGCCCAGTTTCGCGATCTCGCCCAGCGCTATCCGGAGTCGTTCCACAACGCCTTCGGCGAGCCGACGGAGGAAGCCTGTGCGGAAGCGCTCCGGCTCGGCCGCCAGCTCTATGTCGGCGAGGGTTGCTGGCACTGCCACAGCCAGTTCGTCCGCCCTGTGTCGAACGAATCGCGGCGCTTCGGGCCGGTGTCGAAGTCGGAGGAATACGACAACGAGCTGCAACGGCCGGTGCTTTTCGGCACGCGTCGCGTCGGGCCCGACTTGAGCCGCGAGGGGGGGCGACGGAGCAACGACTGGCATGCCGTCCACTTCCATAAGCCACAGGTCGTCTCCACCGATTCACCGATGCCCGAATATCCCTGGTTCTTCGATGGCTCCCCCGACAAGCCGAATCGTCGCGGGATCGCGGTCATGACCTACGTCCAGTGGCTCGGGTCGTGGCTCGATGAGTATCCCTACTACGAAGAGCTCGCGGAGGTGACTGGTGAGTGAACCCACCGACACGACCGGTGGCCGGGGGACCGGCGACAGCAGAGGGGCCGTCGCCGGGATGTCGCGGCGCCAGGCGTGGGTGACGGCCGCGATGGCGGTGCTGATTCTGATCCCCAGCCTGTATGGCTTCGCGGGGAAGTTCGTGGAGTTTGTCCACATCTACCGCGGCACCAGCGGAGGGGAGTTCGCCGTCGCGCCGATCCTCAACTATCTCCTCGCCAGCGCCGGGTTTTTCTGCATGCTCCTCTGGGCGGCGTGGAACGGCATGTTCCGCGACGTCGAGAAGCCGAAGGTCGATTTCCTCGAGAACGAAGCCCGACTCGACGGCGGCGTCCGCTGCCCGCTCTTCCGCCGTTGACCGCCCGCCCCGGAGACGACTTCCCCATGCCCGACCACCGTCCCGGTGCCCCGGAAGCGGAGCACCGTTTCCACAACTACACCGGCAACGACATCCCCTGGTACGTGCGGGCGATCTGGATCGGTTTCTGGATCTTCGCCATCACCTACACGATCCGCTACCTCCTGCCGGCCATGCAGGTGGAGCTCATCCAACGGCCATGAGCCGCTCCGCCGGGAGGCGTCACATGGCCGGAACGGGCGCGTGCGACTACTGTGGCCTTCCCCTGGCCGACGGGGCCGTCTTCGATGAGCCGACCGGGAGCCTCGGGGCGCCGCGCTTCTGCTGCCTCGGCTGCCGCTTCGCCGCCTCGATCACCGCCTCGCGTGGCGCTGATGGCGAATCGCGCTGGATGATGACGAAGCTGGGGCTGGCCATCTTCTTCACGATGAACGTGATGGTCTTCACCATGCTCCTCTGGTCGCAGCAGGAGGGGGCCGCTGCCGATCCTTCCGCCGGATCGAGGGTGTTCTACGACCTCGCCCGGCATGCCTGCCTGCTGTTCACCGGGCCGGTGCTCCTGCTCCTCGGCGGGCCGCTCGTTGACGACGTGCTGGCGGATCTGCGGCGCGGTCGCATCGGCATCAGTCTCCTCCTCCTCGCCGGTGTGGCGGCAGCCTTCGGGCAATCGGCCTGGGCGACCTGGCAGGGGAGCGGCCATGTCTATTACGAAGTCGCCTGCATGGTGCTCCTGGCCGTGACGCTCGGCCGTTGGCTCGAGGCCTCGGGGAAGCTCCGCACCACGCAGGCGCTCCGCGACCTGCAGCAGCTCCTCCCCGACCGGGTGCGATTGGTGACGGCCGATGGCGAGGCGGAGGTGCCACTGGCCGGAGTGCGGCCGGGGAGCGTCGTGCGGTTGCTGCCCGGCGAATATGTCCCCACCGACGGGCGGATCGTGGCAGGCTGCGGGGCGATCGATGAGCGGACGGTGACGGGGGAGAGCGTGCCGGTGGTGAAAGGACCGGGCGATCCCCTCCACAGCGGCACGCTCGATCTCGATGGCGAATTGATCGTCGAGGTGACGGCCGCCCCCGGCGCAGGCACCCTCGAGAGGCTCATCGATGCGGTCACTGCCGCCGCGGCCGGGGGGAGCCGGCAGCAGCGGATCGCCGAGCGAATCGCCGCCTGGTTCCTCCCCGTCGTGCTCGTCGTCGCCGCCGGGAGCTGCGCCGTCCACTGGTGGCGCCAAGGCATGGCGGCCGGGGTGCTGGCGGGGCTCGCTGTCGTCGTCGTGTCATGCCCGTGCGCCCTCGGCCTGGCGACACCGCTGGCCCTGTGGGCGGCGATCGGCAGTGCCGCCCGGCGGCAGGTGCTCGTTCGCGACGGCGATGCCTTCGAGCGCCTCGGCTCGGCGCAGACTTGGTGCTTCGACAAGACCGGCACGCTCACGACCGGCTGCCGCGTCACCGACATCGCCCTGCGCCCCGCCGCGGCCGCCGCCGGCATCCGCGACGAGGACGAACTCCTCGCCGTGGCAGGGGCGCTCGCGCGCGGTTCGACGCATGTCCACGCCCAAGCGGTCGCCGACGAGGCGGAGGCCCGCGGCCTCGGAGCGGTGGCGATGCTCGAGGTGCGGACCGTGCCCGGGCGAGGCATCGAAGGGAGGCTCGCCGCCGGCGGACTGACGGCGCAGCTCGGCAGCCTCCGCTGGATCGAGAGCCTCTGCGGCGAGGAGAGCATCGTACCAACGGAGGCATTCCCCGACGGAGAGCCGCAGTCGGCGCTCGCGCTCGACGGACTTGTGATCGGATGCCTGTGGTTTGCCGAGACGCTCCGGCCGGAGGCGATTCCCACCGTGGCGGCGCTTCTCGCGCGGGGCGTGCGCCCACGGATCCTCTCTGGCGACCGGCCGGAGAGGGTTGTGCGGATCGCCGACGAGGTGGGGATCGAGTGGGAAGCGCCCCTCCTCCCCGAAGGGAAGCTCGAACGCATCAAGGCCCTCGCTGGAGAGCGTGGCGGCGTCGTCATGGTCGGCGACGGCATCAACGATGCGCCAGGCTTGGCCGCCGCCGACGCCGGTGTGGCGCTCGGCTGCGGGGCCGATGTCTCGCGGTGGTCGGCCGACATCTGCCTGCTGCGCGACGATCTCTCCGACCTTCCGTGGCTTGCCGATCTCGCCGCCCGCACTGGGCGGACGATCCGCTGGAATCTCCTCTGGGCCTTCGGCTACAACGCGGGCTTGGTGCCTCTGGCGGCCGCCGGATGGGTCCATCCGGCCCTGGCGGCGTTGGCGATGCTCGCCAGCAGCCTGTTGGTTGTCACCTCGTCGCTGCGCTTGGCCGACGGCGGCGCCGAGTTGCCCGCCCCCTCCGCGGGCGCGGCGGATGACAGGCCGTATCCCCCCGCGCTGCCGGCGCTTGAGCCGGCCGGGGCCGCTGGAGCCCACCGATGATCGAATGGCCGTTGCTCGTCGCCTCGGGGCTGCTCGGATCGGCCCACTGCCTGGGAATGTGCGGGCCGTTCGCGCTGCTGATTGGCAGTGCGACTCCGGCATGGCGGGCCAATCTCTCCCGGCAGGCAGCCTGGTCGGCGGGGCGGGTGTTCACCTATGCGGTTCTCGGCGGAGCCGCCGGCTTCGTCGGCTTGCGGATGTCGCGGGCGCTCGTTGGCTGGACCAACGTGCCGGCGATCCTGGCGATCGCCGCCGGAGGGCTTCTCGTCGTCCAGGGGCTCCTCGCGGCCGGGGTCATTCGGCGACGCGGCATCGGGGCTGGCGGGTGTCCTGGCGGTGGGGCGTTTCGAGCGCTCCTCACGGCGCGGGGAACGGTCGAGGTGTTTCTCGCCGGGATGTTCACCGGCCTCCTCCCCTGCGGCCTCCTCTACGGCATGCTCGCGCTTGCCGCCGCCACGCACGATGTCCCCCGTGGCCTCCTGACGATGGTCGCCTTCGGCTCAGGCACCGTGCCCGCGCTGCTCCTCGCGGGGCTCGGCGGATCGGTGCTGGGACTCGCCGCCAGGCGCCACCTCCATCTGATCGCGGCGTGGTGCCTCGTTCTGACAGGCTGCGTGTCGATCGCCCGCGGCGCGGGCTTCGTCCATTTTGGCGACGCCGAACCGGTCGGTTGCCCGCTGTGTAGCCCGGAGGTCACGCCGGCGGCTGGACGGTGAGCACCGCCGCGGCCACCGGAATCCCCACCGAAAGGAGAAGAGCGATGAGGAGGATGACGCCGTAGATCGTTTGCATCCCCTGATCAACCCGTCCCTTGGGCCGGCCCGACCAGCGACCGGCGACCATCGTGCAGACCCACGACCAGTGGAACATGACATGGAGGAGGATCCCGCCGGCGAGCGCCGCCAGAAGCCCGAACTGGATCCCGGCCCAGGCGTCGTAGTCGAGCCCCCACAGCTTCCACCCTGCGGCCCCGGGGCCGGGGGGGAAGACATGACGCACGATCACGGCCGCGAAGCACTCCGCCGCGAACAGCACCATCAAAACGACGTCGAGGACGAGATTGATGTCGTTCCAGGTCCACAGGGAGCGGCCGCGCGGCTTGCCCGGAGTCGGGCCATCGTTGTCGGTGACCGGGTCGGATCGGGGGCTGTTGGTGGTGGGCATGATGGCCGTGGGAACGGGATGGGCCGGGCTGGATGACCCGAGCGCGGATTCTCCGCCGCGCCGGTCGCGACCACAAGCGGGGAGCGTCGCTCTGGCCGAGAGGGCGATCGGGTAGCATGCTTTCGGCATTGGTGCCTGCCGAGCCCCACGCTCGACCCCACTCACTCGCCGTCGGAGCCGTTCTATGTCTGCTTTCCGTTCCTCCACGCTCCTCCTGGCGTTGATGGCCGCGGCCCTTCACTCGGTGTTCGCCGAGGGGGCCCCGACGCCGTCGCGCCGCGTGCTTGTCTGCGGGCCACGGACGGCGATCGTCGAGATCTCCCCCGATCACCCCGACGGCAAGGTGGAATGGAGCCATCCGGCGAACACGCGCGAGGGGTGGGTCCTCCCTGGCGGCAACGTCCTCCTCGCGCTGTCCCGCGGGGATGGTGGCCCCGGGGGGGCGGCGGTCGAGATCGAGCGCGGCAGGGACGGCGCCGCCGATCGAGTGGTGTGGCGCTACGACGGCACGCAGGAGGAGGTCAACAGCATCCAGAAGACCGCCGAGGGGACCTACGTCCTCACTGAGGCGGGGCCGAATCCGCGGCTCCTCGAGATCGCCGCCGACGGCACGGTGAAGGTCGAGTTCCCGCTTGCCTGCCAGAAGGCCAACGGTCACATGCAGACCCGGATGAGCCGCAAGCAGGCCGACGGCACCTACCTCTGCCC
>CALQRA010000107.1 GCA_943332855.1 Candidatus Kuenenia stuttgartensis
AAGGACGTGGCCGTCGTCGCCTGGGGGGAGTTCGGGCGCACGCCGCTGATCAACAAGGACGCCGGGCGCGACCACTGGCCGCAGGTCGGCGGCGGGCTCCTCGCCGGCGGCGGCTTCCGCACCGGACAGGTGATCGGCGCCACCGACCGGCTCGGCGGCGAGATCGTCGACCGCCCTGTTCACTTTGCCGAAGTGCTCGCCACGCTCTATCGCCACCTCGGTATCGATCCGGCCGAGGCCTCGCTCCGCGATCACACCGGCCGGCCGCAGTATCTGCTCGACAACCCCACGCCGCTGCCCGAACTGGGCTGACACGTCACGCCCGCGCCCGCGCCCGCTCACAACCGACATCAAGCGTCCCCGACAGGATTCCCACCATGCTCACGATCCCGGGCACTCCCTCCGGCCGGTTCTGCGACCGCGGTAGCCGCCGGCAGTTCCTCCGCATCGGTGGCCTTGCCGCCCTCGGCACCGCCGGGCCCGGGCTGACGCTCGCCGACGTCCTCCGGGCCGAGCAGGCGACCGGCTCGGCGGCGAGCCAGAAAGCGGTGATCATGATCTACCTGCCGGGGGGCCCGCCCCATCAGGACATGGTCGATCTCAAGCCCGATGCCCCGAGCGAGGTCCGCGGCGAGTTCTCACCCATCGCCACGAATGTCCCCGGCATCGAGGTCTGCGAGCTTATGCCGCGAATCGCCGGGATGATGGACAAGTTCGCCGTCATCCGCTCGCTCGTCGGCGCCACCGGCGATCACTACTCCTTCCAGTGCCTCACCGGCCGCAGCCATCAGCGGCAGCCGCCGGGGGGGCATCCGGAGTTCGGCTCGGTCGTGGCCAAGCTCAAGGGGGCCGCACGCCCGGCGGCGCCTCCGTATGTCGGCCTGTCGCCGCGGATGCAGCACCGCCCCTACAACTCTGGCAAGCCTGGCTACCTCGGCCCCTCCTGCACCCCCTTCCAACCCAACGGCGACGGCGCCGGCGATCTCGTCCTCTCCGGCCTCACCCTTGACCGGCTCGGCGACCGGGGCGGCCTCGTCCGCGCCCTCGACTCCTTCAACCGCACGGCCGACCGCACCGGCATGATGGACGGGATGGACGCCTTCCAGCAGCAGGCCTTCGGCGTCCTTACCTCGAGCGCCCTGGCCGAGGCGCTCGATGTCTCGAAGGAGCCGCAGTCGGTGCGCGACGAATATGGCTACGGCACCGAGAAGCACCAAGGCGACGGCGCCCCGCGCCTCATGCAGCAGTTCCTCGCCGCCCGTCGCCTCGTCGAGGCGGGGGTGCGCTGCGTGACGCTCAGCTACAGCTTCTGGGACTACCACGGCAACAACTTCGCCAACTGCCGCGAGAACATCCCCCAGCTCGATCAGGGGGTGTCGGCGCTCGTCAACGACATCCACCGCCGCGGCCTCGACAAGGACGTGACGGTGATCGTGTGGGGGGAGTTTGGCCGGACGCCGAAGATCAACAAGGATGCCGGCCGCGATCACTGGCCAAACGTCACCTGCGCGCTCCTCGCCGGCGGCGGCCTGCGAACCGGGCAGGTGATCGGCTCGACCGACCGGGTGGCCGGCGAGGTGAAGGACCGGCCGGTGCGGTTCGAGGAGGTGCACGCCACCCTCTACCACCGCCTCGGCGTCGATCATCTCTCGACGGTCAACGATCTCTCCGGCCGGCCGCAGTACATCACCGACCACCACGCCCCGCTCCCCGAGCTCGTCTGAGCGCACGGGGGTATTCTCGGGGAAGCTTCCTTTCTTCACGCCCGAGGTCTTTCATGCGCCGCTCCCCTGCCGCGATCCCCTTCTCCGCCCCGCTGCCACATCGGGCGATCCTCGCAGGACTCCTGGCCGTCGTGGCTCTCGGCGCACCGGCCCGCGCCGCCGAGCCGGCCTTTGCCGCGCGCGTCATCGATCCTCATCCAGGGGAGGTCTGCTACGCGGTGACGCTCGCCGACGTCGACGGCGATGCCCGGCAGGACATCGTCGTCGTCACCGAAAACGCCGTCCTCTGGTATGGCAACCCGGCCGAGACGGCGGGCGAATGGAAGAAGCACACCGTGATCCGTGATCAGACGCCGCGCGACAACGTCTGCATCGCGCCGCACGACATCGACGGCGACGGCAAGGTCGATTTCGCGGTCGGGGCCTCGTGGCCGAAGACCGGCAGCGTCCATTGGCTCCGCCGCGGTGCCTCGCTCGACGAGCCTTGGAAGGTTGTTGATCTCGGGCCGCTCCATTCCACCCACCGGATGCGCTGGGCCGATGTTCTCAACACCGGCCACGCCCAGCTTGTCGTTTCCCCCCTGGCGGCCCCCGAGGGGAAGCCGGGAGTGGCCCTGACGGCGTTCACGGTCCCGGCCGAGCCGGCCAAGGACCGCTGGGGAACGACGATCCTCGACGGCACGCTCAATCGGATGCACAACCACACTCACGCCGACGTCGACGGCGACGGCCGGATCGACACGCTTACCGCCAGCCGCGAAGGAGTCCATCTGCTCCGAAAGAGTGCAGACGGCTTCACCAAGGCGACGCTCGCCACGGGAATCCCTGGCAGCGCGCCCAACTCGGACGGCTCGGGGGAGATCAAGGCCGGCTCCCTGCGGAGCGGCCGCGGATTCCTTGTCACCGTCGAGCCGATGCATGGCACGGCGGTGGCCGTCTACCATCCCTCGGCCGAAGGGCCCTCGGCCCCCTGGCGGCGGACGGTGATCGACGAGGGCTATGCCCGCGGCCATGCCCTCGCGACGGTCGATCTCGACGGCGACGGTGGCGACGAGATCGTGTTTGGATCGAGCGACCCCTCAGCCGTCGAGGGGCACGGGCCGACGCTCGCCGTCTACCGGGCGAATGCCGACGGCTCCCGCTGGACCCGCGAGGTGATCGATGCCGGCGGCGTGACGGTCGAAGATCTCGTCGCCGCCGACCTGACCGGCGACGGCAATCCCGACATCGTCGCCGTCGGCCGTGCCACCCACAACGTGAAGCTGTACGTGAACACGCTCCCACCGCGGCGATGAAGCGCTCCGACTGCAACGCATTTCGCATCAGATGCGATCCGTGATATCATCACGCATCATGCGAACGACCATCGATATCGATACGCCCCTTCTCGACGAATTGCGAACCCTTGGGCAGCAGGAAGGCAAGTCGCTCGGTCGGCTCGTGTCCGACCTCTTGGCCACTGCCCTGGCGACGCGACGGAGTCGCGACAACCGGCGCGGGGCGGAGGCGCTCGACTGGACCGCCCAGCCGATGGGGGCTCGTGTCGACTTGGCCGACCGTGACGCCCTCTTCGACGCGATGGAGGATGACCGGCCGTGAGCTTCGCGCTCGACGTCAACATTCTCCTCTACGCCTCTGATGCTTCTTCGGCACTCCATGCCGAAGCGCTCGCCTTCCTCCAATCGGTCGCCCTCGGCGATGAGGTCTGCTATCTCCCCTGGCCAACCGTGATGGGCTACCTGCGCATCGCGACCCACCCAAGGATCTTCGCTAAGCCCCTTTCCCCCACCGAGGCGCAGGGGAACATCGATCGCCTCCTCACGCGGCCGCACGTACGATGCGTCGGAGAGTCCGACGGTTTCTGGGGGATCTACCGGAATCTGACCCGAGACGTCCCGGCCCGCGGCAACCTCGTGCCCGACGCCCACATTGCCGCGATCCTCAAGCAGCACGACATCCGCAGGCTCTACACCCGCGATCGGGATTTCTCGCGCTTCGCTTTCCTCCACGTCGTCGATCCGTTTGCCGCTCGCTGAAAAGGGCGGCGTGTCACAGACTCGATGCCAGCCCGGATGATGACCCCCGCCGCTCGGGGTATGCTCTTCCCACGGGGAGTCGGATGGCGCGGGGCCATGGCGGCCAGGTGACGCTTCCCCGCCCAGGCAAACCGAAAGCCGCCTGCCGCTGGGAATGATTTCATGCCACGCGTCTTCATCAGCTACAGCTGGGACAGCGACGAGCACAAAGACCGTGTCCGTGCGCTTGCGACGTTTCTCCGCAGGAACGGCATCGAAGCGCGGCTCGACCAGTGGGAAGAGGGCACGCCGCCCGACGGCTGGCCCGCCTGGTGCAGCCGGCAGGTCCTGAAAGCAGACGTCATCGTCGTCATCTGCACGAAGCGATACCACGAGCGGTTTCACGGTCTGGAGAGCAGACGTCCCGGGGGGGTGATCTGGGAATCGCAGACGATCCAGAATCTCGCTTACTTCCACTATCTCCGCGCGGGCTTCCTCCCGGTCATCCTGAACGACACCGATGGCGAGTACGTGCCGGCGTGCGTGCTCGGGGCAGTCGTGCCGCCGCTCGTATGGCCCGCAAACGACGATTGGAGCGGTTCCGGCATTCTCGCCCGGCTCGATCCTGGCGGGGGCTCCACGAAGCGGCAGCCGCTTCCGATACCGGATCCGCACGCGCCCGCCACGATAGCGGTCAATCGAGAGCCGTCAGTGATTGAGGATGCGGTGTGGGAGGGGATCGCGCGAATTCAGCAGCGGCTCGAGATACTGGCGGAACAAATCCAGCAGCCTTACCGGCCCAGGATTACCCGACCGCCGAAACATCGTTCGGAATCCTCCGACCCGTCGCTGCAGGATCTGCGCTATGCCGAACGATGGCTCGACTTCCAGGCCACACCGGAGCTGAACTCGCTGCAGCGCTGGATCGCCGATCCTGCCCCCTTCTCTTGGTGGGCCGTCATCGCCCCGGGGGGTACCGGAAAGTCGCGTCTTGCCCTGGAGTTGATCGACAGGCTTGATGAACGCACCTGGGATGCGGCGTTTCTGACCGACTCGCACTGGTTGAGAGAACGTTGCCGCGGTTGGCGACCGCGTCGTGCGACGCTTCTGGTCATCGACTATGCGTCAACAAAGCAGGATGAGGTCCTGGAGGGTCTACAGACTCTCACCGACACGCTTAAAGCCGACTGCGGCTTTCCGAAGGTCCGCATGCTGTTGCTCGATCGCTCGGCTGGATTTACGCCTGGATTCGCTACCGGCCAAACGGCACTGGCCGATTGGAACACCATTCGTAAGCAGGTGAGGACAACTCTTTTCCTGCCCACGGAAAAGGCACCTGTTGCGCCCTCACGGATCAACACCCCGGTCCCACCACTGGTGGAGCGGGAGGAGCTGATCGAACTTGGCAACCCTTTCCCCGCCCAATGGCCAAGAATCATCGACACTGCCATGCGCAAGGTGTTGGGGCCTGACACCGAGCCGCGTAGGCTTCCGCCTCTCTCTGACACCGCGTGGTGGGACAACATCGCCCGGCTCACAGCCGACGGCCGGATTCTGTATCTCGAATTGCTCGCAGTGACTCTGACGCGTGAGCCTGACTTCATCGGCGGGCTCACCGATGCATCGACGCGGGAAACGATTCTCGACACCATCATCGACCACGAACGTACCACCCGCTGGCCCGCGGCATGGCCGATGGACCGTGGGGGGCCGCAGAAAGCTTCGACCGACCCCAGGTTCAAGGCGGTCGTTCACGCGATCGGGTTTGCGACGCTCGTCCGCGGGATTCCGATTGCCACCGCTGCCGACTGGGAACCCGTATCCCAGGCAACCGGACTACCGGAAGAGTGCAAAGATCTCCTACGAGGCTATCTCCGCGTGGAAACGCATCCCCTGCCGACACGATCGAACACTTTTTCTCGAAGCTTGGATGTCATTCAACCGCTCGAGCCAGATCTTCTCGGAGAGCGGCTGCTCCTCCGACTTTCGATCCCAACCGGCGTGGGGATGAGCGCTCGTCCCGCTGAAATAGATCCACTGATTTGGATAGCTCAAGCGATGCATTGCAATCCGATCGGCACAACTCAGACCGTCAGTTTGATCACGGAGGACTTTTCGGATCATCCCGCGACCAGAGCCTGGGTGGCCGCAGCGGCAGCATTTCTGGCCGGCGACGCGACGGTCACTCGCGATGATTTCCCCGCACAGGCGACCGCTGCCGGCTTAGCAAAAGCGGTGGGACAGCTTGCTACACAGACTCTTCTCGACGATGAGCTTTTGAATAACATTCATGCCTTCGCTGAAGGCTCAGAACAGGTCCGAGAGGCACTACTCGAAGGGGTTCTCCGTCTTGCTGATCGCGCATGTGAGGTCGAGGCAGACCAATGGGACCGACTCGCGTACAGGCTGGCCTGGGGGTCGACCGAGAACTGCACTGCTGCCGCAAAAGCGGCAGTGAACGCCATTGGTGCATACGGGAAGGCGATGCGTTTTATAGAACTCGAACGCTGGGGAACTGCTCTACGACTTTCCGTTGATCACTCCCGTCACAAGAGGGATGTAAACCTATCGCTTGTCCAAGCCGCCGTGAATGCCGTAAATGCCTACGGCAATGCGGGATGGTTTGACAGCCTTGAGCAGTGGGCGGAAACAGGCCGCCATGTGGCAGAAGACTATTCAAATGACCGCGAGATACAAATAGCCTGGAAAAAATTGGTATTTAACATCATCACTGACTACGGTGCCGCGGATGACTTCTCCTCACTGGAACGCTGGGCTGACATCCTGCTCGACGACACTTCCCCCAGACGCGATGACCGCGACACCCACCTTCTTGTAGCGAAAGCCGCCGTGAATGCGATCCTGGCCTACAGCATCTCCGAGCGCATTTCAGACGCAACACGCTGGGTAGAACTTCTTCGCGCTGAATGCGGGCCCTTTGCCGATGACGAGGAACTTCAGCTAGCACTTACAAAAGGTATTGCCAACGGGATAAAAGCTTTTCGCGAAGCGACAGAAGTAAGCACGATCACTAACTGGATGCAGCACATCCAATCCGTAGCCTCACGGTATCCCGCCAACAAAGACCTTCAACTCCAGGCTTTCAAGGCCGCCTTTCACGCCGTTGCCGCATACGGAAATTCCGGTCATTTAGTGGAAATGCACCGTTGGGCTACGTTCAGCTCTCAAGCGATCACACGAAGCGAGATGACACCGGAGTTAATGAACGAGGGAATCGCATTAGCCTTCTGGTTCACCGAAAGGGCGCCAGACGCAGCGAAAACAATACTTGCCATTCTGGCTGACTACTGGCCAGGCTTCCTCATTGATCTACCGAATGAACAACACACTCGAATCTGCTTCTTATCAATGGTTTCGGAGAAAATAACCAGCGAATATCGTGACACGATGGACGAGGTAGCGCGTCTCTTTACGCTCCTTACCGCCGAGTCTGCCGCATCCGGTACAGCCTCAACTCAGAGTCTCCGCAAGCTCTGGACGCTTCGCATGTATCTCGCCGACCGGGGTGATTCGCTCGTTCCGGCATTGGCGCTGTGCCAGTTGGACGACCTCGTCGCCGAGGCGGCACGAGATCCGTGGCGGAGCCCCGGCGCATCGACGTAGAACGCGCTGCGGCCACCGGACCGCCGGGGGCGGGATCCCGTCACGGCGGTGCGATCAGCCGTGCGCCTCGAAGCACCGCACGGCGATGGGGCCGAATGAGCTTCACTCCAGTCCGATGGCAGCCATTGCGTCACGAGGGGACAGGATCGGTATGCCTTCGTGCGACCCGAGCGAGAGCAGGTGACGCCTGTCTCCACTGATGATGCAGTGTGCTTCCGCCGCCAATGCAGTGCCCAGGACAATATCGTCTTCGGGATCGCCAGTCACCGGACGAGGCAGTTGGAGGGGTACGACCACCGTGCAGAAGGCTTCGAGCTGGGTGGCGATTTCCCGCGGAGACCGTCCTGCGGGGAGGAGATACTTCGCGAGTTTGTCACGAGCGAGCACGGCTCGGAGGCGCTCGAGCATCAACCGACTGATGCAGAGTTCGAATGCCCCCTCGGCCGCGGCTCGGACGAGTCTTTCTGGCGGGCCGTCGTTGATAATCCCGGAGACAAGGACGTTGAGATCGACAACCACCCGCGGAGCCATGGGGAGTGTTCGCGTCATGCCCCACCGGCATCCTCAACGTCCGCGGCCGCCGCGCGAACTTCCTCGTCGATGACGTCGTCGGGAAGTCGCGGAAGGTCGATCGCATGCTGCCGATCCATGCCATCGAGGAAGTCACCGCGAGCCGCATCTCGCCGCTCTCTGGCGATGAGAAAATCGATGAAGTCGACGGCAGCGGCAACGCCCTGAGGAGTCAGTTTCCGCAACCGTTCCTGGAGCAGGCCCTCTGACAAAGCCCCACCTTGTGGACCCGCTCCGGATGGTGGACGGAGGATCGGGTCTAGACGGCTTGGCCCTTGCCAGAGTGTCACCTCACGCCAGCGGATACCGTCAGGATCCCACACCCACAACTTCCCGGCCGACTCCTCGTACCAGGCATCCCCAATCGATCCTGTCGCCGGAAGATCACTCGGACCCTCGATCACACCGCGAACGCTCTTGATCCGGGGGAACAACGACGTTGATGATGCCACGGTTCATCTCCCTCTCGGATTCCGGGTCTGCCGTGCCGACGGATTCAGCATGGCATCACGAAGAGGCCATGAAAAGCCTCCTTCCCCAAGCCATCGCCCCCGCCGCTCCGTCACCCGTAGAGCGCCTGCTCCATCTGCTTGCGGACCTCGGTGAGGCGCGGGACCTCACCGCCGCCGACTTCGGCCGTCGCCCAGCCGGTGAAGCCGATGTCGGCAAGCGCCTCGCGCACCTCGCCCCACGGCACGTCGTCGTCGGCGCTGACGATGTCGACGAAGGCGTTCTTCTTCCGGCTGAAGCCCTTGATGTCGAGCTTCACGCAGCGGTGGCCGAACGCATGGATCCAATCCTTCGGCTGGCCATATTTCCAGTGGTTGCCAATGTCGTAATACATCCCCACCCACGGGCTCTTGAAGGAATCGACGAAGGCGATGAAGCGCTCCGGCCCCTGCTCCGGGGGCGCGTCGTGGTCGTACATCATTCGGTTCCAGACGTTCTCAATCAGGATCGGCTGGCCGAGCGACGCTGCCAGCGGCAGCACTTTTTTCATTTCCGTGCGGCAGCGTTCCTCGATCTCCCCCTCGGGGCCGTCGCCCCCCTGGCCGACGACGATCAGCACGCCGCTGCCACCAGCGGCATGGGAGACGCGCAGACAGTGCTCGAGGTTCGCGACCGCGGTGGCCCGGTCGTCGGGATTCGGGCTCGTGAGGCGCTTCCCCCAGTGCTCGTGGTTGATGGCGTTATGGACGAAGACGCCACTTTCGCGGACCGCGGCCCGGGCCTGGCTCGTGGTGATCCCGCCGGCCTGGTCGAGATCGACGCCGTCGAAGCCGGCATCGGCCGCCATCTTCAATCGTTCGACAAGCGAGAGCCCCTTTCCGCCCGACTCCCCGGCGATCATCCCGAGCTTGCAGGAGAGGAGGATCTTCTTGCCTGCCGGGGGCTCGATGAGCGTGTCGACCGGCGCCGCGTCGGCGGCGTGGGCCGGGGTGGCCCCCCGGGCGGCGATCGCGACGAGGGCCGCGGCTGGAACGGCGGCGAGGAGGTGGCGGCGCGAGAGGGAAGGCGTGTCGGCGGACATGGGTCGAGACTCCGACGGAGAGGCTGGAAAAGAAGGGCTTGCGATCCGGTAGGCTAACAGATCGAGGGGGGATTCCGAGCGTCCGGGGGTCGGGCGACCGGGGTTTTCCAGGCTCCGAGGCCACACCCTGAAAGCCACAGCCCCCATTCCCCCGAGGAGCATCGACCATGAACTATCGCGGTTGGCTGTGGATCCTGACGCTGCTGATGGCGCTGCCGGCGGCGGCCCAGGATGCCGATCGGGCGCAAACGCCACAGGCGGCCTCGGCGGCGGAGTGGCAGCGGCAGATCCCCGATATCCGCCGGCGGATGGAGCTCGTCATGGGCCCGCTTCCCGGTGCCGACCGCCGAGTGCCGCTCGAGGTCGAGGTGGTCGACGAGGAACGGACCGACCGCTACCTCCGCCGCAAGCTCAGCTACACCCCCGAGGCCGGCGATCGGGTTCCCGCCTGGCTCCTCATTCCCCACACGGCCACAGCCACCACCCCGGCCGCGGCGATGCTCTGCCTCCACCAGACCAACAACGTCGGCAAGGACGAGCCGGCCGGGCTGGGGGGGCTCCCCAATCTCCACTACGCCCACGAGTTGGCCGAGCGCGGCTTTGTCTGCCTCGTCCCCGATTACCCGTCGTTCGGTGAATACGCCTACGACTTCCAGACACCCGACCGCGGCTACGCCAGCGGCAGCATGAAGGCGGTGTGGAACAATCTCCGCGGCGTCGATCTGCTCACGAGCCTCCCCGAGGTCGATACCAAACGGATCGGCGCCATCGGCCATTCTCTTGGTGGCCACAACGCCATCTTCACCGCTGCCTTCGACGATCGCCTCGTGGCGGTGGTCAGCAGCTGCGGCTTCACCCCCTTCCCCGACTATTACCAAGGCGACGTCAAAGGCTGGACGAGCGACCGCTACATGCCGCGGATTCGCGACACCTACGCCCTCGACGCCGGCCGCATCCCCTTCGACTTCCCCGAGGTGATCGCCAGCTTCGCGCCGCGGAGTTTTTTTTCAAACTCGCCGGTCGGTGATGACAATTTTGCCGTGGCGGGCGTCCGGCGGGCCTTCGCCGAGGCGCGGCCGGTCCACCGGCTCTTCGACGGCGCGCCTGGCGTCGCTCCGGCCGGTGAGCGACTCGTCGTCGTCACCCCTGAGTGCGGCCACGACTTCCCCCCCGAGATCCGCCGGCAGGCCTACGACTGGCTCGAGCGCCGGCTGTCAGGGCCGCGGTGAGCCGGCAGCGACGCGCGCCCGGCGAACCAATGACACCACGACTTTCAGCCCCTCGACCACCGCCAGCGGAATGACCGCGAGCCCAAAGACGAGCGGCCAGTGGGCTCCGGGGCCGCCGGCTGCTACCTCCAGCACCGCTTGCGCCGGCGGGAGCATGACGACGGCCACCTGCACCAGCGCCGACACCACGATCGCCACCAGCAGCGCCGGATTGGCAAACATTCCCGGCCCGAAACCAGACCGGCGATCGCTCCGGCAGCCAATCGCGAACAGGAGCTGCGCGAAGGCCACCACGCAAAACGTCACCGTCCGGGCTTGGCCGAGCCTGGCATCATCCCCCTGCCAGACCAGCCAGAACGCTGCGACGCAGACGGCGGCCACGACACTGCCGTGGGCCACGATCTCGAGCCCGCGAAGCCAGGGAATCACCGCTTCATGCAAGGGCCGCGGCGGCCGCACCATGATGTCGCTTTCCGGTGGCTCGACGCCCAGCGCGAGCGCCGGCAGGCCGTCGGTGACGAGGTTCAGCCAGAGAATCTGAATTGCGGCGAGGGGGGCCGGCCAGCCCGCGACGGCCGCCACGAGCATCAGGAGCACCTCGCCGACGTTGCACGAGAGGAGATAGTGCATGAACTTCTGGATGTTGTCGTAGATGCCCCGCCCCTCCTCGACGGCCGCCACGATCGAGGCGAAGTTGTCATCGGTGAGCACCATGTCGGCCGCCTCGCGGGTGACGTCGGTGCCGCTGATGCCCATCGCGATCCCAATGTCAGCGGCCTTCACCGCCGGGGCATCGTTGACGCCGTCGCCGGTCATCGCCACGACATGGCCGAGGCGCTGCAGGGCCCGCACGATCCGCAGCTTCTGTTCGGGCGACACGCGCGCGTAGACCACCGCGTCGGCGGCGACAGCCCCAAGCGCGGCGTCGTCGAGCGTATCGATCTCCGCCCCGCTGACGGCCCTTGAGGCCGCGACAGCGAGGCCGAGCTCGCGCCCCACGGCCAGGGCCGTGGCAGGATGGTCACCGGTGATCATCACCGGCCGGATGCCGGCCGTGCGGCACCTTCCGATCGCCGCCTTCGCCTCCTCGCGCGGCGGATCGATCATGCCGACAAGCCCAACAAACACGAGCTCCCGCTCGATCCCGGCGGGATCATTTTCGAAGGTCTCGGCGGGGGGCATGGCCCGCCAGGCAAACGCCAGCACCCGCATCGCCCGGCCGGCAAGCTCCGTGGCAGCGTGAGCGATCTCGCGGCGGCGTGCATCGGTGAGCGGCACCACGGCGCCCCCTCGCTGCTGAGCCACACAGCAGGGGAGCACCGCCTCGGGCGCGCCCTTCGTGGCGAGCCACCGGCCACCATCCATCCCAGGCACGACCACGCTCATGCGTTTGCGGACAGCATCGAAAGGAATCTCGAACAGTGCCGGCGTCGCCTGCGCGTGGTCAGCGACGCCAGCCTTGATCGCGACCACGATCAGGCCCCCTTCGGTCGGATCGCCCACCACCCGCCAGGTGCCGTCCGCGGCGGGCGTTACCGTGGCCGTTGTGCAGCGGGCTGCGATCTCGAGGAGCCGGTGAAGATCCGGATCGGTAGCCGGATCGCTCCCGTCGTCGGCATGAAACTCACCGCTCGGTTCGTAGCCCACGCCGCTCACGGCATAGTGCCGCTCGGCGGTGATGACGTCGCGCACGGTCATCTCGTTGCGGGTCAGCGTGCCGGTCTTGTCGGAGCAGATGACCGTCACCGACCCGAGCGTCTCCACACTCGGCAACCGGCGCACGAGGGCGTTGCGCCGCGCCATCCGTTGCAGACCGATCGCCAGCACGAGCGTCACCACCGTCGGCAATCCCTCCGGTACGGCGGCCACCGCCAGGCTGACCGATCGCAGCAGCAGATCGGCGAGACGGCCGGTCTCGACGAGCCGACCGATGCCGCCGCCACGAACGACCTCGACGACCGATATCAGGCTGACCACGACGACGCACAGCGCGATCAGAATCCTCCCCAGGCTGGCGAGGCGTTGCTGCAACGGCGTCGGTTCGTTCGTGGTCTGACCGAGGAGGCCGGCAATCTGTCCAAACTCCGTGTCCATCCCGGTGGCTACGACGATCGCCGCGCCCCGTCCTTCCGCCACCACCGTGCCGGCGTGGAGGAGCGATTGCCGGTCGCCGAGCGGCGTGTCGGCCGACTGGGCGTCAGCCACGCGCTTCTCTGCCGGCAGGCTCTCGCCGGTGAGTGACGACTCCTGGGTGGAAAGAAAAAAGGCCTCCACGAGCCTGGCATCGGCCGGGACATGGTCACCTGCTTCGATCTCGATGCGGTCCCCAATCACGAGGTCTTGGGCGGGAATCGAAGAGGGAACACCGTCACGGACCACGCGGGCCAGCGGGGCCGACATCGCCCGGAGGGCCGTGAGGGCCCGCTGGGCGCGGTCTTCCTGGAGAAAGCCGATGACAGCGTTGACCAAGACGATCGCCACGATCGCTGCCGTATCGGCCCAGTCGCCGACGGCCCCCGCGATGATCGCCGCCGTGATCAGGATCCAAATCAGCAGTTCGCGGAACTGGGCCAGGAAGGTCCGCCACCAGGGCACCGCAGCCGGTTCTTCCAGCTTGTTGGGGCCGTGCTCCACCAGCCGCCGTGCCGCCTCCCCGGCTGCGAGCCCCCTCTCGGCGTCGGTCGCCAGTCGGCGGACAACCTCATCGATCGGGAGGGAGTGCCAGGCAGGGAGAGGCAATGTGGCGACCACCTGGGACTCGGAAGGTGGCATGCGATCGCCTGCTGGCAGTGATCTTGGGCAGGAGAGAATCTACCGCCCATCCCAGCGCAGCGGCGGTCCGTCGAGGCGTTGGATGTGGCGGCTGCGGTAGTCGTTGAAGGCGGTGTCGATCTCCCCTTGCGCGGTGGATGTCGCCGCACCGACGCGGATCGCCTGCATGATACTCGCCTCATCGACCAGCCCGATGCCACGGATCGTCTGGAGGAGGCCACTGATCCGCTCGTCGGCCGTGATCCGCTCGACCACCGCTTCGTTGGCCCGCGCCGCATCGGCGGCGCGGACCTCGCGCCAGATCGTCTCCCACGAGCCATCGGCCATGCGGACCTCGAACACCGATTCCACCTCCGCCCGGCCATTGGCCGCGTCGACGTTGACGCGTGTCGCCCGGTAATGCCCTCCATCGGCCGCCTGGGCCCGAGCCGATGCCAGCCATTTTTCAGCCGGTCTGGCGGCGGGATTGGCACCGCCGGGCGTCGGAGGGGGAATCGCCACCCCCGGGAGCCCACGACCTTTGAGCCCGCCGAGAATCTCATCGAGCCCCAGGCCGCCGAGGGCCCCGTTGCCACCGCCAAGCAACTGCCCCAACTGCGGGAGGAGCCCCGCGAGCCCTCCTTCGGCCTCACCGGCTTTCACCACCGTGTCGCCGAAACCCTGAAAGGCGACCGCATCGCCAAGCGCGTCTTCCACGAGCGCCATCCGCGCCGCCCACTCCCGATCATCCTGTGGCAGGGGAGGAAGGCGGTCGCCAAGCCCCGGCGGTGGGGAGAGCGGATCGATTCCCCGCCCCTTCAATTCCTTCGTCAGATCGGCGGCGCTCCTTCCCTCGACATTCTCCAGCCGCTCGCTCCAAGCCCAACGGGCGATGCGCTGCGCATTCTGCCCGCTCGGCTGCACCTTCGTCACCCGCTTCGGCGCGATCCGCAGGAGGGTGAATTGCGATTCCCCCCGCCTCGCCGCCCGCGGGCGGATCGGTCGATCGGCCCCCCCTTCGTCTACCCCCTGCTGAGCGGCCTCACGATCAGCGGCCTGTTCGGCGGCTGCCAGCCAGTCGTCGACCCGATCGGCCTCGCGGCGCAGGAGCCCGATGGTCCGCGTCCGGCTCTCCGGCAGAGCGGCGATCGCCGCTACGAGGCGCTTCGCGAGCGCCTCCATGACCGCCTTTGTCTGCCGGCGCTCCTCGGCGCCGAGCACCTCGGCCGCCTCGGGGGCACTCGTCTCGAGCCAATCGCGCTGCACCGCCACATCGAGGGAGCCGTCGGGAAAGCGCTTCACGACCGCGCCACGGATCTCCCCGCCGCCAGCGACCAAGATCAGGTCCGTGACGCCTTGAGGGGGAGACTTCTCGCTTTTTTTCCGATCGGCAGGCTGGGCCTGGGCCAGCGCCGCCAGGCCCATGACGACGACGAAGACGACGATCGCTCCGCCGCACGACGACACGCGACGCCCTGCGGGAACTCTCCGTTGCATCAGACTCCCCTCCGCACCCGGCTGCCTCGCCCAGGGAGAGTTTACACCTCCGGTAGGCTCTGGGCCGCCGCGGCTCACGAAAGCGAGCGACCACCCCGCCCCCGTCAGATCTCCGCCAGCTTCGCCGTGGCGTCGCCGAACGCGTCAACCGGGGTCCCGCAGACGTCGAGGAGCGACATGTAGAGCCGGCACATCTGCCGCTGCTCCTGCCCCGAGTAGTCGAGCACCCGGCCGCCGGCAATCTTCCCGCCGCCGCCACCGACGAGCACGACCGGGAGCTGGGAGGCATCGTGGTGGCCACTCATCATGCTCGAGCAGTAGAGGATGGCGGTGTTGTCGAGCGCCGTTCG
>CALQRA010000108.1 GCA_943332855.1 Candidatus Kuenenia stuttgartensis
CCGATCGACGCCGCCGTCCGCGTCCTCGTCTTCGACAGCGGCGTGAAGCACTCCCTGGCTGATGGGGAATACGCCAAGCGTCGGGCCGAGTGCGCTTCCGCTGCCCGATGCCTCGGCGTCGGTTCGCTCCGCGACGTGACGGCAGCCGATCTCGAAGCCGCCGCGGGGCGGCTCCCTACCACGGAGTTAGCCCGAGCGCGGCATGTCGTCGGCGAAATTGCGCGCGTGCCGGCGTTTGTCGGGGCGCTCACTGATCGCGATTGGGACAGGGCTGGCCGACTGATGGCGGAGAGCCACCGGTCGCTCTCGGCCGATTACGCCGTCTCGTGTCCGGAGCTCGATCGGATCGTGGAACTCGCGGCGGGCGTCCCCGGGATCATCGGCTGCCGGATGACGGGGGGGGGCTTTGGTGGCTGCGCTGTGGCGCTGGTGGAAGCGGACGGGGCCGAGGCGACGGGGCGCGTTCTCCACGGCGCCTACCGCGACGCCACCGGTATCGATGCCGCCTGGTTTCTCACCGCCGCGGCGGGGGGGCCTGCGGTCGTGGTGGGGTGAGCGAATCGCGGGGTCCCCGTCAGCCCTCCGGCGCCTTCCCGAGGAGAACCGCTTCCACCGCTTCGGCGTGGAGGATGAGGCGGCCGACGAGTTGCCATCCGAGCCAGGGGAACAGGTTCGCCACACGTCCCGCTGCCGTGATCACGGCCTGGGGTGAATCGGCGGGAAGATCCTCGGGGACGAGATACCGTCCGATCGTCATCGTTCGGTCGGCGTGATCGAGGGGGTAGGGCTCCTCGAGGAGCGGCGTGCGGATGGACTGGATAGCGGCGGTCGTGTGGGTAAGGAGATCGCTGAACGCCTTGCGGTCTGCTTCGTTGGGCTCGTGTTCGGCGAGATACCCGCACCAGAACTGGAGCGCGGTGACATTGCCCGACACGGGAATCCACTCCGCCTGCCGGGCCGTCAATGCGGCGAGGCCGCGCGACAGCCGGGCCACGTCGGCACGCCGTTCGACGGCATCCGGAAGTTTCCCCTCCGCTTCCGGTGAGGCAAGCCAACCGAGGGCAGCGCGGAGGCGCCGATCGACGAGCGTGCGCCGCTCGAGGAGCGGAGCCGAGCGGATGTGAAAATCGTCCCAGGTCTCCTGCCGGAATCGCTCGACGTCGGCGCTCGAATGGAAGCTCATCCCCAGTTGCGTGTCGTCATGCCTCTGCCCGGCTCGCACGATCGATTCGACGAGGTAGGTGTGCCGGTGCTTGGCGAGGGGCATGCAGATCTCGTCGAGCGTCTCCGAAGGCTGGGGGGGAGTCTTTCGGAGGATCCTGCGCGTCTCCCGCAGGGATGCGAGATGGTCCCTGCTGGTCCGCTCCGCTGCCCCGCTGGACCCGGGAAAAGGGAGGTGCGGTATGAGATCCCCCGCCAGCCACCGATCGGCTGCCTCATGGGCCGTCTTCTCGGCCAGCTGCCGCGAAAGCAGGGCGGATGCCGGCCGCAGTTGCTCCGGCGAGACCTTCCCCGGGAGGGCCTCGCTGTACTTCACCCGGGAGAGGGTGCAGGAGAGCCGGTGGAAATCGGCGAACAGTCGAACCGCCGGCTCGGTGGAGACGAGCAGGGGCGCGGCCCCTTCGGCTCCGGCCCGGGCGATCCGCTCGCGGTCGGCTGGGTGGGTGGAAAAGAGGGCGGTCTTCTCCTCCGACACCGACTTCTCGATCGCCCCGCGCTCTTCCGGGGAAAGTCGATTCGAGAGCTCGACCACGAGGTCAGGCACGCTGTCGGCGAGCACCCCCTCGAACCAGCACTCCTCGAGGAGTTGCCAGGCCTTCCGTTCGGCCGCGGAGAGCCGCGGCAGGGTACGGAAGGTGTCGGCGACGACCTTTCCGCCGACGAGTCTGGTCTGGTGGAGATCAGCGTCGTATTCCATCTGCCGGGAGAGGTGGCAGGAGAGGGCGTGGGCGACCCACATCAGGCTGAAGAGGATCCGGCGCGTGAGCCAGACGCACCATCGCGCGAGGCAGAAGATCATGCCAATCCACAAACCGCTCCCCTTTTCCCATTCCTCGAGACGCACATCCCATGCGTCGCGCTGCCAGACAACGCGCGCGAACCAGCCGTTGATGCGGTGGATGAGGGCTCCGAAGCCCATCCCGGCGCTCTGGGTGAAGTGCCCGAACTCATGGGCGAGGACGCCGGCAAACTGCTCGACCGACATCCCCGCCACGAGTGGCAGGCCGATCGTCAGCACGAGGTCGTTGCGCGCGAGGCTCACCAGCCCGCGCCGGTAGGACGCCGAGGCATTGACTTGCAGATCGATGTCAATCCGCTTCGGCAGTGGGGCTCCGACCGCCTGGCAGATCCGGTGCACGAAGGCAAACAGGGTCGGTTCGTCCTCGGGGCGGAGGGAACGGGGCTCAGGTTCCTTCTGCCGGCGGGCCAGCAGGGGCTTCACCATGAAGGCCACGAGGACGGCGCCGATGACCGCCGGGGCGAGATAGGCCAAGAGCGGGATCGCGGCAGCCTTGCCGCGGAGCCCGTGGTCGGTGAGCATTCCGACGTCGTGCACCAGATGCCACCACACCCCCCAGCCGACGCCGACGATCATCGCCACGTAGATCAGCGGGAGGAGGATCATCATCACTCCGACCAGCGCCAGCGCCAGGCGGTAGCCGATCGTCGTCCCGACCGGGCGGATGTTGCCGGTGACCAGCGCCACCGCCTCGGCGGGCGAGAATGGGCCAGGAGGGAGTGACGGGAGCACCGGCGGCCGGGTGACGGCGGGATCGGCGGCCGTCCGCCCCTCGCTCCGGGGGCCGACCCGGAAGGGGCTGGCGCACTTCGGGCATTTCACAGACCTCCCGGCCAACGTGTCCTTGGCCCGTCCCGACCAGGCACACTTCGGGCAGGTGACGCCGATCGACATGCGGATGTTCTCCCCCCGGAAGGATCCCCCTCCTGTGGAGTGTACCGAACGTGGCGCCGATGAACCCGACGGCGTCACCAGCTTGGCAGTGGTTTCCTGGGCGTGGCTGGCGAGTATCCTTTGACGATCCCGGAGAGGACGCTCCTGCCCTCCTCGGGGAACGCAGGCCGGCGGAGTGATCCCCGGCATGGAAGCTTGACGCGCGGAGGAGGGGAATATGGGAATGAGCAGATTTCGAACGAAGAGGATCGATCACGGCGCCCGGCTGTGGCTGCTCGGTGGATGGGCCGCCGCGCTGCTCCTGTCGGCCGGCTGCGGTGGGACTGCTCCCCCGCCGGTGGCCAGGCCGGCAGCCCCGGCGGCGATCGAACCCCGCCCGGTGTCGATCGCGCCGGAGGCGCGTGAGGTGATCGACCGAATGGCGACGTTTCTCAACGCCACGAAGAGCTTCTCGCTGCGGCAGGTGAGCACCACGACGGTCTCCGACGAGGTGGCCCGGAAGTTCGCCGGTGAGATGGAGCATGTGGTGCGTGTGGAGCGCCCGAATCGGCTGGCCGTGGTCCTCACCGGCGACCAGCCGGGGAGCGGCACGGTGATCAGCGACGGCCAATCGCTCGTCATCCATCAGAAACAGAAGGACGGCGACCGCTACGAGTCGTCGCCGGCTCCCGCGACCCTGCCGGAAGTCGTCGACAACCCGCACCTCCGGACGATGCTCGGCGTCGGCGGTGCCGACGTTGTCACGAAGGCCCTGCTGGCCGACGATCCGGCCGCGGCCTTGCTCGAAGGGGTCCAGGAGCTTTCAGTCGCCGGTGCCGAGGAGATCGATGGCAGCGCGTGCACGCACCTCGTCGCGCGTTCGGAGTCGGGGAATTGGGATTTGTGGGTGGCGACGGGCGACGAGCCGGTGCCGGTGAAATTCGTGCCGACCATCGGCCAGCTCTTCTTCGGTGGCCGAAACGTCGATCTTTCGTCGACGGTGATCTTCGACCAGTGGCGGCTCGATCCGGACTTTGAGGCTGCGGACTTCGCCTTTGTGCCGGGGGAGAGATGCGAGAAGGTCGACTCGCTCTCCGACTTCGCCAACCAGGCCCAGCGCGAGCGCCTCACCGCCCGTCCGGCGCTCCACTCGACTGTCGGGTTTCCCATCAAGCCGCTCTCGCTGGTCGGTGTGGACGGCTCCCGTTTCGATGCCTCCATGCAGAAGGATAAGATCGTTGTGCTCGACTTCTGGGCTTCCTGGTGCGGGCCCTGCCGGGTGTCGCTCCCGATCGTTGCCCAGGTCTGCAAGGAATATGCCGACAAGGGGATCGTGTTCCGCGCGGTCAACCTCAAGGAGGATGCGGAGACGATCCGCGCGTTTCTCCAGGAGGAGCCGATCGATGCCTCGGTCGTGATGGACGCCGACGGGGCCGCTGCGGTGGCCTATCGGGTCGAGGCGATCCCCCACACGGTGATCATCGGGCGGGACGGCAGCGTCGAGGCGGTCCATGTCGGGGCGAGTGAGGGGATGGAGGCGAAACTGCGCAAGCAGCTCGACGCGCTCCTCGAGGGGAAGTCGCTGGTACCAAAGGGGGGCAACTCACCCCGGGCCGAACCGATCTGAGCGAGTCGGAGCGACGGGCGGCGCGGGGATCATCCCCGCGCCACTAACGGGTCAATCGGCACGCTCGAGTCGGAAGACCCCGGTGTCCTTCTTCGAGGTGTAGTGGGCCTCGAACCGGCAGGCGGTGGCGTCGGCCCGGTAGCAGAAGGTCCCGAACAGCCGGCCGAGCCAGGAAGTCCCCGCCAGCGTGACCCGGTCCCCCGCATCCTCGACGACGCGGAGCGTGACGGAGTAGCGGAAGGGGAAAAGCTTGAAGAACCGCCCGGAGAAATCGACGGCCCACCGGTCTTCTCCGCAGGGGCGGAACGTGGCCCGGAGGGGGCCGGCGTGACCGGTCGACGTACTTTCCCAGCTCCCCGCCCAAGATCCCGTCAGATCGACCGCGCGGGCCGGTGCAGCCAGGGCCAGGAGGATCGACAGGGCCAAAGGGGCAAGGAAGCGGGGACGGGGCATGGTTCAGGCTCCGGGAGAATGGGGATTCCCACGAGTCTGATTCGGTCTTACGGCCATGCAAGCGGCCGGGAGGGGATGGCGATCGGCGCGATTCGGTGAAAATCATGACGGATCCGAGCCGAAACGTTGACCGCCACCGAACCCGGGGGTAACTCTCGACGTAGAACGTTCCACACGCCGGAGGCTCGCCGATGATCACCCTCTTTCCCTTCTCCCTCCGTCGGTTCACCCTCGGGCGCCTCCCCTCCCGGGAACGGGCCCGGTTGTCGCGCCGGAGCCTCCGCAAGCGTCCGGGCCACTGGGAGACCCTCGGCGTGGGGATGCACGGCACCGAGATGCTCGAGCAGCGGATGATGCTTGCCGCCGATCTCTCGGTGACGATCAACGACGCCCATGCCTGGTATGCCGCCGGCACCCAGACGGAATACAAACTGACCGTCTCGAACATCGGCTCCGAGACCGCTCAAAACGCCGTCCTCACGACCGCCCTGGGGAGCCAGATCTCCGGGGCTGTCTGGTCGGCGGCCTATCTGGGCGGGGGTGTCGGCCCGATCGCTGGCGCCGGTGGGCCCTCCGGCACGCTCACGCTCCCATCCGGGGCGAGCGTCACCTTCAGCGTCACCGCCCAGATCGCTGCCGACGAGACCGGGCCGCTGGTCACCACGGCGAGCGTTTCAGGCGGAAGCGACACGACCCCAGCCAACAACTCCGCGACCTCGACGCTCAAGTTCGTCCCGGCATCGATCGCGGTGACCGACGACACCGGCTGGTCGAGCACACCGCTTCTCCGGCTTGTGAATCCGTCGACTGGAGCAGCGATCGCTTCGACGATGGTCTTCGAGTCGACGTTCAAGGGGGGGATGCAGACGGCGGTGGGGGATCTCAACGGTGACGGCAAGCCGGAGATCGTCGTGGTGCCCGGCTTCGGTCGGGTTGGGGAGGTGGTTGTCTACAACCAAGAGATCGATGCTGTCGGGAAGGTGACACTTGTCAAGGATTCCAAGTACACGATCCAGCCGTTTGGGCAGGGGTACCGCCGTGGCCTCGACGTGACCATTGGTGACTTCGATGGAAATGGCACGGGCGACATCGCGGTGGCCAAAAGCTCCGGGAAGGGGGAGATCAAGGTCTTCGCCACAACGCTCACTGGGAGCCAACCGCTGACCCTCTACCGGTCGTTCACGTCATCGATCGCCGGTTCGATCGCCGGGGTCCAGCTCAGTTCCGGAGATTTCGGCACGTTCACCAACGGCGCGACCACCGATGCCACCGCAGCCGATGGCCGGGAGGAACTCGTCGTGGCCAGTGGCCGGGGAATCAAGCCAACGATCCAAGTGGTCGATCTCTCCGGCGCCACTGAGAAGGTGGTGAAGACGGTATCGCCATATACGACGGCCTACAAGGGCGGGCTGAATGTCATCGCGGCGCGCTTCAATGCCGATTCCCTGGACGATCTGTTCGTTGCACCGATCGGCGGGGGGACTTCAAAGATCCAAATCCTTGACGGCAAGATCGGGGCTTCCGCGACACCCCTCTCCGAGTTCGCTGCCTATGGCGATCTGTCGTCGAAGCCGGTCGGGGTGACGATCGCGGTCACCGACACCGATGATGATGGCCGCATCGATCAGATCAGCTCCAACCAGATTCGACTGGCCGTAGAAACGGATCGGGTATTCGACTTCGACGCCGTCAAGAACGTCTGGAACAAGTCGGCCGAAAACACTGGGGTGTTGGGATCGCCGCGCGAAGTGGCTTCGATCCCAGCGTTGCCGTACGCAGGAATGGTGACGACGGCCAGCGGGCTTGCGTACGAGGATCTTGTGGTCGGCACTGGAAAAAAGCCGACCTCGCTGACCTCGACGGTCACGGTGAACTACACCGGCTGGCTGCTCGACGGCACCCGGTTTGATGGCAACAGCGGAGTCTCTTTCGGCCTCAGTCAAGTGATCAAAGGCTGGACCGAAGCGCTGTCCACCATGAACGAAGGGAGCCGCCGCCTGCTTGTCATCCCGGCGAACCTCGCCTATGGCGACGCCGGCAGCCCGCCGACGATTCCCGGTGGGGCAACACTCGTCTTCGACGTCGAGTTGCTGAAGGCGACCTGATCCGTCGTCTGCGAGGCTTGGCGGCCTCGGGAGAGAGAGTGGCCTACCAGCGGGCTTCGAGCCCCGCGTTGGCACCCGACAGGAGCATGCTGCCGGTGTTGTCGATGGCTGTCGCCGGGGAGGTGCTGGCGGAGAAGTTGTACTGGTCTGGAGCGAGCGCCACGCCGGTGAGCCAGACAAGGTTGTAGCCGAAGCGGAAGCCCCAGGTATCGTCGAACCGCCATACTCCGGAGAGGTTCGCGTCGGCGATCATGCCGACCCCCCCCTTCCACGACGAACCGGTGGGGCGGAAGGGATCAAGCGGGGCGAGCTGATCCTGAAACGACTGCGTCTGGGAGAGGGAGGTGCCGGCGAGCCCCACCTTGATCCAACTCTCCAAGGCCCATTCCTGAAACTCCATCCTCCCCCGAACGCCGACCTGACCGGCGAAGAGGTTCGACGAGGTGTGCGCCTTGTAGGTGTTGGCTGCCGGAGCTCCGGCGGGCGTGAAGCCGAGAATGCCGACGTCGTCGAGCCCGGCCCAGCGGAAGCCGGTCATCCAATCGAGGTGGCCGCCGTCGTACCAATTCACGCGCTGGGAAGGGCGCGGCGACCGCGGATTCCAACCGCCGTCGAACTGATGAAAGACGACATTCACATCGGCGGACTGCAGAGAAGTGACCCCGGTGAAGTCTCCCTGGGAGCCGTTCTGCATCGCGGTTGAGGCGAAGCCGAGGCCGCCGGGAGCCTGGAGGAGGCTATTTGGGCTCTCCATGCGGGCCTTCGAGTACATGTTCCACAAGCCGAGATAGCCGGTCTCCCAGCCGATTCCGTCGGAACCATAATCGCCGTAGAGGAGACGCGCGCCGGGAGCGACCGTGCTTTGAAGCATGTCCTTCTGGAGCGCCGTGAACTGCGGCGTGACGTTTTCGACGATCAGCGGCCCGCCCTTGAGCGCGTTGTTGCGTTGCATGGCCAGGGCGTCGAAGACGAGGTAACGCTGAGGATCGGTGGCGGCGCCGACCAGTGGGCCGGAGAAGATCCTGCCGGGGGTATCGACGACGGTGGGAAGACCTGTCGCCGGTGGCGCATCGGGGGCTTCAGACTCGGCCGGCAGCGGTGGCGTGTCGCCGGGGAAATCCGGGCCGGCGTCCGGCGCCGCTCCCGCCGTCGGAACGGCGTGGAGGGAGAGCCACACCAACGCCCAGAGGAGGGCACGCCTCGGGAGGATGCCGTGTGTCACGGATGGGGATGTGCGCATCGAAAGTCCGTCGCGATCGGAGGATCCGGAACGACCCGTGTCACCGGTTTATTCGGCACACCCCGCGCAGGGCATGAGAATGGCGATCGAACATCCTTTCCGACCACAGCCTGCCGAATCTGGGCGGTTTCCGCGGAGGCACTTCGGGCTGCGGGGGATCCGGGCGCGGTCTGGGGGGGAATGGGAGGGAAAGGGGGGATCAGCCTTCCCGCACGACGATCCCCTGCTCCTCGAGGATCGGAAGAACGTTGGCTCGGAAGCTGTCGCACGCGGTTGCCAGCCGACTGCGACGTTCGGCAGGATCGGTGATCGGTTGCCCTTCGTGGTTGATGACGCGGTCGCGCCTGGTCATCAGGGCGTCGACCGCCGCCGCAAGATCGTCGTTTCCTTCGTCGAGCCAGGTGGAGAGGATCGCGGCGTCGAGATCGCCAAGCGTCATCGCTGACCCACTGGTAGCGCTGGCCAGGGGGACACCCCGCCCGCCGAACAGCTCCGCGGCCAGGATCGCCCGGTTGAAGGCCGACGGCATGCCGATCCGCGTGGCCGCGGCGCTGCGGTCGATCTCGAGCACCGGCCCAGTCGACACCTCGAACAGCTGCATCCCGACCCCCGCATCGACCGCCTTGGCAATCTCGGTGTCGCTCGACGACGACAGCCGCGGGTCGGCGATGATCTCCGACATCCGCATGCCGCGGCCGGCGAGCATGCCGAGGAGCGCCGCGTAGAGGCCGCCATCGACGGTCGAGTTGACCACGCCGAGATTGACGGTGATCGGCAATTGCACGCCCGGCTTGGGGTTGCGGAACCACAAATCATCGGCCACGCGGATCCGCGTGGCAACGTCGGGGAGAAGGGTCGGCTGCTTGCCGTAGAGGTCCCAGCGGAACATCGTATTAGCGCAGAAATCCTTGTGGGCCTCGGTCACCAGGCGATTGGTCGTGGTGCGGAAGAGGTCATGAAACACAGGAGCGACGCATAGATCCCAGAAGTTGGTGTGCACCGGGAGGCTGCCGACGAAGTTCAGACCGGCGTCCGCGAATTGACCGGCAACGTCGGCGAAGTAGAAGCTCGTCCAGTGTTCGTTGAGGTATTCGTGCGCCAGGTATCGCGGGTCCTGCCCGCGGATCGTGTCGACGTAGGTCGCCGCGTTGGGGTTGTCAACGAAGTACTTCGCCTTCTGATCACGCATGTAGGCGAGGTAGTTGACGGCGTCACGGGCACGCTGCGCGCTGTCTCCCTGCCGCAGCGATGCGTATTGCCGGAGGATGCCGCGGATCGGCTGGAGATGGGCCCACCCTGGCATGGCGTTGTAGCTCACCAGGAGGAGCCCGCCGGGGGCGAGCCGCTCGGAGGCGATGCGGAGGATGTCGGCGCGGACATCCGGTGCGACCCAGCTCCAAACTCCGTGGAGCGTGATGAAGTCGAGGTCGCGGAGATCGTCGGGGAGCTGGGAGAAATCGGAAGTGACGATGCGGGCGTTGGAGAGCGCACCGATCTCGATATCGTGGGCGATCTGGGCGGTGTGCTGCGGATTGATGTCGACGCCGGTGAAGGTCCCCTGGGGATTGGCGGCGGCGAGCGTCGTCAGCGTCCGTCCGAGCCCGCAGCCGAGCTCCAGGTAGCGGAATCCGTCAGCGACCGCCGGGGGGACGATGCGGTTGAGAAGCGCGACGTGCCGCATCGCCCTCGGGGCGAGGTGCTGGTAGAAGCCCGGGACGTACGCGACGTCTGTGACATACCCTGCCGATTTCGGGGCGGACACTCGAAGGCTCCAGCGGGGAGGAAATCAGACCACCGCAGGGTTTGCCCCACGGCACGACGGAGCGATCATCGCTCCGGTTCGATCGACGCTGTCATGGAACCCTGCGACCGGGCGATGAGACGGTCGGCACCGAAGGCGTGGATCTGGTCTCGTTTCAGCTCGGCGTGCTCAAGGGTGGTCGTGAGCACGATCACCCGCCCCTGCTGGTCGACCTCCTTGGCGAGCTTCCAGCCCCGCTCCGCCGGATGACCGAAAAGCTGGCGCAGCATGACGATCACGTATTGGTAGGTGTGGTCGTCGTCGTTCCAGAGAAGGACGTGGTAGCGGGGCTGCCGACGGGGGGGGGCGTCCGTGGCTTCGTCCCGCGCTGCGGGGGGGGCTTCCGTCTCGACGGCGACCGTGGCCGCCTCGTTGGGCTCAACGGGGGCGGGCTCGGATGAAGCACTGGCGGCGGTGGGCATCGGTCTGGCACACTTCCGAGGGTCGGCGAACCACGCCGTAAGTATACGTTGCGGTGGCCCTGCGAGGCCCTTGGGGGACCCGGTCCCCGACCGCCCGGCCCCCATCCCCGGAGATTCTGCCCGTGCTCGACCGCCGTTTTGTCGCCGACAACATCGATCTCGTCACGGACAACTGCCGGAAACGCGGCTCGGACGCCGACGTCGCGCGGTTCGCCGAGCTCGACCGGTTGCGGAGGCAATTCCAGGCGGATATTGACCGGATCAACCAGCAGGCCGGGCTGGTCAGCAAGTCGATCGGCAAGGCGGCCGACGTTGAACGCGAATCGCTCAAGGCCGAGGGGCGCAGACTCCGCGAGGAGGTGGCGGCCTTCGAGACGAAGCAGGCCGAGATCGTGGCCGAGTCAGATGCCATTCTCCGCGCGATCCCCAATCTCACCCATCCCGCAGCGCCGACCGGCGGCGAGGATGCTGCGGTGGAGTTCCGGCGTGGCAAGACGCCGCTCCCGCAGTTCCCTTTCAAGCCCCTCGACCATGTCGACCTCGGCGCGAGTCTCAAGCTCTTCGATTTCGATGCCGGGGCGAAGGTAGCGGGGCACGGCTTCTACTTTCTCACCAATGATGGCGTGCTCCTCGAACTGGCGCTGACGCGGTACTGCGTCGACCTGCTCCAGCGGCGGGGGTTCACGGTCATGACCACCCCCGATCTGGCGCGGGACTCGATCCTCGAGGGCACCGGCTTCATGCCCCGGGGCCCGGAGACGCAGATCTACTCCATCACCGGGAGCGACTTGTCGCTCGTAGCCACCGCCGAGATCACCCTCGGCGGGGCGATGCACGAGCGGATCTTTGAGGCCGCGGAGCTTCCCTTGCGCCTCGGCGGGATCAGCCACTGCTTCCGCACCGAGGCCGGTGCCCACGGCCGGGCGACGCGCGGGCTCTACCGCGTCCATCAGTTCACGAAGGTGGAGATGTTTGCCTTCACGCTTCCCGAGCAGAGCGATGGGATGCACGAGGAACTGCTCGAGCTCGAGTGCGAGCTCTTCGACGGCCTGGGGATCCCGTACCGGGTGATTGATACGCCCAGTGGCGATCTCGGCGGGCCGGCGTACCGGAAGTTCGATCTCGAGGCCTGGATGCCGGGGCGCGGCGAGAAGGGGGAATGGGGAGAGGTGACGAGCACCTCCAACTGCACCGACTACCAGGCCCGCCGTCTGGCGATCCGCTACCGCAAGGCAGGGGAGAAGGGAACGAACTTCGTCCACACCCTCAATGGCACGGCGATCGCCATGAGCAGGGCGATCATCGCCATCGTCGAGAACTACCAGCAGGCCGACGGCTCGGTGGCCGTCCCCGAGGCCCTCGTTTCCTGGATGGGGAAGCGGACGATGATCCCCCCGGTCACTGGCTGACCGCCGCCAGCTGTGGGGCCCACGGAAGGGAACAGATTGACGCGGCTGGATAATGTGATATCATTATGATGTCTTTCAGAAATCCATCGTGCGGAACTGCGCCGCCCCCTCTTTCCCCGAGAGATCCATGAACGCGACAACTCCGAACCAATCGACGAGTCCTGCGGTCACGATCACCGAAGTGCCCCTGCAACCGATCTCCGGCTGGGGCCGGTTGTGGATGGGGCTGTTGCTCGTGGTCTCGCCGGCTGTGATCATCCCCGCTTCGATCCTCTCCGGCATGCCGTTCCTGATCCCCTTCTTCCTTGTGCCGGCGATCCTCGCCGGAGTGTTGGTGCTGGCCGGCCTGATGGCCGTCGGCCCCAACGAGGCCCGCGTCTGCTCCCTCTTCGGGGAATATGTGGGGACCGTCCGCCAGACCGGATTCTTCTGGGCCAATCCCTTCTACACCAAACGCCCGATCACGCTGCGGATCCGCAACTTCGAGACCGGTTCTTCGCGCACGCCTGAGAAGAAGGATGCTGCGGGGAAGGTCGTGGAGGAACAGGGGCGGACGCACGGCCGCCCGTCGAAGGTCAACGATCTCCACGGTAACCCGGTCGAGATCTCGGCCGTGGTGGTGTGGCGCGTCGTGAACACGGCCGAGGCGACGTTTCATGTCCAGGACTACGAGGACTTCGTCGCCGTGCAGAGCGAGGCGGCGCTGCGGTCGCTCGCGATGCGCTATCCCTACGACAGCGAGGATCACGAGATGTCGCTGCGCGGCAATACCGAGGAGATCTGCAAGCAACTGCGGACCGACATCCAGGAGCGGCTCGATCAGGCCGGTGTGGAAGTCATCGAGGCCCGCATCAGTCACCTCGCCTATGCCGCCGAGATCGCCGCAGCCATGCTCCAGCGGCAGCAGGCCTCGGCGATCGTTGCCGCCCGGTCAAAGATTGTCGAGGGGGCCGTGACCATGGTGCAGATGGCCCTCGAACATCTCTCGAGGGAGAAGATCGTCGATCTCGACGACGAGCGCAAGGCGGCCATGGTTTCCAATCTCTTGGTCGTCCTCTGCAGCGACCGTCACGCGCAGCCAGTCGTCAACACCGGCACGCTCTACAACTGATCCTGCAAACGTCGGTCTGCCCCAAGGAGCCCTCTCTGCCGTGCCTCCCCGCGACACCTTCCTGCTGCGGATCGATCCGAAGGTGCTCGCGGCCCTGCGGCGCTGGGCCGACGACGACATGCGGAGCGTCAATGCCCAGGTCGAGTATCTCCTCCGCCGCTCCCTCCAGGAGCAAGGCCGCTGGAAGCCCCTTGATGGCGTCGATGCCGACCAGTCCCCGAAGCGGGGCCGCCCGCGGAAGGACTGACGATCAGGTGACGATGAATCTGGCGATCCGGCCCGTGTACCGGATCCTCACGACAGCGTCAGTCGCTGGGTTGTAGCCGGCGACGCCGTCATTGAGGACGAGATACGCCTCGGTCGCGCTTCCGCCGAAGGTCACCATCGCGCCACGATTGGCGAGCAGGGCGGTGGGCGTGAGCAGGAACTCGAGCGTTGCCGTCGAGAACGTGCCCGGGATAGCCACCGGCGTGATCCGGTTCCGTGCCAAGGCCGTCGGGGCATCGAGCACGTCGGTGCCGATGACGAAGTCGGTGATCGTATCCATCGAGGCAGCCAGCGAGTCGGTGAGGCTCGTCAGCCGGAAGGTGTCGATGCCGGCCCCGCCGGTGAGGGTGTCGGCTCCGACGCCACCGATGAGGATGTTGTCGAGGCCGTTTCCGATGAGCGTATTGTCGAGGGCGTTGCCGGTGCCGTTGATCGTCCCGGGTCCGATCAGGGTCAGATTCTCGACATCGGCGCCGAGGGTCCAAGAAATGGAGCTCTGGATCGTGTCGATCCCCTCCCCGGGATTCTCGATCACGACGTCGGCAACGTCATCGACGACATAGGTGTCGTTCCCAACACTACCGACCAGATAATCGGCCCCGAGATTGCCATCAAGGAAGTCATTGCCGGCACCGCCGTAGATCACATCCTGGAAGATCGTCCCGAAGAAGGCGTCATTGACGAGAGTGCCCACAATCTCCACGCCCAGCGGCGCCGTTTGGACGGACGTGATGATCAATGGGCCGGTGGCGTCGGTGTATTCGGCCACGGCGTGGATCACCGATCCGAAGGGGACCGCGTCGAAGTCGTTCGGAAGGTACGTGAGGGAATTGGCACCCGGGATCGAGATCCAGGCATTGGTGTTGATGTCGAACCACTCCCACTGGACGTTCAGGATATCGATCGCGCCGGCCTCAGCCGGGATCGAGATCAAGAGCGTATTTGCGGGATTGAGGATGCCGAGCGTGGCCGCCGTTGGGTTGGCACTCGACACCGAGGCGTAACCGGCGACGTTCGCGGTGAAGATGCTCGGCGTGTCAGTGCCGTCGATCGTGAAAACGGCGGTTGCATCCGCGGTCATGCCGCTGTTGTCAACCACCTGAATCGTGAAGGGGTCGAAGACGGTCTGCCCGGTAACGAGCGCGTTGGTGACCGGGAGCGTGTTGTCGAGGAGATAGCTGACGATGCCGGTTGACAGATCGATCGTGGCGATTCCGTAGTCGCCACCATGCGTATACGTCAGGCCGCCGTCAGCGGTGTTCCAGCCAAATGATTCGAGCCAAGGAACATCGATGGTGACGGTTCCATCGACATCAGCCAGGGTAAGGGACACCGTCGCGGCGTTCACCCCAGCGAGGAAAATGCCGGTCTCGATGAGGCCGTTGGAGGCTGGCGCGGCGGTGACGGTGGGGCCGTCATTGCTACCGGTGATCGCAAACTCTGCTGTCGCTTGCGAGGTGAGGCCGGTGGCGTCGACGACTTGGATCGTGAAGAGTTCGGAGACGGCTTGGCCTTCGGCGAGGGCATTTGTGGTCGCGAGGGCGTCGTCGAGGAAGTAGGTGATCGTGGCGGTGGCGGAGTCGAGGGTGGCGGCGCCGTAGGTGCCGGCCGTGGTGTAGGTGAGGCCGGCATCGGCGGTGATCCAGCCGTTGAGTTCGAGCCAGGCAGTGTCGATCGACACGGTGCTGTCGACGCTTGTGAGCGTGAAGACGGCGGTGGCGTTGTTGACGCCAGCGATGACGGTGCCGAGTTCAACGAGGCCGTTGGATGCCGGGGCGGCCGTGACGATCGGGGCATCGGCGGAGCCGTTGATGTCGAAGGTTGCCGAAGCCTGGGCGGTGAGG
>CALQRA010000109.1 GCA_943332855.1 Candidatus Kuenenia stuttgartensis
GCGCTCGCCGAATGCATCGAGGGGCTCGACGTCGTCCGGGCCCGGCTCGTGTCCGAGGCGTTCTCGATCTATTTCGATCTCGCCAACATCGCCGAGGACCGGCAGCGCGTTCGGGTGCTGCGGGAACGGGAACGCGATCGCCACCCGGAAGCGCCCGCCGAATCCCCGGCCGCGGCGATCGGCGAGCTGAAGTCGCTCGGCTTCCGCGCCGCCGACGTCGCCGCCGCGCTCGAGCGGCTCTCGGTGGAGCTCGTCTTCACCGCCCACCCCAGCGAGGCGAAGCGGCGCTCGATCCGCTCGAAGCTGCGGCGGATGCGCCACGCTCTCCAGGAGCTTGATCGGGCCGATCTCCTCCCCCGCGAACGCTCCCGGATCGAGGCCGATGTCCGCGGCGAGCTGGCGATCCTCTGGCAGACCGCCTTTCTCCGGCCGACGCGGCCGAGTGTCCTCGACGAGGTCGAACGCGGGCTGTCGCTCATGCCGCGGCTGTGGGAGGCGGTGCCGGGGGTCTACGAATCGCTCCGCCGCGGCCTCGCCGAATGGTATCCGGGGGAGCTCGACGACGTGCCGGCCTTCCTCTCCTTCGGGTCGTGGATGGGGGGAGACCGCGACGGCAATCCCTACGTGACCGCCGACATCACCAGCCAGACGCTCCACCGGCTCCGCGAGGAGGCAATCGACCGCCACCTCGAGCAGTGCGCTCGGCTCCACGATCTCCTCACGGTGTCAGACGAACTGACCGCTGGCTCGCGCGTGCTCGCGGCCAAGCTCGACGCGCTTGCCGCCACTCACGAGGGGCTTGGCGAAGTTCTGCGCCCCCTTGCCCCGCATGAGACGTTTCGTCGCTGGATCCGGATGATCCGCTTCCGGCTCGAAGCCTCGCGGAGGCTGCGGCTCGACGGCGGCCCGGTGCCGGGGGCGTACCCATCGCACGCCGCGTTCGTCGCCGACGCCGAAGCTCTCCTCGCCGCCCTCGAGGCCGACCGGCTCCTCCCCGACGACTCCCTCCCGCGCCGCTGGGTCGATCTTGTCCGCACCTTCGGCCTCCACATGGGCCGGCTCGACGTCCGCCAGGACGCCCGGGCCTACGAGGGGATCATGGGGCAAATCCTCGCCGCCGCCGGCGTCTGTGGCGCGGGGGTCTACGAGGCCGCCGATGCCGAGGAGCGGCTGGCGCTGCTCTCGTCATCGCTCGGCACCTCGGAAACAATTCCCCCAGCGAGCCTCGACCCCCTCACGATCGACACCCTGGCGCTGTTCGAGCTGCTCCACCGGGCCGTCGTCCGGTTCGGCCCGGAGTGCCTGGGGGGGGCGATCGTCAGCCTCACGAGGGCTCCAGCCGACATCCTCTCCGTGCTCTGGCTGTGGCGCTGGGCCCAGGGGCGGGCGCTGGCCCGCGGCGAGGACGTGGCCGCGTCCGACATCGCCATCGTGCCGCTGCTTGAGAAGATCCACGACCTCGCCCACGGCCACGAAACCCTCACCCAGATCCTCGATCAAAACGACTACGCCGCCCATCTGGCCGGCCGGGGCAACCGGCAGATTGTCATGGTCGGCTACTCCGACAGCACGAAGGACGGTGGCTACCTGGCCGCCTGTTGGGGCCTCCAGGCAGCGCAAGAAAGGCTCCACGAAGCGGCCGCAGCGAGGGACGTGAAGATCACCTTCTTCCATGGCCGCGGCGGCTCGCTCGGCCGCGGCGGTGGCCCGGCGGCGCGCGGGATCCTCTCGCTCCCCTCGGAATCGCTCGACGGCAGCCTCCGGCTCACCGAGCAGGGGGAGGTGCTCGCGGAACGTTATGACGACCCCCAGATCGCCGGGCGCCACCTCGAACAGGTCACCTGGGCGACGCTCATCGCCTCGACGACCCGGCGGACGACGCCGCGGCCAGAGTGGACCGAGCTGCTGGAGAAGATGGCAGCGCGGTCGTACTCGATCTACCGGGAGCTCGTTGATCAGCCGGGCTTCATCGGCTACTTCGAGCAGACAACGCCGATCGAAGAAATCGAGAATCTTCCCATCGGCTCGCGGCCGTCGCGGCGGCGCGGCGACGCGGGCCGGTCGCTCGATGATCTGCGGGCGATTCCCTGGGTGTTCGCCTGGACGCAGAGCCGCTGCATGATCCCCGCCTGGTACGGCCTGGGAACAGCGCTGACGGAAGTCAAATACGACGATCGCCACGGCTGGCAGCGGATCCACGACATGTACCGGCAGTGGCCCTTCTTCCAGGCGACGATCGACAACGCCACCCTGGCGCTGGCCAAGGCCGACATGGCGATCGCGCAGCGCTACTCCGAGCTCACCGACGACGCCGATGTCCGCCGACGGATCTGGCAACGGATCGCGGCCGAACGCGACCGGGCCCGGCAGGGGATCCTCGACATCGTCGGTGGCGGCGAGCTCCTGGCGACGACGCCGTGGTTTCGCCGGTCGATCGAGATGCGCAACCCCTTCGTCGATCCGTTGAATCTGATCCAGATCGAGTTCATGCGCCGCCGCCGCGCCGCCCCACCTGCTCCGGGAGAGGACGAGCCGCGTGGACTTCTGCGCCTCTGCGTCCAGGGGATCGCGGCCGGGATGCGGACGACCGGATAGCCCCCGCGGAGACGAGCGTTATGTCACCGGCCCCCGAAGGAGACCTCGCCGCGGCCCTGGCGGTGCCGACGCTCGGCCCCTGCCGGATCGATTCGCCGCTGCGGCCGTTCCTCGAATCGCGGCGGACGAGCGTCCATTCCGTCGAGGAGACCGACCGGGTCCTGTTCCACGACACCGCCAGCAGCGTGGCCGCCTCCGGTCTCGCCGCCGCCGACCTGCCCGGCTTCGAGCCGGCCGGGCCGCGGCAGCGGATCTTCTTCGATCCGGCCAAGACCCGCGTCGGGATCGTCACTTGCGGTGGGCTCTGCCCGGGGATCAACGACTGCATCCGCGGGATCGTCATGGAAATGACCTTTCACTACGGCGTGACGCGGATCCACGGCTTCCGCAACGGCTACCAGGGCTTCATCCCGCGCTACGGCCACGATGTCCTCGACCTCGCCCCGTCGAGCGTGAGCATGGCCAAAGAGGACGGCGGAACGATCCTCGGCACGTCGCGCGGCGGGCAGGATCCAGAGGCGATCGTCGACTGCCTGGAGCGGATGAACATCAGCGCCCTGTTTGTCGTCGGCGGCGATGGAACGCTCCGCGGCGCGATGGCGATCGCCCGGGTCATCGCCGATCGCGGCCTGCGGATCGCCGTCGTCGGCGTGCCGAAGACCATCGACAACGACATCCCCTACATCGACCAGAGTTTCGGCTTCCAGACGGCGTTTGGCGAAGCGGCGAAGGCGATCCAGGGGGCGCACGTCGAGGCCAAGGCTTCTCCCAACGGCGTCGGCCTGGTGAAGCTCATGGGGCGCCACTCCGGCTTCATCGCCTGCTACGCGGCGCTCGCCCAATCCGACGCCAACGTCGTGCTGATCCCGGAGGTCCCCTTCCGGCTCGAGGGCCCCGGCGGGCTGCTCGAGCATCTCCTCGAGCGCGTGAAGACGCGCGGACACGCCGTGATCGTGGCGGCGGAGGGGGCGGGACAGGAACTGATGCCCACGGCCGACGGCGCGGTCGACGCCTCGGGCAACCGCAAGCTCCTCGACATCGGCCGCTTCCTCCAGACGAGGATCACCGATCACTTTGCCGCCGCCGGCATCGAGCTGAATCTGAAGTACATCGACCCGAGCTACGCCGTGCGGAGCGTGCGCGCCAATCCCTACGACAGCGTCTACTGCCTCCGGCTCGCCCAAAACGCCGTCCATGCGGCGATGGCGGGCAGAACGGAGCTCGTCGTGGGGCGCTACCGGGGCCGGTTCGTCCACATTCCGATGCCGCTGGCCGTCAGTCACCGCAACCAAGTCGCCCCCGACGGCGATCTGTGGCTGGCGGTCCTCGAGGCGACCGGGCAGCCGGCATTCGCCGGTTGACGGCACCAGGCGGCGGATGGCCGCCCCCGCCGGCGGTATGATCTGGGAAAAATCGGCCCCGGTCATCGTCCGGTCGGGGGAGTTTCCAGGGAGCACCCCATGTCGCAGGTCAAGCATTTCGGCGTCTTCGTCTTCAAGCCGGGGATCACCCCGACCCAGATCGACCACTGCTTCGCCGAGATGCGGGGGATGGTGGGGAGGATTCCCGGGCTCCTCGACATGATCCACGGCGCGTACGACAGCCCCGAGGGGCTCGATGACGGCTTCACCCACGGCTTCATCATGACCTTTGAAAGCCCCGCCGCCCGCGACACCTACCTCCCCCACCCGGAGCACGAGCGCGTCAAAGCGATCGTCGTCCCCTGTCTCGAGCGCGTCGTCGTCTTCGACTTCGCCGTCCTCCCGGCCTTCCGGCAGACCGTCTGACCTCACGGGGGGCCGTCGAGCCGCTTGGCCGCCGTGAACAGCGAGAAGCCAAGGAGCATGGCCAGGAGGAGAATCGTCCCGCCGATCAGCCAGGGATCGCCGAACAGCCGGGCGAGCCATGGCCGCTCGACCGGCTCGACCGCGACTTCCTCGGCCGCGCCGAGCGCTCCCTGCAGGGGCAGCTTCCCAGCGCCGAGGGCGGCGTCGATCGCCACCGTGTCGTACTGCGGCGCCGCGAAGGGACGATCATCGGTGCTTCCGGCGCCATAGGCCAGCCGGTAGGCCTTCCCCGGCCGGGCGAGAAACACCACCTCGTAGGCCGGGCCGACCGCCGTCACGCCGGTGATGTCGAGCGGTGGGCTGTCGGCGTTGTCGATCACGATCTCGTAGTCGGCGTAGCGAGACTCCGGGATCGTGATGGCCAGCGCCTCGGAGCTGATCCCGCGAAGATCGATGCGGTGGACACGGGCCGTCCCGAGGATCGGCGGTGGGCGTGCGCCGACGTCGCGATTCCTGGTTGCGGGCTGCGGAGCTTCCACCCGGGCAGGTCTGCCGAAATTGCGGTCAGCAACCGAGAGCCGCAGGGCAGTGATCGGTTCCCGACCGCTCGTCACCCGCACCCGCGTCCGCTTCTCCTTTGGTTCCTCCTCGACGCGGAACGCCGCGATCGGCATCTCGATGCCGTCGGCAGCCTTGACCTCGGCTGCCTCGTCGGTGTGCCAGGCCTGGATCGAGTCGATCCGAAACGGCTGACGCTCGACGATCGTCTTCTCCTTCCGACTCGTCTCGGCATTTCCCTCGAGGGTCCGAACGACCTCGGAGAGGGTCGACTGCTGCTCGATCGTCGGCTCGTCAACGGTGATTCTCCAGGTGCCGCCGGCGGGGAACCGCTGCGCCTTCGGCAGGGTCACGTCGAGTTGGCGCGTATCCATGTACTGCGCGTAGTCGAAGAGGAGGGTGTCGTCGCCGACCGGAATCCAGGCGCCGGCCTCGTCGCGCCGCTGCACCTGGACAGCCTGCTCGAAATTGCGCAGCGGTGTCTCGATCCGGAATCCGTCGATCGAAACGGGATGTTTCTCGGGGTCGATCGTGAGTTCGATCTCGAGGCCGCCGCCAGGGAGCGGCTTGAGCCGCGTTTGATAAACAGGGAACGACCGCCTCACGCTCCGCATCTTCACGACGCTCGCCCGACGGAGAATCCGCGACACCTCCTGCCCGGCGCCGTCGATGACGCGGAGGTCGGGAAAGCCGGTTTCGGTCACCGCCGCTACCTCCGCATCGAGTCCGACGGCGACGAGCTCCTCCCCAGCGGAGGCCTCAACGACGATCGGGCGCCGATAGCGGAGCTGATCGACCGGGGCGGCGTGGACGTGGTGCAGGCCGACGGCGGCGAGGACCACGACCAGGAGGCAGAAGCGGGGGAAATGGCCGGTCATGCGTCGTTCTCCTGGTCGTGGTGGTCGTCGGTGGTTGGATCGGAGCCTTCTCCCGCCGCCGGCGCCGGCTCAACCGCAAACGTCTCGCGGAAGCGGAGGTAGAGGAAGGAGCCGAGAAGGAGCAGGACCCCCAGAATCAGGAAGGCGACGATCCGGTAGAAGGAATCGAGGGTGTCGAGGTCGCTGGTGAACACCTTGACAGCCACGATTCCAAACAGGGCGAGGCCGCAGTAGCGGAGGACGGAGAGGCGGCGACCGATGCCGATGATCAGGAAGGCCAGGGCGAACAGGGCCCAGGTGATCGACACGCCCCCCGCCCGGAGGCCAGGGGCGAAGGTGGTCAGATACGAATTGACCTCGAGGGTGCTCCAGGCGAGGAGCGTGGCGACCGCGGCCCCAGCCGATGCCTGCTGGAGGGTGGCCAGTGGCTTGCGGGTGGTGGCCAGGGCGGTGATCGCCACGAGGAAACCGGTCACCGCCCCGAAATCGACCAGCCGCATGAGCGCCTCGTGGCCGGACCAGGCGCCGGCGTAGACAAAATCGGGCTGGAGCCCCCACGACCGCAGATCCCACAGGCAGAGCTTGAGAAGGACGGCAGCGACCGCGGCGACGAAGAGGGGAATCCCGATCGCTCCCCCCCAGGCCCGGATCCGGCTGAAGAGGAACATCGCGCCGCCGATCCACAGGATCGTGAGCATCGGCAGGCGGAGCGGCATGTGGAGGAAGCCGATGGTCCGGTCGACCTCGAGGTGGAGGTAGACGACCGCCATGGCGACGATTCCCGCCACCGCGACCTCGGCAAACGAGGGGAGCGGAACAGCCCCGATGTCGTTGCCCGGCGTGATCGGCAGCTCGCCCTCGGCCGAGCCGGCCGCTTCGGCGGCGGCGGCCCGCCGGAAGAACCAGGCCGCGATGCCAAGACTGGCGATCGGAATCCCGAAGGAGATGAGCCGGCCGAGGAGGGTGACGGCGAACTCGCCCAACGGCAGGTCATCGACCACGCTCCCCGGCCGGAATGTTCTGCCGAGATCGAGGACGAAGAACCGGCAGAGAACGAGCCCCAGAACGGCGCTGGCGGCGAGCCGCAGGAACCGGCTCCCGAGCCGTTCGGCCATCCACAGCATGATCACCGCCTGGATCGCCCAGCTCGCGGTCACCCACTGCTGGGAGAGGACCAGCGGCATTGTGATCGTGACGAAGAACGACGCCAGGCCGAGGAAGGAGACGATGAGCTCGCGGTCGATCAAGCGGCGTTGGAGCACGATCCAGACATGGGCGGCGTAGAAGGCGGCCATCGACACGGCAAGCAGCGCGACCGGCTGACGGCCGTAGGCCTCCCCGTACGCCCGGTCAATCATCCCGCTGCCGACGGTGAAGAACACCGCGGCATTGAGGATCAGCGCGATGAGGTCGAAGAGATCGGACTTCACCCCGCGGACGATCTTGAATAGGAACGTCGCGGTCGAGAAGAGGAGGAAGTAGCCGACGAGGAAGGGAAACACGGTCCAGAACTGATCCGGGGTGTAGAGCTCAGGCCGTTGAATGGCCGGGATGACGAGCCCCCAGGTGCCGACGAAGGCGAGCATGTTGACCAGCGGCCAGTTCTTCCGGAAGCAGAGCCCGAGGACGCCACAGCCGAGAACGATGAGATAGGTGAACAGCGGCGTGAGGCTCGTCGGGGTCGATTCGAGCATGAACGGCGTGGCGTAGCCGCCGATGATCCCGAGGACGGCGACGAGCATCGAATCGAAGGCGACGGCGATCCCGCCGGCAAGAGCCGTGACGAGCACCATCAGGGCAAAGGCTGGAACCGCACCGATCAGATCGAACATCTGATGCGCGGCGAAGACCGCAAAATAGAGGGCAGCTAGCCCCCCTCCCATCAGCCCCTGGCCGAGAGCGTGGTAGCGGCGGCCGAGGAGGCGGGTGCCACCGACGAGCATCGCCAGGCCGGTGATCACGGTCAGGCCGACGCGGGATGCAGGCCCCAGATAGCCCCTGTCGATCGAATACTTCAAAAAGAAGCCGATCCCGAAAAGGAGTGTGATCACGCCGATCCGCAGGAGCCACTGGCTGGCGACGGCAAACTCCGGCGACACCCCCTTCGGCACATGCTCCTCGCCAACGATGATCCAGTTCCAGATTTTCCCGAGGGTCTCCTCGGCAGCCTTTTCGAACGCGCTCGGCTGCCGCGGCGGCCGCGGGGTCGATGGCTGGCGGGGGAGAGGCGCCGGACGCCCCCCATTGGCGAACCGATCGTTGGCGGCGAGCCGTTCGGCCGGAGTCGTCCCCGCGCGGTCCGGAAGAGGCGGCGGCGGCTGCCGGAGTTTTTCTTCGAAGGTCTCTGCAGCCGATCGCGGAGCCGGGCTGGGGGAAAGCGCCGGGTCGAGGGTCGTTTCCGCTGCCCCCCTGTCGACGGCGATGGCAGGCGGAAGGAGATCGGCCGAGCGTGCGGCGACGCTCGGGGCAGAAGCGGCGCGCGGACGGCGGAAGTCTTCGAGGTCATCAAGCCGCTTGGTCAAGCGGCGAAAGCCGACCTCCTGCTCCCGAGCGAGGCTCCAGACCGCGAACAAGGTCACGATTGGCGCGAGGAGGACTCCAAGAAGAAGAATGCCACCAAGAAAGAAAAGGAATGGCATTGCAATCTCCCTACACCTGGGATTCCGGAGCACTGGTAGCCGAGGCGAGATCCCAGGAACAATGTCACGCCGGGCGATTGTGCCCCTGAATCACGCACCCCCGGGCCGATCCGGGCGCCTGCCGCCGACTGGGCGGTGATGCTACGATTGCAGGGCTTTCCAGCGCCCCACGGCCCCTTCGCCATCCCTGCCCCACGGCACTCCCCCGCCATGAGCCTACTCCCTCTCCGCGCCTCCGAGCACCTCCACGACGTCAAATACGAGATCCGGGGGGCACTCGCGCGCCGGGCCGAGCAGCTCGAACGGGCGGGGCACGAGATCGTCAAGCTGAATATCGGCAACCCCGGCGCCTTCGGCTTTCGGATGCCCGAATCGATGCGCCGGGCGATCGTGGAGAATCTCCACCAGGCCGATCCCTACTCGCACCAGAAGGGGATCTTCCCGGCCCGCGAGGCGGTCGTCATGCAGCAGCAGACGCGCGGCGTGATGGATGTCACGGCCGACGATGTGTTCATCGGCAACGGCGTCTCCGAGCTGATCATGATCGCCATGCGGGCGTTGTTGAACCCGGGCGACGAGGTCCTCGTTCCCAGCCCCGATTACCCTCTCTGGACGGCGTCGGTCGTGATCCACGGCGCCAAGGCGGTCCACTATCCCTGCCGGCCGGAGAATGGCTTCGTCCCCGATCCCGCCGAGGTGGCGAAGCTCGTCACCGAACGGACGCGCGCGATTGTCGTTATCAATCCCAACAATCCGACCGGGGCCGTCTACTCACGCGAGGTCCTCGCCGGGCTGGCGGCGATTGCCGAGCAGCACCATCTCGTGGCGTGCGCCGACGAGATCTACGACGAGATGCTCTACGGCGATGCGGCGTTTGTGCCGCTGGCGACCCTCGCCCGGCACACGCTCTGCCTCTCCTTCGGCGGGCTTTCGAAGATCTACCGGGCGTGTGGACTGCGGGTCGGGTGGATGAGCGTGTCGGGGGAGCGCGAGCATGCCCGCGACTACCTCCAGGCCGTCGAGCTCCTGGCGTCGCTGCGCCTCTGCTCGAATGTTCCGGGGCAGTACGCCGTGCAGACGGCGCTCGGGGGCCATCAGTCGATCTTCGACCTCACCCGCCCCGGTGGCCGGCTCCACGCCACCCGCGCGGCGCTCCTCGACGCGGTGAGCAAGAGCCGGTTCCTCGCGCTTCAAGCCCCGGAGGGGGCGATGTACGGATTCGTCCGCGTCCGCACCGACTCGCTCGGGGCTGCCGGGGCCGGCTTCTCGGATCAGGCCTTCGCCCTCGATCTCCTCGAGCGGAGGCACGTCCTTGTCGCCCCGGGGTCGAGCTTCAATGTCCCCTACCGCGACCACTTCCGCGTCACGCTCCTCCCCGACGCGGCCCTGATGGCCGATGTCTTCGCCCGGATCGAGAGCCTGCTGGCGGAATACGCCGAGACGTGAAAGCACGACCGATCACAGCGGAGGGCTGACGCGCACCAAGCAGACGCGGCCGTCAAGCTCGGGCGCGACCTCAATCCGCACCCCGAGAAACTGCCGGAGCACGTCGATGTGGGTCGTGGCGTGGCGCGACAGCGGCCCGGTGCGAAAGGCTCCTCCCCGCGCACGCCCGCCGACCGCCGGCAGCCAGGCCGAGATCCCCAGCGGCAGAAGGAGCTGATCGGCGAGGTAACAGCCGACCGGGGGCCCAAGCGCGAGATGGTCGCGGACCTCCCCGACCAGCTCGTCGGCGACGCGCTCGGCGCTCGTCCTGGTGCGACCAAAGGCCGCGAAGCGCTCCGTGAGACCGGTGGCCTCGATCTCCACCTCAACGACATTCCCCGGCCCGTGCGCGACGACGGTGTCGGTCTGCCCGCAGTCTGGATCCCAGGAGAGCCGTCCGATCACCCGCCGGACCTCGCGATCACCGATCCCCGCCGGGAGATTGCTCACCAGCGCCCGCACCCGCCGCGCGATCACCGCGCCGCGCTCGAGCAGATCGATGCCGGCAAGGCCGCCGCACGGCTCCACGGCGACATGAAACCGCCCGCCGCCGGCGGGAAAGAAACCGTGGCGCACGAGTATTGCCGTGACGGCCGGCCCCATCCTCCGCACCAGCGGCAGGTAGACCCGGTCGAGGAAGTCGAACGTCGGCGCCCAGGGGTTGTGTGTGCCCCCCTCGATCGTCACGCTCGACGGCCCCGGGGCCACAAGGAGCGCCGGGAGAATCGTCTGCAGCACGAGGGTGCCGCTCCCGGCGGTGCCGATGCTGAAGGCGTGCGCGCCCCCTCGGATCGGTCCGGGGGTGAAGGCAATCCGCCCGGAGCCGACTTCAGCTCCTTCCACCGCCGCGCCACTGATCGCCGCGGCCGCCTCGACGGCCGTGAGGTGGGCGCGCATCAGCCCTGGCTTGTCGCGCCCGGCCCGGATCCGCTCAATGATCGCCGGCCGGCCAGTGATCATCGCCAGCGCCAGCGACGACCGAAGAACCTGACCGCCCCCTTCTCCCTGGGCGCCATCGACGTGGATCGCCCCCCCGACCTCGATCGGCTGCTGGTCAGTCATCGGCCTTGTCTCCATCCTTGACGACAAACCGAGCGCGCAGCCGGGCCACTTCGCTCGCCAATCCGGCCAGCTTCACACTCTTGAGGACCTCGTCAAAATCCTTGTAGGCCGCCGGCGCCTCGTCGCGCGGATACTGTCGGCAGTTGCTGAGGATGTCCTGCTCGGCAAACGACCGATCGATGGCCGCCTGATCGAGGGAGCGGATCGCCGCCTTCCGCCCCAGCCTGCGGCCGGCGCCGTGGTTGACGCTGTAGCAAGAGCGCTCCGCCCCGGGATCGGCCACCATCACGCACGAACCGGCCTGGGGGTTACCCGGGAGGAGGATCGGGTGGCCGGTGTCGGCGTAGTGGGTACCGGCGAGGGCGTGGTGACCGGCCGGGAAGGCGCGCGTCGCCCCCTTGCGGTGGACCCAGGTCGGCTGGCCGGCGACAACCTCGCGGCGGGCGATGTTGTGGCTGATGAAATAGACCAGCTCCCCCTCGATGCCGGGAAACACCTCGCGAAAGGCCTCGAGGACGAGGGCATTGATGAGGAGGTGGTTGAGGGTGGCGAAGTTGGCCCCGAGGGACATGTCGTCGAGATAAGCGTCGGCCTCGGGCGTCCCCAGCGGCGCGTAGACGAGCTCCTTATCGCCGCCGGGAAGGGGGATATCCCAGCGGGCAAAGCGCTCCTGGAGGTCGCGGAACTGCCCGGTGGCAAGCGTGTGCCCCAGACCGCGCGAGCCGCAGTGGGAGAGAAACGCCACCTTGCCGTCGCGCAGTCCGAAGACCTCGGCCACACGGCGAGCCCGGTCGTTGTCGGCCACGTGGACGATCTCGCATTCGCCGAAATGATTGCCGCCACCGTAGGAGCCGAGCTGGGCGATCTTCGCATGGAAGTTGCTGATGCTACCCCGATCGAGATGACGCTCGAGACGGGCGCCGAGGGCGCCGCTCGTGCCATCGTGGCCGTTGTGGCGGGCATCCTCGCAGCGCGACGCCCACTCCGGCGGGATGCCGAGGTCGGTGCAGACTTCCTCGGAGGCCCCCTCGACGAGGAGCCGCCGTCCGCTGTCAGTCGACACCTCGCGCCCCTTCTTCACATGCCGCTGCCCGCGCCCGGCGCCGGTGGGGATCCGGTCACAGACGGCCGTGATCAGGGCCCGGCGGACGGTCTTGTCGGCGATCGCCATCTCGGGGAGATCGAACTGGAGGAGGCTCATCGAGCACTTGATGTCGACCCCGACAGGCCCGGGATAGACGTGTGTCGGCGAGACGAGGACGCAGCCGACCGGGGCCCCGTAGCCGCAGTGGCCGTCGGGATTGAGCACGAGGTCGGTGACGCCGGGGGCGAGGCGGGAATTGACCGACTGCTGGAGGCAGATGGCGTCGAACGACGCGCGGATCGCCGGCGTGCCGATCACCGTGATCGGCTTCGTGGCGGCGCCGGTGGGGAGGATTCCGGTCGCTTCACCGGTGGAGATGATGTCGTGCATGGGACTGCCTTCCGAAGGAATGCTGACCGGGGCATTCTCTGCCCCGCGGCAGCGAACTGCTGCCGAACGGGTCGATCGCCACCGACTGGCGACCTGAGGAGGACTCTTAGAGCAAGTGCGGTGCCTCTCGCAGTAGTCTTCTGGAAGATAGCCATAAATCATTTCAGCCATGCACGTTACGACAACATCGACGGACTTCCGCCCACGCCCATTCACCGCTCATTCGATCTTTAAGAATCGTTGTTTATCTTAAGATCTATGACTTCTCGCCGCCCCACCGTCGTTCTCGGCATCCTCGGCGGCCGGCTCGACGCCGGGCAGACCGAAGACCGCTGGTCGCGGTGGCGGCCGACGGTCAGCTTGTGCCAGCATGGGGATCTCGTCGTCGATCGGCTCGAACTGATCCACCTTCCTGCGGAGCGGGATCTGGCCGCGGGCGTGGTCAGCGACATCCGCACCGTCTCCCCGGAGACGATTCCCACGCTCCACGAGATCGGCGTCGCCGATCCCTGGGACTTCGAGGAGGTGTTCGCGTCGCTCCATGGCTTCGCCCGCTCGATGCGCTTCCGGACCGATGAAGAGGACTACCTCGTTCACATCACCACCGGCACGCACGTCCAGCAGATCTGCCTGTATCTCCTCGCCGAGTCGCGGCATATCCCCGGGCGTCTCATCCAGTGCTCCCCTCCCCGTCGGGGACGCGCTGACGCCGGGCAGTGGCGGACGATCGATCTCGATCTCTCCCGCTACGATTCGATCGCTGCCCGCTTTGCCCTCGAGCAGCGCGAGGATCTGTCGTTTTTGAAGTCAGGGATCGACACCCGCAGTCCCGCCTTCAATGCCCTCATCGGGCGGATCGAACGGGTCGCTGTGGCGAGCCCCTTGCCGATCCTCCTCACCGGCGCAACCGGCGCCGGGAAATCGCATCTGGCGCGGCGGATCTACGATCTCAAGCGCCGCCGCGAGCTCGTGAGGGGAAATTTCGTCGAGGTCAACTGCGCTACGCTGCGCGGCGATCAGGCCATGTCGGCGCTGTTTGGCCATGCGCGAGGCGCCTTCACCGGTGCCGCGGCTGCCCGGGCCGGGCTCCTCCGCGCGGCAGACGGGGGCATGCTGTTTCTCGACGAGATCGGTGAGCTTGGGCTCGATGAACAGGCGATGCTCCTCCGCGCGATCGAGGAGCGTCGCTTCCTCCCGGTCGGCTCCGACGCCGAGGTAGCGAGCGATTTCCAGCTCCTGGCTGGCACCAATGCCGATCTTTCGGCAGCGGTGGGCGCCGGCCGATTTCGCGCCGACCTCCTCGCCCGCATCGATCTGTGGACCTTCAGTCTCCCCGGCCTCGCCGCCCGCCGCGAGGACATCGCGCCGAATCTCGACTACGAGCTCGACCGTTTCGCCGCGCGGAGCGGTCGGCGCGTGACGATCAACCGCGAGGCCCGGGAGCGATTCCTCGCCTTCGCCGAGGCCCCCGACTCGCCTTGGCCGGGCAATTTTCGCGATCTCTCCGCCGCCGTCACCCGGATGGCAACGCTCGCCCCCTCGGGCCGGATCGGCCCGGCCGACGTCGACGAGGAGATCGGCCGGCTGCGGATAGCGTGGGGGGGCGATGGGGCCGGCGGGGCGGCCGACGATCCCCTGGCAGCCCTGCTGCCCCGGGAGCGATTGGTCACGCTCGACCTCTTCGATCGGCTCCAGCTCAACGCGGTCGTCGAAGTCTGCCGACAATCGCGGTCGCTCTCCGCCGCCGGGCGTGAACTGTTCGCGGTCTCGCGGCAGGCCAAGGCAAGCCCCAACGACGCCGACCGGCTCCGCAAATACCTCGCCCGCTTCGGCCTCGCCTGGCACGACGTCGCCAGCCGATGACCCGCAGGACGGCAGGACGGCAGCGGCCTGGCCGATGCAACGGGCACCGTCGCTTTCCGGGCCTGTGTTGCCCCGAACGGCAGCACCTACCCGGCGGCGCCGAGCATCGTGCCGTTGCACCACACGCGCACGCCTCTGGCCTGGGCAAAGAGCGCCGTCTCGCGCGAGATCGCCTCACACGCCACGACCGGGATCGCCGCCATTCCGGCCTTCCGCAGAATCGCCGCTCGCCGGTCGGCCCTGACGACGTCGTCGGTGTCGCCGGTCGAGGAGACCTCCACGACCACATGACTCGGCACCCCATCGACGAGCCCAGACGCGATCGCGTCAACCCGCAGGACCTCATCGCATTCCTCGCTCTCGAGCACCGACTCTATGGCGTCGAGGACTTCGTCGTTGCGAAGGAGCTTGCTGCGCCGAAGGAACCGACCGAGATACGACGACAGCCGATCCCGGAATTGGAGCTCAAACGTCCGCCCGATGACCGTATCGGTGCGAATCGACAGCCGCTCGACCGTGTTCGTCAGTGAGGCGAGCGCCACGGCTAGGTCCGACACTTTCGCTTCTGTCCGCGACTGGGCTACGGTGAGCCGGGCTTGCCCTTCGGCCAACTCCGACACTTTCGCTTCTGTCCGCGACTGGGCTACGGTGAGCCGGGCTTGCCCTTCGGCCAACTCCGACACTTTCGCTTCTGTCCGCGACTGGGCTACGGTGAGCCGGGCTTGCCCTTCGGCCAACTCC
>CALQRA010000110.1 GCA_943332855.1 Candidatus Kuenenia stuttgartensis
CACGGCGAGGCGCCGCGCTCTGGTGGATGCCGATCCATCCGAACTGGAAAGCCGCTGACGGTAGCAATCAGCCCAGAGGGGCTCTCTTGACGCACGTGGAAGGATCGCTCTCAAGCCCCCTTTTCACCCACGGATTCTGCCGAGGAGCCCAAAGTCATTGACACGTTCCGGATCGTCTGTGGGAAAAAGGTAGACCGTGTTGTTAGCCAGAGCCTCTGTCTTCACAAACGACCAAGACGCGGTCCAAGTAATGTCCGAGTAGAAAAATTTTGGTCGTGAAAATACATCCCAGTAAGCACAAGATCTTAATTCCCACCAATACCGCCCTTTGTCTCCCCTCTTCATGAGCCTCTGGCGAAAAGGCTCAAAATGGGCGTGGATAGCCGGATAGGTTTCCCGAAACAATTGCTCCGCATCTTCACCTGCGGCCGACCAAGGCCAGTTCTGGTTTTCGCTCGACGGAATCTTGATCATCCATTGGCCGTCCCAGCCTGGCGCCCAGCGATCGAGGTCCTGGCCTCGCATGCATGGCTTGATGAGGTGATCGCAGGAAGGCTGTTCGGCAATCAACGCATCGCGCACAGTGGAAGAAACCACAAATGCTTCATTCAGGCCGGTCTTAATGCCGGCGAGCGACATTTTTCCCGCATATTCCGTCAGTGGTACGCCGTTGGCTCTGATCCGATCCAGGAGACCGGTCACGCCACTCGGCTCGAGTTGCCAGGGAGCGCTCGTGAGCTGCGCCAGCGGCAACACAACGCTCTCTTCGGCGATCTGCCGGGAAAGATCGTCGATCCGGAGTTGCTCCCGGGAGATCGTGCAGAGACGGGCGATTGTTGGCTTGGGTGCGGCGGTCGGCTTGCGGGCGACGAGGATCGAGGGAAAGACGTCAGCATCCTCGAAGATCTGCTTGGCATGCCCAAAATCGACGACCGACTCAACCCACGCCGCTTCGGCAAGAAGTTTGCGCAGCGGCTCGCCATAGGCCGTCTTCATCCATTTGTTCGTGACGATGAACGACAGCCGCCCGCCCGGCTTGAGGAGTCGGAGCCCGAGCTCATAAAAATAGACATAAAGGTCGGCCATGCCGTGGTAGGCGGCGTAGTGTTCCTGGAGATAGGGCTTGATGGGGCTGATGAGCTCCTGCCGGACGTAGGGCGGATTGCCCACGACGACGTCGAATCCACCCTCTTTGAATATTTGCGGGAAGGCGGCCTGCCAGTCGAACGCCTGCGGGTGAACGGTCGCATCGGCGATGAGGCTGTTGCCGGGGCGTATTGTGTCGTCGAGCGATGTCAGTGCCTTGCCACGCTCGGCCGTCTTGATCCACAGGCTCAAGCGGCAGATCTCGACTGCCTCGGCGTTGAGATCGACGCCATAGAGGTTGTTTTCCAGGATTCGCTTGTCGAGATCGAACATGCCCGGCCTGCCCCGCAGTTCCCGAAGCCGGTCGTTGCTCGTCGTGTAGAGCGTGTGGAGCTGATCGAAGGCCTCGATGAGAAAAGCGCCGCTGCCGCAGGCGGGATCGACGATCCTGACGCGCGTCAGTTCGTCCTGCCAGGCCTCCCAAAACTCAACTAGCGCCGCCTTCGCGGGGCCCCTGAGCTTGTCGACGTCATACACCCGCGGGTCGGCCAGCGCCGCGCGTGCCGTTCCTTTTTCCGCCGACTCCCGCCGCTGCCGCAGATCGTCGTAGCGATCGGTGAGCACTGCGCCGAGGGCCTGTTCGACGATCGTGCGGGTGATGAAGGCCGGTGTGTAAAACACCCCCTCGGTCTTCCTGCGCCCCTTTGCCCCGTCGGCCTTCGTCGCCGGCTCCGTGGCAAGGAGCCCAGGATCGACACGCATCTTTTCGAGGTCGGAGATTGATTGTTCGAAGATGTGGCCGAGGATGTCGACATCGATGAGCGATTGGCCGGTGGATGAGTCCGCTGCGGCCTCGGCTGGCAGGCGGTAGTCATATCCGCCGAGGTCGCGGAAGTACGCGCAGACCTCATCGGACACTTTCAACGCCTCGAAGTGCGGGTCGCGGTCGGAGAACAGCCCGCCGTTGTAGGCATGGATCCCGAGGGCGGCATTTCCTCGGTTGACGGCCGCGAAGAGACCGCGGAAATTGTCCCAGGTGGGGCGGGGGTGGTAGGGGTCGTTGTGCTCACAAGCCCTGAGCAGGGAGTCGGTGGGCAGGAGGCCGCGATCCTCGGCGAACGCACAGAACAGTACCCGGTCGAGAATCCGCTGCGTGTAGGCAAGGAGCGACTCTCGCGGCAGCGACGGGTTGTCGCGAGAGAGACTTGCGAACATCCCCCGTCGCATCTCGGAATAGCGGCCGTAGAAGGCGTGCGTCAGCTCGCGGCCGACTTGTTCCGACTCTGTACGGAGGGACGCCAGGTGGCATTCCCCCGTCGCGGGGATGACGCGCGGCGCGCCGAGAAGGTAGACGAATCGCTTCAGGGCCGCGTCATCGCGGGCGAGCTGCTCGGTGTCGATCGATTCGTAAGTGTGCTGATCGGTCGCCTTTCCGTAGAGCCGGATTTCACGGAGCGACGTGACGACGATCCATTCACAGGGGAAGTTAATCGCGTAGCGTTAGCCCTGATCGACGGCCGATAGCCTGCGCCCGCCGTACGGACGATCGAGCGGGTCTTTCGGTCCTTTTGCCTCCACGGCGACCAAGAATCGCGGGTCAGCGCCGTCATGAAATTCGCCGAGGACGGCGTCGGCAAACTCGCCTTCCACCTCGACGTGCTTTTCCTGCGAGATTATCCAATGGCGCCCCCCGTCAGATGGGCCGCGATAGCCGAGAATCCGGTGGAAAAAGAGCTGGAAAAACTCTGGCCGCAGCTCGGTCTCCTTGAACTTGTCGATCCGCCCAGACTCAACGAGTTCTCCCCACCGGGCTAGCTCCTGCCGAACCTCGGCGGACAGCTCCGGCGGCGTGAAACTGCGGAGGTGCCGAGAGAGCACGTCGGGGCGGAAAAGAGGCTTCGATTCGACGGGCATTGCTCGTACTCCGCCAATGGGCAACAGAGAAGGGGAGTATAGCCCTCCCCGAATGCGGGAGCGTGGCCGCCACGCGCTTGGGTGACGTTGGGGCATGCCAGTGCACTGAAAGGCCCATGCTGCGGGCCTCGCTGCCGGTCACGAGCCATCCCGCAGCGATCGATCACCCCCCGTTCCGCACCGCCAGCGGATCCTGGGCGTCGACGCCGTGGAGGTGGAGGAGGAGGGCGTCGAGGTGGAACTTCGCGGCCCAGTTGGGATAGCTGTAGGCCATGTAGGCCCCCCAGATCGGCCACGACCCGCCGACCCCGCCCGACAGGCCGTCGCCGGCCCGCCACGGCAGCACCTGCGTCGCGCTCACGCTCTCGAGCAAGCCGAGCGCAATCTCGTCATAGGGGAGCGACCGCCGCCCGCTCTGCCACAGCCGGAGCAGGGCGCCGGCGAGCTGCGCGTCGCCGGTCAGACAGCGCCAGGAAACGACCGGCCGCCACTGCGTCGCATAGCGGCCGAACGTCCGCCCCGTCTTGAGGAGATGCCGCGCCAGCCCCGCCGCCGCCCGATCGGCCCCCGCGATCGCTGCCTCGTCTGCAAACAGCGTTCCCAGGCCGAGCAGACCCTCGATGACATAGACGATGTTGTGGAGGAGCGGTTCCTCGCCATGGTGGAAGGCGTTCGAGGCAAACCACCCCGAATCATCCTGCATCGAAAGCGTCCAGACGCCGCTGCGGCGGCCGGCGTCGATAAAATCCTCCCGGCCAAAAAGCACCCCCGATTCCGCCAGGGCCCAGGCAGAGCGGACGTTGATGCACAGCGGTGAGACTTCGGTGAGATTCGAGAGATTCTTCCGCCACGCCCCATCGGCATCGAGGTTTCCCACGAGCCATTCTCCGGCGCGGATCGCGGCGGCGCGGTAACGCGGGTCGCGCGTGGCCCGATAGGCGGCGTTCCAGCCGAAGAGCACCTGACCGGTGTCGAAGACCGCCGGCGCCACCGGCGTGCCGAGCGGCCCGCTCTGAACGGCGCCGTCAGGAAGCTGGACATCGATCTCCCAGTCGGCCATGCGGAGGGCCCGGGTACGGAGCGAGTCGTTGCCGGTCACCTCCGCGCAGGCAAGAAAGCTGGGAATGATGTAGCCGGTCGTCTCCGGATAGCTCGAGCGCCAGCCGGTCGTCAGGCTGTAGCCATACGACAACCCGCCATCGGGCGTGGCATCCTGGGCGGCGCAGAGCCAGGCAAGAGTGGCCTCGAGGGCCGTCCCGAGTGGCACCCGCAGGCTGCCGCCCCGCCAGGAGCGATCGATCGCCCGCACGCATCCGAGCTTGTCATGGGCACGGAGCAACGTCAGCAGTTTGTTGAGCATGGGAGCAGCAGCGATCGGGATTTTGGGGCTGGAGACGACCAGCCTACCGACCCCGGCCCCTCAATACAGCCCTCCCGAACCTGGTCGCCCGCCGAACGGAATCACCCCGTGATTTGCTGCAGGAGTCGCTGAAATTCGTCGAGATCGCCGAACGGGATCACAATCCGCCCCGCCCCCTTGCCGTTGGCATGAACGACGACCTTCGTGCCGAGCGCCCGGCGCAACTGGGCCTCGACGGCTTGGACCTGCGCCGTCCGTTTCGTCGCCGGCCGCCCCGGCTTCCGTTTCGCGCTGCTCGGTGCGGCCGGGGGGGCGTCGTCCTCCACATCCGCCACGGCCGTCGAAACGCCGTCGTCGTCGGCCAGGGCCGGGTCGTCTTCGTCGGCCCGGAGAATCTCCTGCACTTCTCCCTCGATCGCCCGCACCGACAGCCCCTCGGTGACGATCCGCTGGGCGAGCTTTACCTGCTCGTGCTCGTCGCCGAGCGGAAGGAGGGCGCGGGCGTGCCCCATCGAGATCTCGCCCGTCCGGAGGCGCTGCTGCACTCCCTCGGGAAGCTCGAGGAGACGGATGAGGTTGGTGACGCTCGAGCGGTCGATCGAGAGCCGCTTGGCAAGCTCGTCTTGCGTGCAACCCCAGGCGGCGAGGTAGGTCTTGAAGCTCACCGCCTTCTCGAGGGCGTCGAGGTCGCGGCGCTGGAGATTTTCGACGATCGCGATCTCCGACATCTGCCGGTCGTCGACATCGAGAACGCGGACGGGGAGCTTCGCCCACCCCAGCCGACGGACCGCCGCGAGGCGGCGCTGGCCGGCGATGAGCTGGTAGCGGTCGCTCCGCGCCCGGACGACGATCGGCTGGAGGAGGCCGTGTTCGCCGAGGCTGGCCGTGAGCTCGGCCAGGGCCCCGTCGTCGACGACCGACCGGGGCTGCCAGGGATTCGGATCGACCAGCGCCGGATCGACCTCGTTCACCGGCAGCGCCGCCGCCGCCTGCTCGACCTCTTCAGGCGCGTGGAGGATGAGGCGGGCAGCGCCGGTCCCCAGGCCGCCGATTCCCTTGCCGGAGAGATCCAGGGCCCGACCCGGAAGGGGGGAAGGCTGCGCGGCGAGGGCGCTCGTGCCTTGGGTCTGAGCGGGGGCGGGGGTCGATTGCGGGTCGAGCCCCGCACGGCCGAGCAGTGCTTCCAGGCCCCGCCCAAGACGTCGTTCCTTACTCACAGTCCCGAACCTCCATGCACAATTCCGTGTAGGCCCGCGCTCCCCTCGAGCGCGGTGCATAATCGAGGACGCTGCGGGCGTGGCTGGGAGCCTCCGACACCGCCACATCGCGGGGGATGACCGTCTCGAAGACGATCTCCCCGAAGAAGTCCCGAACCTCTTCCTCCACTTCGCGGGTCAACTCCAGATCGTCGTCGTGCATCGTGAGGACGATCCCCCCGAACCGCAGCCGGCCGGGGCGTTCGTCCATCACGTCGCGGATCACCTCGATCATCTGCGTCAGCCCCTCGAGGGCGAAGTATTCGCACTGGATCGGCATGATCACGTCGGTGCTCCCGGCCAGGGCCGTCCTGGTCAGGTCGCCGATCGATGGCGGGCAATCGATGAGACAGTAGTCCCAGGCATTGAGCCCGCCGGCAAGATGGGTCTCGAGGACAAAACTGCCGCTGCGGGCGAGCGTCGCCAGCCGTTCGACATCGCGGACGCTCCGACTCCCCGGCAGGAGCAAGAGGCCGGCCACGCCCGTCTCGATCACTGAGCCGCACAGCGGGGCATCAGAAACGAGCGGATGGATCGCCGCCGGAGTGGCCCCGAGCCCCGATGTGGCATTGCACTGCGGGTCGAGATCGACCAAGAGCGTCCGCTGCCCCCCCTTGGCGAGGCCGACGGCGAGGTTCGTCGCGGTGGTGGTTTTTCCCACGCCCCCCTTCTGGTTGGCCACGCACAGAATCCTTCCCACGCGCAGATCCCTTCCAGATGTTTCCCAGGGCATTCCGGGAACATTCGGAATATCGGCCACCGCCGGCACGATCGTCATGCCTGGTGCTCGAGCGCGTTCCAACCGTTGTGTCGGGCAAGGTTGCCGCAGCCGTCAGAGGATGGAGCGACCGCCCCCGGGAGTCGTTCCACGTGAAACCGCACGACCGCCCAGGTTTGCCCGGACCGCCCCACCTGCGGAGCACCCCCAGACCGCCGGGACGGTACGGTTTCACGTGGAACGCCACCGCTCACCGAGACCGTCAGAGAGGGCCGAACGTCTCCCCGGCGGTCACTCGAGCGGGTTGAAGACCAAGCCGCTGGCGAGCTTCGGATAGAAGTAGGTGCTCTTGGCCGGCATCCGCTCGCCGGTCTCGCTGACACTTTTGATGTCGCCAACGCTCGCCGGCATGACGAGGGCCGCGAGGGGATACTTCAGAGTCGAGAGCCCCTCGACCACCTCGCGGACGAGATGGACGTAGCCGGGGGTGGGGATCTGCTTCGCCCCGAGCAGCTCACCGATCACGAGCCGATGGAGGATCGAAACGCCCAGCCCGCGCCAGGCAGGCCCGTGCTCGGCCGCGATCTCCTCCATCCGGGCAGCGCCGGCGGGGGTGATCCGGGCGAGGGTCCAGGTCCGGTCTCCGGCGGTGTAGAGCCCGAGTGTCCCTTGGGCGTCCTCAGTCTCGATCTGCTCCCACACGTCCGCGGCGGCCTCCGGGCCAACGCCGGCCTTCTCGGTGGTGAAGCAGTCGCCGAGCTTCGCCGCCAGTTCGGCCGCGGTGGCCACCGACGGCTCCACGAACAGCCGGTGGGTGGGGAGGACGACGAGCCCCGGATCGCTCATCCCGACGAGCATCATCAGGACGAAGTTCGCGGGGTGGTCGGAGGGGAGCGAGCCACCGTAGTCGGCAGCGACCTCGTCCCGGTAGTTGCAGGCGGTCTCGTAGCGGTGGTGGCCATCGGCGATGAATACCGGCTTCGGTCCCAACAGCCCGGCCACCTTCGCCGCCACCGACTCGTCCGTCAGCGGCCACATCCAGCTCTTCACGCCGAGGTGGTCAGTCGCCTCCAGCGGCGGCTGCCCTGCCACGACGGCATCGAGGAGCTCCTGCACCTCCCCTTCGGTGTCGGGATAGAGCCCGAACACCTGGCTCAGATTCGCCCGGCAGGCCCGCGTGAGGAGGAGACGGTCCTGCTTCGGGCCCGACATCGTCTCCTCGTGGGGATGGATGTTGCCGGTGCCGAACCGCTCCAGGCGAACCCGCGCCATCACCCCGCGGCGCACAAACGTACGCCCCTCGACCTCGAACTCCTGGTGGTAGACGTAGAGCGCCGCGGCCGGCTCCTGCATCACCACCCCCTGGTCGCGCCAACTGCGGAGGAACTTCGCCGCCCGGGTGTATTTGTTTGTCCGCTCGTCATCCCCGGGCTCCTCCCGATTGAGCTCGAGCCGAATCACGTTGGCGGGGTGCCGCTGGTAGAGCGCCTCCTGGAGCGCCGCGTCAATGACGTCGTACGGCGGGGCGATCACCTGCGAGAGGGCGCCGACGTGCTTGGGGTCGTAGCGAAGGCCGCGGAGCGGGGCGACGTGGGGCATGGCGGAAGGAGCTTCCTCGGGGGTGCTGGGCGGGGAACGATCTCCCCGGATGGTAGCAAATCCAATCCTCCGCAGCGGCTGCCCGGCCGCCCGCGGGCGGCCGGCCGTTCCACGTGGAACCGGGCAGGCAGGGGACGCAAAAGCCGACGGGGGCGTCGCCTGGGCGACACCCCCGTCGGGAGTGGAACGGATGGCGGCCGCCGGGGGAGCCCGGCGACGGCGATCAATACCGGTAGTACTCGGGCTTGAACGGGCCGTCGACCGGGATGTGGAGATACTCGGCCTGCTTCGGGGTGAGCTTCGTGAGCTTGACCCCCAGCTTGTCGAGGTGGAGACGAGCCACTTCCTCGTCGAGCTTCTTGGGGAGGAGATGGACACCGATTTCATACTTGTCGGTCTCGGTCCACAGGGCCAACTGGGCGAGGACCTGGTTGGTGAAGCTCGTGCTCATCACGAACGACGGGTGGCCGGTGGCACACCCGAGGTTCACAAGCCGGCCTTCGGCCAGCAGGAGCACCGAGTTGCCGGAGGGGAGGGTGTAGCGGTCGACCTGCGGCTTGATCTCGACCTTCTTGATCCCCTTGGTGTTCTCCAGCCATGACACGTCGATTTCGAGATCGAAGTGCCCGATGTTGCAGATGATCGCGTCGTTGGGCATCCGTGCGATGTGCTCGCCGAGGATCACGTCGCGGCAGCCGGTGGCCGTCACGAAGATCTGGCCTCGCGGGGCGGCCTCCTCCATCGTCGTCACCTCGTAGCCCTCCATCACCGCCTGGAGGGCGTTGATCGGGTCGACCTCGGTGACGATCACGCGGGCCCCGAGGGCCTTCATCGAGTGGGCCGAGCCCTTGCCAACGTCGCCGTAGCCGCACACCACCACCACCTTGCCGGCCACCATCACGTCGGTGGCCCGCTTGATGCCGTCGGCGAGGCTCTCACGGCAGCCGTAGAGGTTGTCAAACTTCGACTTCGTGCAGGAGTCGTTGACGTTGATCGCCGGGAGCTTGAGCTCGCCGTTCTCGAACATCTGGTAGAGGCGGTGGACCCCCGTGGTCGTCTCCTCCGAAAGGCCACGGATGCCGCCGAGCAGTTCCGGAAACTTGTTGTGGACCATCGACGTCAGGTCGCCGCCGTCGTCGAGGATCATGTTGAGCGGCTGGCCATCTTCAAAGTACAGGGTCTGCTCGATGCACCAGTCGGCCTCCTCATTCGTCATCCCCTTCCAGGCGTAGACCTGGAAGCCGGCCTTGGCGATGGCCGCGGCGGCGTGGTCCTGCGTCGAGAAGATGTTGCAGCTGCTCCAGGTCACTTCCGCACCGAGCTCTTTGAGCGTCTCGATGAGAACGGCGGTCTGGATCGTCATGTGGAGGCAGCCGGCAATCCGGGCCCCGGCCAGCGGCTTGGTCCGGCCATACTTCTGCCGCAGCGCCATCAGGCCCGGCATCTCGTTCTCAGCCAGCATGATCTCTTTGCGGCCCCAATCGGCGAGCGCGAGATCGGCAACCTTGTAGGGGAGGCGGGTTTCAACGTGGGCCAAGGGAGGTCTCCTTCAGGGAGGGCGGGGACTGATTGGGCGGATAAAAATTGAGCGGACACGAGGAAAAGCCCTGCCGCGGATCCCAGCGGAATAGATCCGGGTGGGGGGAGCAGGAACCGGGTGCCGAAGCGGCCCGTTCGGCCGCCGGAAGGCTCTCTATATTAGCCGTCTGACGGGAATCGAAAAGGCGCTCGTCCGCTTCCCGGGCTCCCGCCGGCCCGGGCCGCGAAAGCCCCGAGCGCTCGGCTGACGAAGGCCCGGACGCGCTCGGGATCCTTCCGCCCCGGAGCCGACTCGACGCCGCTGGCCGTGTCGACGGCCAGCGCCCCGGTGGCCGCGATCGCCGCGGCGACGTTGTCGGGGGTCAGCCCTCCGGCAAGGGCCACTGGTAGCCCGGGATCGCCGGCGGCGACGAAGCGTTCCCAATCGACGACCAGCCCGGTGCCCCCCAGGCCCGCGGGAGCCGAGCCGGCGGGGGCCCCGGCGTCGATCAGGAGCAGCGCCGGGCCACATCCCGCCGCCAGCGCCGCGGCGACCCAATCCCGGGCTTCGTCGAGCGCCGCCGAAGCGGGGCCATCGGCCCGGAGTCGGCAGGCGCGGATGACCGGATGGGGGGCGACGGCCCGGCACACGCCGGGGGGATCCCAGCAGGGGTTTGGGGCGCCGACTGCAGGGGGGGCGAGATGGCCGTGGAACTGGATCGCGTCGAGGCCAACCGCGGCGGCGATCGCCGCCACCGCCGCGGGCTCGGTGCCGGCGAAGACCCCGATCCGCACAACCCCGGGAGGGAGGGCCTCCGCCACCAACCGGGCCGCTGCCACCGTCAGGCAGCGCGGCGAGCCGGTGACGAAGTTCAGCCCGACCGCGTCAGCCCCCGCCGCCGCCACCATCCGGGCGTCAGCGGGGATCGTCACGCCACAGATCTTCACTCGGAACATGGCACGCGGTACCCGGTGATGGCGGTGGTGCGGGGACAGAGCCGGGCCCGGGCGGACCTGGAGGAAAGACAGCGGGGCGGGGCGGCATCCCCGACCAAACCGGCATCATCGTCAGGCTCGCACCAATGAGGACGATCGGAAGAGTCTACGTCGGAACGCGATGGTGGAGGAAGCCGCGCCGGCTGGTCGAAACAAGGTGGGAGCCGGGTGTCGGAGGACAACGGCCTGACCGGTGCACCCCACCAGGAATCGACCCGCACGATGATCGCCCCGCGTCGCCCCCCCTCGAGCCGCCCGTTCCTCGCCGCCCCGCGCCCCGACTTCTACCACCCGGCGCGGGCTATCGATGCCGCCCTCCACGGGATCGAGCGGGCCATCCGTCGGTCCGAAGGGGTCGGGCTGGTGGTCGGCCCCCCCGGCACCGGCAAGACGCTGCTGCTGACCAAGCTGGCCGAGCATGTCCGCGACGACTTCGACGTCGCGCTCCTCTCCGGTGCCCGGATCTGCACCCGCCGCGCCCTCTGGCAGGCGGTGCTCGCCGAGATCGGCGAACCGTATCGCGGCATCGACGAGGGGGAACTGCGGATCGGTGTCGTCGAACGTGTCCGCGGGCTCGCCGCCAGCGGATCGGGGCTCGTGATCCTCGTTGACGAGGCGCACACGCTCCCCACCCGGCTCCTCGAGGAAATGCGACTCCTGACGAACATCCCCACGCCGCTTCCCTCCGTTCATGTCGTCCTCGCCGGAACACGCGCGATGGACGAGCGCCTCGGCACTTCCCGGATGGAGAGTCTGACGCAGCGGATCGGAGCCCGGTTCTATCTCGAGCCACTCGATCATGACGAGACCATGGACTACCTGCGGACCCAGATGAAGGTCGCCGGTCTCCAGTGGGATGCCGTCTTCGAGCGCGGGAGTGATGACGCCGTGTTCGCCGCCACCGACGGCGTTCCCCGGCTCGTCAACCAACTCTGCGATCTGACGCTCGTTCAGGCGGGCGAGTCGGGCCGCAAACGCGTCGGCCCCGCCGAGGTCAACGCCGCCTGGCGCGACATCCAGCGGCTCCCGGCCACGTCGTTTGGGCATGTCGTCGACCGGACGCCGCCGCTGACCGCCCCCGTGACGACCGGCAACGGGACGACCGGCAACGGGACGACCGGCAACGGGACGACCGGCAACGGGATGGCCGGCAACCTGGAACACGACGGCGCGGCGGCCGGGCTCGAAGGGGCGATCGTCGAGTTCGGATCGTTCGCCGACGACGCGGCAGAGGAGCTGGGCGATGTGACCTTCGCAGGGGGCGAATCGCTCTGCACCGGGATGGCCTTCGACGACGGCCTCGAGGACTCCGCCGAGGATGATGACGGCGCGATCGAAACCGGGCCCGCACCGGCATGGGGCAGCGCTTCGGCCGGTTGCGACCATGTCCCCGCGGCCACCGGCAATCCCTGGTCCGGCCCCGAGGTGGAGCTGGTGTTCGACGGCATCGAGGATCCGTTCGCGGAGTACTTCGCCGATGCCGAACGCGTCGTAGAGCGGTATGTCGTGCGCGGGCCTGACGATTTCAGCGACCGCCGCCATGTCGCCAGCCGCCAGGGAACATCCCTCTCCCGGCAACTCCCCGCCGCCGAGCATCCCGCGACGGTCGCCGAAGCGCGTTCGCGGCCGGCGCCCGGTGGGCCGCTGACGGCGCCGCCGGTGCCCCCCGACACCAACGCTGTCGACGATGCCGACATGGTGGTGATCGAGGAGGATCTGTGGATCCCACCGGCCGAGGTGGATCGTCGCGTCATCCCGGTGCGCCTCGGCGATTACCGCCGGCTGTTTGCCAGGATGCGCCGGGGTGGGTCGGCGGAATGAACGCGGAGTTTCCTGCCCGGAGCGCGGGGGCGGACGCGCCCCCCGACGGCGGCGATCTCCACTCGGCGCGGCCGTGGCCGCCGGGGCGCGTGCTCGTCGTCACGGCGACCTACAACGAGCGCGGATCGATCGCGGGACTCGTGACGCGCGTCCTCGGGATTGACGCATCCCTCCAGATGCTCGTTGTCGACGACGACTCCCCCGACGGCACGGGGGCGCTCGTCCTCGACCTCGCCCGCTCCGAGCCGCGCCTCCATGTGCTCGTGCGCCGCGGCCGGCGCGGCCTCGGCTCCGCGATCATCGAGGGCTTCCGGATGGCCAGCGCCCACGGGTTCGCCGTCGCCCTGAACATGGATGCCGACTTCAGCCACGACCCCGACGACATCCCCCGGCTCCTGGCGGCGCTCGAGCCGCTCGGCGCGGAGCCGGCGGCCGTGGCACTGGGGTCGCGGCGCGTCGCCGGGGGGCGGATCGTCGGCTGGCCGCTCTCGCGCCGCGTTACGAGCGTGCTCGTCAATTGGTACGCACGCTGGGTCCTGCGCCTCCCGGTGCACGATTCGACGACCGGATTCCGCGCCGTCCGGCTCGGGTTCTTCGAGCGCCTCTCCGGCCCGTTCGAGACGGGGTATGCCGTCCTCGAAGACATGCTCATTCAGGTGCACCGGGCCGGCGGGAGGATCATCGAGGTGCCGATCACGTTCACCGATCGCACCGTGGGGGAGAGCAAGGCGGGGCTGCGTCAGCGCTGCGAGGCAGCGCTCGCGCTGCTCCGGATGGCACTCCGCGCGTGGCGGCCCTGAATCGTGCCGCCCCGTTCATTCCGGCAATCGGGGTCCGCGGAGGCCCCTTCCCGCGGAAAGCTACACTCGGTTCCCTCGTCAGTCGTTCCAGCTGTTTCCGGAGGATCTCCATCATGCCCGCCCGCAGACCGCGCATCGGCATCCTCACCGGTGGCGGGGATTGCCCGGGGCTGAATGCCGTCATCCGGGCGGTGGTGAAGAGTGGCCACCGCCTCGGGTACGAGACCGTCGGATTCCTCCGCGGCTACGAGGGGCTCGTCGATCCGGTCGCCTGGACGCCGCTCGATCCGACGGTCGTGGCAAACATCCTCACCCTGGGGGGGACGATCATCGGCTCCTCCAACAGCGGCCGGTTCACGGCGCTGGTGGGGGAGAACGACCGCGTGGCGATCGATCCGAAGCTCCTCACGGCGGCGGCGACGACGCTCGAGCAGTTGAGGATCTGCGGGCTGGTGTGCGTCGGCGGCGATGGCTCGCTGTCGATCGCCCAGCAGTGCCACGAGCATGGCATGCCCGTCGTCGGCGTCCCGAAGACGATCGACAACGATCTCGGCGCCACGGCTTTCACCTTCGGCTTCGATTCGGCCGTAGCGACCGCCACCGACGCCCTCGATCGGCTCCACACCACCGCCGCCAGCCACGAGCGCGTGATGGTGCTCGAGGTGATGGGGCGGCATGCCGGCTGGATCGCCCTCCATGCCGGCATCGCCGGCGGGGGCGACGTCATCCTCCTCCCTGAGATCGACTGGGACTTCGACCACGTCTGCCGGGCGGTGACCGCGCGTGAGGCGGAGGGGAAGCGCTACACGCTCGTCGTCGTCGCGGAGGGGGCGCGGCTCCCGGGGGGGGCCTCGGTCCACGCCGGCGACGACGGGAAGCGCCGACAGGTGCGGCTCGGGGGCGTGGGGGAAGTGGTCGCCGGCGAGATCGCCAGGCGACTCGGCCGTGAGGTCCGCGCCGTCGTTCTCGGGCATCTCCAGCGCGGCGGGGCCCCGACAACGTTCGACCGCGTCCTCGCCACGCAGTTCGGCGCGCATGCCGTGCGGCTCATCCACGAAGGGCGCTTCGGGGAGATGGTCTGCTACCGTCCCCCCGACATCGCCAGCGTGCCGATCGCCGCGGCCGTCAGCCGGTTGTCGCTGGTCGACGTCGGAAGCTCGGCGGTCCTCGCGGCCCGGTCCCTGGGGATCTCCTTTGGCGACGATCCCCCCGCGACCGGGGCCTGTGCCGGCTGATGCGCTGCCGGCCGTCCCGCCCCGCCAGCAGCGGGGGGAGACACGCGGTGGCCCACGGCGCGGTCGCCGATCGGGTATCATCTGGGGCTTTCGGGGATTTTTCTTGCGCGGGTTTCCGCGCAGGGTATGGCGCATCGAGGGAGCATTGATGAGCGAAGCACAGGGGCCGGCCGGGACCATCGCAAGCGTCATGACCGAAGAGCGGATGTTCCCGCCGCCGGCGGAGTTTTCCGCCCGGGCGCGGATCGGATCGCTCGAGGAATACCGCCGGCTCTACGACGCGGCGAAGAAGGATCCGGAGGGCTTCTGGGGGGAGCGCGCAGCGGCCCTTCCCTGGACGACGCCCTACACGAAGGTCCTCGACTGGCATCCCCCCGCGGCGAAGTGGTTCGTGGGGGGGCGGCTCAATGCCTCGGCCGCCTGCCTCGACCGGCACATCGCTGCCGGCAAGGGGGAGAAGACGGCGCTCGTGTGGGTCGGCGAGCCGACCGGCGAGCGCCGCGAATACACCTACCGCCAGCTCCACGCCGAGGTCTGCCAGGTGGCGGCCGGCCTACGGAAGCTCGGCATCAAGCCGGGCGAGGTGGTGTCGATCTACATGCCGATGACCCCCGAGCTCGTGATCGCGATGCTCGCCTGCGCCCGCATCGGTGCCGTCCACTCCGTGATCTTCGGCGGCTTCTCCAGCGAGGCGATCGCCGACCGCAACCAGGACGC
>CALQRA010000111.1 GCA_943332855.1 Candidatus Kuenenia stuttgartensis
CGGCAGCGGAGCACCGCGATTACGGGATCTTTGTCGCCAGTGGGCCGGGGATCAAAAAAGACGAGCTCCTCTTTGGCGCCTCCCTCCTCGATATCACCCCCACCCTCCTCTCCCTCTTCGGCCTCCCGGTGGGGCGCGACATGGATGGCCGGCCGCTGCTGTCGATCTACGAGGCGGCCCCCACAACCGACTACTTTGATTCCTGGGATACCGTCCCCGGCGACGACGGCTGCCACCCCCCTGACACGCAGATCGATCCCGTCGACGCTCAGGAAGCGATCCGGCAGCTCGTTGATCTCGGCTACATCGACGAGCCGAGCGAGGATGCCGCCGAGGCGATCGCCGAGACGACCCGCGAGCTGCAGTACAACCTCGCCCGATCCTGCGTCGATGGCGGGCAGGTCGCCCAGGCGGCGGCGATCTTCGAGGAGCTTTGGGACACGTTTCCAGACGAGAGCCGATTTGGCGTCCATCTCCTCCAGACCTACCTCCAGCGGAACATGCCGATCGAGGCCCGGGCCACGCTCACGAAGCTCCGCACGCGGAAGCGCGAGGCGATGGAGAAGGCAAGCGAGATGGCGACGACGCAGCTGGCCGAGTGGAGGGAGAAGTTCCCGGCCCCGGCAGACGCTCCAGCCAACGCCGAAGGCATCGACTGGGAGAAGCTCGACGAGCGGGCGAAGCGCCGCTTCTCGAAGCTCAAGCGTACCAGCGACATCAATCTTCATTCGCTTGCCTACCTCGAAGGGAGCGTGCTGGCGCTCGAGGGGCGGCATGAGGAGGCGGTTCACACGCTGGCGCTTGCCGAGAAGGTGCAGACGAACAACCGGCCGTCGCTCCTCCTCAAGCAGGCCGACGTTTTCCTGCGGACACGAGACTGGCCCCGGGCCGAAGCCGCCTTCAGGGCCGTGGTCGATCTCGACCCGATGAATGCCCACGCCCATTTCGGATTGACGCGGGTCGCGTTCCACCGGCGCGATTGGCAAGCCGTGGTGAGCGAGGCGCAGACGACGATCAGCCAGTTCTATAACTACGGCCCCGCCCATCATCTCCTCGGACTTGCGCTCTGGAAGCTCGGGCGCACCGACGATGCCTTCACGGCCCTTTCCAAGGCCGTCGAGGTCAACCCGATCTTTCCCCTGGGCCACCGTTCGCTCGCCCGCTTCCACCGCCTCGTCCGCAGGGATCTTCCTGCCAGCCGCCGCCATCAGCACCTCGCCCGTGAGGCGCGGCAGGTCGCCCCCGGGATCAACAGCCCCCTCTCCGGCACCGCGCATCCCGAGGAGATCCGCGATCGTTTCCGCTCTTCGCAAGGCGACGACACATGGACGCCCTCCAAGGCTCCCCATCCGCTCCCCCCCCGCGCTGAAACGGTCGTCGTGGTGACGGGGCTGCCCCGGTCGGGGACCTCGATGATGATGCAGATGCTCGCCGCGGGGGGCGTGCCCGCCTTCGCCGACGATCATCGCCCGGCCGACGAGAGCAACGAGCGCGGCTATCTCGAGCACACCCTCGCCCGCCGGCTCGCCGTCGAAAGCTCGTGGGTGACGCAGGCCCGCGGCCAGGCGGTGAAGGTCGTGGCGCAGCTCGTGTCCCATCTCCCCCGGACGGAAAAATATCGGGTCGTGATGATGCACCGGCCGCTCGCGGAGATCGTCGCCTCCCAAAAAAAGATGCTCGGCAGGCTCGGCAAGGATGGCGGGCGGATCACCGACGAGGCGCTGGCGGAAACCTTCGCCCGCCAGGTGAACCAGGTGCGCTCGATGCTCGTGCAGCTGCGGAATGAGGGGATCGTCGATGTCCTCGACGTGAAGTATCACGACGTCCTCGAAAGCCCCGCCACGATCGCCGCCCGCCTCGCCACCCTCCTCGGCGCCGGCTTCGATGCCGCAAGAGCTGCCGCCGCCGTCGACCCGAGCCTGCGGCACGAGCGGGCCTGAGGCGGCCAGGGTCTCTTCAGAGCACCCGCCACCAGGGAACGGCGAGGATGCTTGGGGCGAGCCATTCGATGGCCTTGCCGGCATGGAGCAGGAGCCCTGCCCGCGCGGTCCTGCCATATTCGGACCGGAAGGCGAGGAGGCCAGCAGCGTCGGCCAGCCGCGGCTGGGTCGTCGCCTTCACCTCGATCGGAATCAATCGCTCCCCAGCTTCGACGACAAAATCGACCTCCTCGCCGGTGACGGTGCGCCAGTAATGGAGATCGATCCTCTCCTCACTCGAATCCCGCCAGGCCAGGAGGTCGTTGAGGATGACATTTTCGAGATGCGCTCCGCTGGGTTCGTCGCTCCCTGAAAGATGGAGGGCGACGCCGGTGTCGCCCCAATAGAGCTTGGGCGACTTGATCAGCCGCTTGGTGCGATTGCGAGCGAACGCCGGAATCCTTAGGAGCAGATAAGACGTCTCGAGCAGATTGAGATAGCGGTGGACGGTCGGCTGGGGAAGTGCGACGTCGCGGCCGAGCTCCGTCTGATTGACCATCTGGCCGAGACGGTGGCAGGCAGCCCGCATCAGCCGGCGAAAGTCGGGGAGCGCCGTGATCGACGCGAGATCCTGGAGATCGCGTTCAAGGTAGGTGCGGACATAGCCGTCGAACCAGATCGACCGCTCCCGGTCGGTGCGGAGATGGAGGGCCGGAGTAGGAAAGCCTCCCCGTCGTGTCAGTCGCTTCCAGTCTTCCGGTTCGGCGTCGTGGTCACCGAGCACCTCACGCCACGACGCATCCTCCGCCGCCAACAACTCCGGCCACAGCCCCCCCCGGCCAGCCCCCGCCTGCTCGCGACGCGTCATCGGCCAGAGCGTGAGATAGCTCGCCCGCCCGGCGAGCGACTCCGACACGCCGCGCATCAGAAGGAGGTTCGCCGAACCGGTGAGGAGGAACCGCCCCGGCACGCGCTGCTTGTCGATCGCCCGCTTGATCGACCGGAGGAGAAGGGGCTCGCGCTGCACCTCGTCGATGGTTAGGCGCGTCTCCCCGCCAACCAGCGCCATTGGGTCGCGCCGGACGAGGTCGCAGACATCGAGATCGTCAAGCGTGGCATAGTGCCGCTTCCCTGCCACCGGCTCCTGCACGAGCGTGCTCTTACCCGCCTGACGGGCCCCGCTCACGATCACGGCGGGCATCACCCGCAACCGCTCGCGGAGCGCCCCCGCGGCCAGTCGCGGAAGTGTGTTTTCATTCATGTGGTGAATGATAATCATTCACGCCGTGAATGGAAGTCACTTGAAGACCGGAAGAGCGGCTCTTTGGCCAAGACCCGCTCCCTCACGCGATCAGGCCCGGGATCAACACGCCGCCGTCGGAGAGGGAGACGGGGCGGCCGAGGGGATCGTTGACCTCCGTCCGCGAGTCGATGCCGAGGAGCCACAGCAGCGTGTGGCGGAAGTCGGCAATGCTCACCGGATCGCGCGTCGGCGCGGCCGCCTGGGCGTCGGTGGCGCCGATCACCTGCCCGGCCCGAATCCCGGCCCCGGCAAAGAGGATGCACTGGGCCATCGACCAGTGATCGCGCCCGGCCTGGGCGTTGACCTTCGGCGTCCGCCCCATCTCCCCCATCATCACGACGAGCGTCTCGTCGAGGAGGCCGCGGGCGTCGAGATCGTCGATCAGCGCCGCGAAGGCCCGGTCGGCCGGCGGGATGAGGTCGGTCGAGAGCGACGGGAAACAGTTGAAGTGGACATCCCAGCCGGGGGCATCAATCCCCACGAACCGACAGCCCGCCTCGACGAGCCGCCGGCCGAGGAGCGCGCCCTGCCCGATCTGCGTCAGGCCATACTCCTCGCGGAGCTTCTCGGGCTCGTCCTGAATGCGAAACGCCGCCCGGGCCTGCGGGGAGGTGATCAGGTCGTTGGCCTTGCGGTAATACGTCGCCATCGCCGCCGAGCGGCCGGAAAGCGGCAGCGCCCCCCGGTCGGCCTCGAGCCGCTCGAGAAGATCGCGGCGCCGGGTGAGCCGGGCCTCCGAGAGACCAGCCAGCCGACCGAGATCCTTGACCTCGAAGTCGGGCTGGCTCGGATCGGCCTCGATCACGAACGGGGCATGCTCGGGCCCATAGAACCCCGGGCCACCGGCCGACATCGGATGGGGGAGATTGATGTAGGGGGGCACCGTGCCGGCCGAGCCGCACTCGCGGGCCACGATCGAGCCCAGTGACGGAAAGTGTTCGTTCGTGGGAACGGGATACTCGCCGTCGGCAAAAGGGGCGCGGCGGCCGGTCATGACGTAGTGGTAGCCGGTGGCATGGCCGTTGTCGGCGTGGGTGTGGCTGCGGACAACGGTGAACTTGTGGGCGATCCGCGCCGAGCGGGCACAGTGCTCGGTGAAGATCGTCCCCGGCACCGACGTCTGGATCGGCTTGAAGGGGCCGCGAATCTCGGCCGGCGCCCCCGGCTTCGGATCCCACATGTCCTGCTGCGGCGGGCCCCCTTCGAGGAAGATGAAGATCACATTCTTGGCGCGCGGCTGGGGCGACCCCGGCAGGCGTGCTTCTTGCGCCCGAAGCAGCCCCGGCAACGCAAGCCCCGAGAGCCCTCCCCACAGCCCGGCCGAGCCGAGGCGGAGCAGATGCCGGCGCGAGACGCCGTCACAGCGCCGCCGTGCAGGCCCTCCGATCGCGAATGTTTCCATCGCTCCCCTCCGTCAGTGGTTGCCGAGAAACTCCGTGCGATTGAGAAATGTCCAGAGGACATCCTCCACCGCCGCGCGGCGCACAAGCACTTCATCTCCGTCGCCGCCGCCAGTGATCGACTCCCCGCCGGCGACAAACAGTGGCAGCAGCGCCGTCAGCTCTCCCGCCGTCGGGGGCCGGGAGAGCGTCGCCAGGCAGAGCTCTTCGACGATCGCTTCGGGGGCGAGCGCCGATTCGGCGAGCCGGCGAGCGGTGCCGTGGCGGGCGCCGAGCTTCGCCTCGATCTCGGGTGAATTGATCAGATGGAGGGCCTGAGCGATGCTCGGCTCGGTGCCCCGCTCACACTCGCAGACCGTTGCCCGCACCGGCCGGCCGAACACTTTCAGGAAGTACGACGGCAGGCGATTGTCCCACACCTCGACCGCGCGCGTCCCCTCCGGCCAGCCGTTGAACGACTCCCGCACGCCGGTTGCCTGACAGATCGCGTCGAGGAGCACCTCGGCCGGGAGCGCCTTGGGGAGGGCATGGGAGTAGTGCCGCCGATCCTCCTCGGCGCCGGGGGCCGGCGTGGCGGCGAGCTGATAGGTGCGCGAGGCGAGCAGCTCGCGCGTGAAGGCGCGGAGATCGAATCGCAGCGCCTTCAGTCGGGCTTCGAGATGGTCGAGGAGTGGCTCGTTCGTGGCGGGATTGGTAGCGCGGAGATCGTCGATCGGCTCGACCAAGCCGCGGCCGAAAAAGTGGGCCCAGAGCCGGTTGGCGATCGCCCGGGCGAGGAACGGGTTGTCGGGGGCGGTGGCCCAGTCGGCCAGGAGCCGGCGGCGATCGGCGGACGGCCCGTCAAAGGAAGCTGGCACCGCGCCGAGCGCTGCCGTCGGCACGACCGCGCCGGTGCGCGGATGGGGCAGATCGACCCCCCCGCGCGACACCACCCCCTCGCCACCGCCGGGAAGAACTTTAAGCTTCACGCCGGTGAAGAAGCCGGCCAGCGCCGCGTAGTCGTCCTGGCTCCAGCGTTCGCTTGGATGATGATGACACTGGGCACACTCGATCCGCACACCAAAGAACAGCTGGCTCAGCGATCGCGCCGCCACTTCGGCGCCATCAAGCGCCTTGAAGACAGCCGCCGGAGACTCATGCCCAACCGGGCCATCGGCCGTGAGAATCGCCCGGACAAACTCGTCGTAGGGGCGATTGAGGGCAAACTGCCGGTGGAGCCAGCGGGTCAGGGCGACGGCCCCCTGCGGCCCGATCTTTGATTTGTCGGCCCGGAGGATGTCGGCCCACTTCATCGTCCAAAAGTCGGCATACTCCGGCCGCTCGAGGAGCCGCTCGACGAGCTTCTCCCGCTTGTCAGGGGAGGGATCGGCAAGGAACTCGCGGGCCTCGGCGGCGGTGGGGAGCGTGCCGATCGTGTCGAGGCTCGAGCGGCGGAGGAACGTGGCGTCGTCACAGCGCTCCGCCACCGGAATGCCGAGCGCGGCGAGGCGGTCATGGACGAGCCGGTCGATGGCGCTGATCTCCGGCGGCCGCACGAAGGCGATTCCCTCGCGCGGCACAACGACCCGCACCGTGGCGACATGGCCCAGATGGCGGACGAGGATCGCCGCGTCCCCCGGGATCACCCCCGCCTGGAGCACGCCGGCGGCGCTGGCGCCGACGATTCCAGGGGCATTCGAGATGAAGTCGGTCTCCCGCGTGACGCCATGCCGTCCGCCGGCGGCATCGAGGGCGCTGACGCGGAGCTGGTGGGATTCCCCCGGCCGCAGCCTCACCTCCGCCGGCTCGACCAGAAGCGCTACCAGCGGCCGATCGTCGGGCCCGTCGGCCCGCGCTCCCTCGGCGATCCAGCGGAGGAGCCGGCGGTGCGCCGGGCTCCCCTCGTCGATCTTTCTTCCGCCGCCATGCGGCACCGCGGCGGTGGCCTTCAGAAGGAGGAGCGAGGCTTCCGGCGCGGAGGGATTGATGCGGCGGCCACGCGACTGCGACACGATCGCGGCATGATCGGCGGCATGATCGAAGCCGAGGAGGCTGAGCTTGAAGCCGTTTTGCCCCTCCGCTTTGCCATGGCAGCCCCCCGCGTTGCAGGCATGCTTCGTGAGGATCGCCTGGACTTCCTGTTCAAACGACACCGGAGCCGGATTCGCCACACCGCTGACGGAAAGCGGGATCGTGACGTGGCGATCACCGAGTCGGGCGCTGACCTCCGTCGCGCCGTCGGCCAGCGGCTCGACGAGGCCCGTGGCCGACACGCGCGCGACATGCACGTCGGCCACCTCAAAGCTCACCTCGCGCGTTCGATCGACCCGGTGGCCATCGATGGCATCGAGGATCACGATCTGCTCTGCCCCCTCGGGGCGATCAATGAACAGTGCGGCAGGATGGGGCGTGAGGTCGGCGGCGGGCGCGGCAGAGCCAACTGCCAGCAGCAGTGAAAGCACCCACAGCCCCGCCCGTCGGCGGCGTCTCCAGCGCGAGGTTTGTGCGATCAGCGTCGGCATAGGGCTCACCATGCGGCTTTCCCAGCCTGAAAGACTACCATGAGGGGGATTCGCAGCCGCGGCAGGCCCGCAGCTGCGGCCGGGGAACAGGGTGAGGAAAACGACCGTGCGATCGAGCCACTGCGCCATCCTCCGTCTTGCCTCATTCGCCCTCCTCGTGGCGATCGGCGCTCCCCCTGCCGCCGCCGACACCCCCTGGTCGCTTGCGCCCCTCGTCCGCCCCGCCGTTCCGGCAGGGGCAAGCCATCCGATCGACGCCTTTATTCGGGCGCGGCTCGAGAAGGAGGGAATCGCTCCGGCCCCCCCGGCCGATCCGCAGTCACTCCTGCGCCGCCTTTCCTACGACCTCACGGGGCTTCCCCCCACGATCGACGCCGTCGAGGCCTTCGCCGCTGAGGTTGCCGGACGCGGCCTTGACGACGCGATCAGCAGCGAGATTGACAATCTCCTTGCCTCGCCGCGGCACGGGGAACACCTCGCCCGCCACTGGCTCGATGCCGCTCATTACGCCGACACCCACGGCAACGACCACGACCATGCCCGCTCCAACGCCTGGCCCTACCGCGATTGGGTGATCAGCGCCTTCAATACCGACAAGCCCTATCGCCGGTTCGTCGCCGAGCAAGTGGCCGGCGACATCCTCTTCCCCGATGATCCACAGGCGATTCCTGCCCTCGGCTTCCTCGCCGCCGGCCCCTGGGACGACACCCTCATGGTCGGCGTCCGTGAGGACACCGTCGACCATCTCATGTCGCAGAACCTCGATCGCGACGACTACGTGATGACGGTGATGAGCACCTTCCAGAGCCTCACCGTCCATTGCGCCCGCTGCCACGATCACAAGTTCGATCCGGTCTCGCAGCGCGACTATCACGCCCTTCAGGCGGTGTTTGCCGGCATCGACCGGGCCGATCGTCCCTACGACACCGATCCGGCCATTCATGCCCGCCGCCGCACGCTCCTCGCAGCCCGGGCCGCGATCGAGCGCCGCGATGAAGCGATCCTCGCGGCAATCGGCGATCCGGCAGAAGCCGCCCGCCTCGCCGCCGCCGCCATCTCGAAGCAGACCCGCGCCGAGCGTTTCGAGCCGCTCGAGATCCTTGCGATCACGAGCGTGGCCTCCCCGGGCACGATCCACACCCCTCTCCCCGACGGCTCCTGGCTCGCCTCGGGGCCGACGCCCGAGAAAGACACCATCCTCGTCACCGCCAGATCAACGCTGGCTGATCTCCGGGCCATCCGTCTGGAGACGCTCGCCGATCCCTCGCTCCCCAGCGGCGGCCCGGGGCGCTACGAGCCGGCGGGCAATTTCCATCTGACGGAGTTTTCCGTCGCGGCGCGCCCCCTCGGCGCTGCCGACAAGCCGGCCGCGCCGCTGCCGATCGCCCGGGCCACTGCCGATCACGCCGACAGCAACGACCCGGTCAAAGGCGCCCTCGACGGCCAGGCCACCACTCACTGGAGCATCCATCCGCGCTACGGCCAAAACCACGAAGCGGTCTTCCATCTCGCCGAGCCGTTGACCACGGAGGGAGGCGCGATCCTCACCATCCGCCTCGATTTCCAAGGGGCCCCGGGCCATCAGGTGGGACGGCTGCGACTGTCGGCCTGCGGCCCGGAACTGGCGCCAGCCGATCGCGATCCACTTCCCGAGACGCTTGCCGCACTCTTTGCCAAGCCCGCCGCCGAGCGCACGGCAGCGGAGACTGAAACGCTGTTCCTCGCACTGCTGCGGGGGGAAGTCGAGGCCGAGCTTGCGGCGCTGCCGCCGCCGGCGAAGGTCTATGCCGTCACCAATGACTTCGCGCCGCAAGGGTCGTTCAAGGCGGCGAAGTCGCCGCGGCCGATCCGGATTCTCGAGCGCGGCGAGGTGACCAAGCCGCTGGAAGAGGTCGGGCCGGCAGCGCTTGGCTGCTTGCCGGGATTGCCGGCGGAGCTCGTTGTGAGCGGCGACGACGAGGGGGCGAGGCGCGCGGCGCTGGCCCGATTCCTCGTCGACGATCGCAACGTCCTGACTTGGCGGAGCATCGTCAACCGGGTGTGGCAGTGGCACTTCGGCCGCGGGCTCGTCGACTCACCGAACGATTTCGGATTCATGGGGAGCCAACCGAGCCACCCGGAGCTTCTCGACTGGCTCGCCTGCTGGTTCCGCGACGAGGGCGCCGGCTCGCTCGCGGCCCTCCACCGGCTCATCCTCTCGAGCGCCACCTGGCAGCAGGCCGTCGCCTTCAACGCCGATGCTGCCGGCAGCGACGGCGACAACCGGCTCCTGTGGCGTGCCCACCGGCGCCGGCTCACCGGCGAGCAACTGCGGGACACGCTCGTCGGCCTCGGCGACGGCCTCGACTTCGCCATGGGGGGCCCGGCAGTCGTCCACTTCCTCGACAAGGGGAAGGCGACCTTCATGCCCGATGGCGGGGCTCCGGCGTTTCTCGACTACGAACACTTCCCGGTCGATGCTCCCGCCCACCGCCGCCGCGCGATCTACCGCTTCGTCTTCCGCACCGTCCCCGATCCCTTCATGGATGCCCTCGACGTCCCCGACGGCGGTCAGCTCGTGCCGGTGCGCAACGAATCGACGACGGCCGTGCAGGCCCTCGCTCTCCAGAATGATCCCTTTGTCCTCCATCAAGCAGGACGGATCGAGGTCCGAATCGGGGTGCAGGCCGATGGTGCTCCACGCATCGATGCGCTCTTCCGCCACATTCTCCTCCGCGCCCCATCGGCCGAAGAGCGGGCGCTGCTGGCGGCGCACGCCGAGCGTTATGGCCTCGCCGCCGCCGCTCACCTTCTGCTGAATACGAACGAATTCCTCTACCTCGACTGATCCCGACGCTGTTCGCCCCCACGGTGTCGCCTCCCCACGCATGACTCCCACTTCCCGACACGCTCGACGCGAGGTTTTGAAAACGCTTTCCAGCGGGCTCGGGGGAATTGCCTGCGCGATGCTCGCGGCCGAGGAGGCGGGGGCGACTGCGGCGCCGTTTCTCCATGGCGGGAAGCCGCGGGTGAAACGCGTCGTCGAGCTGTTCATGACCGGCGGCGCGAGCCAGTGTGATCTCTTCGATTACAAGCCGCAGCTCGAGGCCCTCCACGGCCAGCCGTTCGATCCGGGCGCCGGGAAGCGCGTCGAGGCGAGCATCAGCACGCCCGGCGCCGTCATGAAAAGCCCGTTTGCCTGGGCCCGGCACGGGGAGAGCGGGAGATGGGTCAGCTCGGCGCTCCCCTTTCTCTCCCAGCATGTCGACCAGATGGCATTCCTGATGGCGATGGAGTCGTCGTCGAATGTCCATGGCCCGGCGAGCTACCTGCAGACGAGCGGGTTTGTGCTCCCCGGGTTTCCGGCTGCCGGCGCCTGGATCTCGCACGCCCTCGGCAGCCTCGCCGACAACATCCCCGCCTATGTCACACTCCCCGACGCCCGTGGGCTTCCCTACAACGGCCGCAGCGCCTTCACCGCCGGCTTTCTCCCCGCCAACCATCAAGGCACGGTGATCCAGGCCTCGGCCCCGCAGCCGATCTCCCATCTCCGCCCCCCTTCCGACCGCACCAACATCACGGCGGCGAGCCGCGAGGAGGGGCTCGAGGTGCTTCGCCGGCTCAATGCCCTCCATGGCGAGGCTCGCCCTGGCGACGATCGGCTCGCGGCCCGGATGGCCAGCTACGAGCTCGCCGCCCGGCTCCAGCTTTCAGCGCCGGAGCTGCTCGATCTCGCGAGCGAGACGGCCGAAACGGAAACGCTCTACGGCCTCGATCAGCCAGAGACCGCCGACTTCGGCCGGCGCTGCCTCCTTGCCCGCCGGCTCCTCGAGCGCGGGGCCCGGTTCGTGCAGGTGTGGAGCGGGCCGGGGGGCGGTTCGCTCAACTGGGACAACCACACCGACATCCCGCGCGAGCTCGGCGCGGCGGCCAAGGGGATGGATCAGCCAGCGGCCGCACTCCTTGCCGACCTGGAGCGCCGCGGCCTCCTCGACGACACGCTCCTGGTCTGGACGACCGAGTTCGGACGAATGCCCTTCAGCCAGGGGAGCGTGGGGCGCGACCACAATGGCGGCACGTTTGTCTCGTGGCTGGCCGGCGCCGGGATCAGACCAGGCGTCGCCTACGGCGAAAGTGACGAGTGGTCGTGGAAGGCGGATCGCGACGTCACCACCGGCTACGACCTCCACGCCACGATCCTGTGGCTTTTGGGGATCGACCACGAGCGGCTCACAGCGCGCCATTCGGGGGTCGATCGCCGGCTGACCGACGTCCATGGCCGGGTGATCCGCGAGATCCTCGCCTGACAGCGGGCGCCGCGGACGGCTCGCGGTCAGGATCGGCGGCTGTTTTCGTCTTGCGTCGGCGCGGCCCGTGCGGTCAATTCACCTCGCAACGCCTCCCGCTTCGCCCCACCAGTCATCTGCCAGGGCCGTCGATGCTTGCTTCGTTTCCGCTGTTCGCGGCAGCTGCCCCCGCGGGCGGCTGGCCTGCCCTTCTCACGGCGCTGGTCGTCTGCGCCACGCTCGTCGCCCTCCTCGTCGGCCAGCGCGGACCCGACATGGCGATGATCGGAGGCGTGGTCGTACTCCTCGCCGCCGGGATCCTCACCCCCGAGGAGGCCCTCAAGGGGATGGCCAACGAGGGGATGATCACCGTGGCGGCGCTGTTTGTCGTGGCCGCCGCGGTGGAACGGACCGGGGCACTGGCCACCGTCGTCGATCGGGTGCTCGGACGCCCGGCGACGCTTGCCTCGGCGCAGCTCCGCACGATGGTCGGCCCAGCGTTCGTGTCGGCCTTCATGAACAACACCCCGGTCGTTGCGCTGATGGTGCCGGCGATCCGCGACTGGGCGAAGAAGCACCGCTTCAGCGTCTCGAAGCTCCTGATGCCGATGAACGCCGCGGTCGTCCTCGGGGGCTTGTGCACCCTCATCGGCACGAGCACGAACATCGTCGTCAGCGGGCTGGTGAAGGGAAAGACCGGCGCGCCGCTGGGGATGTTCCAGATCACCCCCCTTGGCGTGCCGCTCCTCCTGGCAGGGATGGTCTACCTCGTGTTCGCCAGTCGCACGCTGCTGAAGGACCGGCGGCCGGCGATGAGTGTCGGCGATGACCCGCGCGAATACACCCTCGAGATGGTCGTGGAGGAGGGGAGCCCGCTTGCCGGGCGGACGATCGAGGAGGCGGGGCTGCGCGGCCTCGAAGGGCTGTTTCTCATGGAGATCGACCGGGGCGGCCATTTCCTCGCGCCGGTGGCCCCCACCGAGCGCCTCGAGGATGGCGACCGACTGGTGTTCGTGGGGATTGTCGAGTCGGTGGTGGAATTGCAGAAGCTCCGCGGGCTGCGTCCCGCCACCGACCAGCTCTTCACGCTCGACGGCCCGCGGTCGGAGCGGACGCTCATCGAGGTGGTCGTTTCCAACAGTTGCCCGCTGGTTGGCCGGTCGATCCGCGATGCCCGCTTCCGCTCGAGCTACGACGCCGTCGTCATCGCCGTGGGGCGCAATGGCGAACGGCTGCGGATGAAGACCGGCGACATCGTCCTCCAGCCCGGCGACACGCTCCTGCTGGAGGCCGCGCCCGGCTTCGTCGACCGGCAGCGCAGCAACCGCGATTTCTACCTCGTCAGCGAGGTGAGCGACTCCCGCCCCCCGCGGCACGATCGGGCCGCCTTGGCGCTGATTGTGTTGGTGACGATGGTCGCGGCGGCGACGCTGGAACTGGTGCCGATGGTGGCGGCGGCGCTGGTCGCAGCGGCGGTCGTCGTCGCCACGCGCTGCCTGACGTCCGACGAGGCCCGCGACGCGATCGAGTGGGAGTCGCTCCTGCTGATCGCCGCCAGCTTCGGTCTGGCCCGGGCGATGGAGAAGACGGGCCTGGCCGAGATGGTGGCCGGGGCGACGATCGACGTGGCAGGCCGCCACCCGTATGCCCTCCTAGCGGCGGTGTACCTCGTGACGATGGTGTTCACGGAGCTGATGAGCAACAACGCCGCGGCCGTCCTTACCTTCCCGATCGCCTGGAAGACCGCCGAGGATCTGGGGGTCAACCCGATGCCGTTCGTGATGGCGGTGACGGTCGCCGCCAGTTGCGGCTTCGCCACGCCGATGGGCTACCAGACCAACTTGATGATCTACGGCCCCGGAGGCTACAAATTCAGCGACTACCTCCGCTTCGGCGGCCCGCTCAACATCCTCGTGATGATCCTCACGGTGATCCTCGCGCCGCTCCTGTGGCCCTTCTGAAGCCCGCCCGCCGTCCACTGGGAGTCGCCCGCGCATGTGCCCTCTTTCCCTCCGCTTCCTCCGCCGGCTCGTCGTCGCCGCCACGCTCGTCGCCTCCCTCGTCGCGCCGGCCCGATCGGGCGCCCAAGCCCCCGCTGCCGCCACGAAGCCGGCCGCCCCCTCCCTCCCCTTCAATCCGGCCACCTACGTCCCCCAGGTCATCCTCCCACTGCTCCACACGCCCCAGGTGCAGGCGGAGCTCGGGATCGAGGGAGCCAAGCTCGGCCAGCTCGAGCAGCTCTTTGCGACCGTCGACGGCGACTGGTGGCGGGCCCGCAATCTTCCACCCGTTCAGCAACGCGCCGCGATCACGAAGGTCGAGAAGGTGGTCAAGACTTGGCTCACCGAATCTCTGCCGCGCGAGAAGCTCCTGCGCCTCGCCGACCTCGAGCGGCGTGCCCAGGGGGGGCGCGTGCTCCTCCGGGAAGACGTCGCCGAGGTGGTCGCGCTCGAGCCGGCGCAACAGGAAAAACTCCTCGCCGCCGCCCGCGGCACCGAATCGGCAGCCGCGGCGCTCGGGAGGGTGTTTCAGTCGGGGGGTGGTCCCGGGGACCTCGAAAAAGCGGCCCTCCTGGCGGCACGCGAAAGGGAGCTCAAGCTCCCCGGGGATCTCCTCTCGAAGGAGCAGCAGAAGCGTTGGCGGGAGCTCGCCGGCGCCCCGTTCGACACGGTGACGCTCGACCGCATCTATCCGATGGCGCCGGAGCTGGCGCCGTCAGACACCTGGATCAATTCCAACCCACTCACACTTGCCGGTCTCCGCGGCAAGGTCGTGATCCTCCACTTCTACGCCTTCGAGTGTGTCAACTGCCAGCGCAACCTCCCGATCTACGCCGAATGGCAGCGCGCCTACGCCGACAAGGGGGTGGTGGTGATCGGCATCCAGAGCCCGGAAACAGACCGGGAGCGGAAGCCCGAGGCGGTGATCACGGCCGCCAAAGAGGAGGGGATCGACTATCCGGTGCAGTTCGACGGCGACTCGGCCACCTGGAAGGCGTGGGGCAACACGATCTGGCCGACGGTCTATGTCATCGACCAGCAGGGCTATCTGCGCGTCTGGTGGCAAGGGGAGCTGAAGGGGCCGGAGGCAAAGGGGGACGAGGTGATCAGCAAGGCGGTGGAGAAGCTCCTCGGCGGCACGGCCGACCAAGAGCCTGCGGCCGACACCCAGCCTGCGTCGGCTCCATCGGGGGGCTAACCCTCTGTGCCAAGGTGGGTCGGCTCGCAGAACGGTCCCGGCGAGAATCGAGACCTGTCGGCTCCAGAAACGGAACGTATTCGGCACCTTTACGGAGGCCGTCGAGGCCTCCATAGCCGCTCGGCAGTCGTCGACACTGCCCCCTGCCCCGTAACCGGTTACCCTCGCCGTAGCCAGCAATGGTCACGGTCGTTCAAAGCGAAACTACTTCCCCTGTGAGTTATGCCTCCTCAGCAGAATCTGTGGGTGACTTCCGGCTCTGGTAAGCGTCCCATTGCGTGAAACAGGGCGAATTCGATGCCCTGAGCGGTTCTGAAGCCATACGCTTTTCTGGTGGTCAGTTTCGCTTTGCCATTGAAACCCTCGACGACG
>CALQRA010000112.1 GCA_943332855.1 Candidatus Kuenenia stuttgartensis
AAGTCGGACGCAGGGCCGCGGGAAACTGCCCGCACCATCCTGGCCCTCCTCCCCAAGCGCGTCCGCCCCGCCCTCCCTCCGCCTGTCGATGCCGCCTCCTTCCGGCCAACCCGGTGACGATCCCTCCGCGCCCCCGATCAAGGGTCTGATCGGCACGGCACCGGCGATGCAGGAGGTGTACGCCATGACACGGCGGGTGGCCGTGTCAAACGCCTCGGTGCTCCTCGTCGGCGAGACCGGCACGGGGAAGGAATTGATCGCCAAGGCGATCCACGAGCTCTCGCCGCGCTGGAGCGGACCGTTCGTGCGGGTCAACTGCGGGGCCCTCTCCGAGAGCCTCCTCGAGAGCGAGCTGTTCGGGCATGTCCGCGGATCGTTCACCGGGGCGGTCGCCAACCGTGCCGGCCGCTTCGAGGCGGCCCACACCGGCACGATCTTCCTCGACGAGATCAATTCCACCACCGCCAAGCTCCAGGTGAAGCTTCTGCGGGTTCTCCAGGAGCGCGAGTTTGAGCGCGTCGGCGACACCGAGACGATCCGCGTCGACACCCGCGTGATCGCGGCGAGCAACCGCGAGCTCCTCGACGAGGTCGCCCGGGGCAACTTCCGCGAGGATCTCTACTACCGGCTCAACGTCGTTCCGATCTACATTCCGCCGCTCCGCGGCCGTCGCGAAGACATCCCCCAGCTCATCAGCTACTTCCTCCGCGCCTACAACGAAGCCAACGCCCGGTACGTCGTCCACATCCAGAAGGAGGCGATTGCGGCGCTGGTGAAATACCACTGGCCGGGGAACGTCCGCGAGCTGCAAAACGTCGTCGAGCGCTGCGTGATCCTCGCCCCCGGCGACGAGCTGACGATCGATCTCCTCCCGGCGGCGATCCGCGGCGACCGGCCGAGCGTCTCGCTCCCCGGCCGCGGCGGCGATCTCGACAGCCTTGCCCGCGATCTCGTCGAGCAGGGTATGACAACCTCCGGCCCCGACGACGACACCCTCTTCGAGCGCGTCGTCAACCGCGTCGAGCGCGAGCTGATCTCGCAAATGCTCGCCGCTTGCGGCGGTGTCCAACTCAAGGCGGCAGCTCGCCTCGGCATCAATCGCAACACGCTGCGAAAGAAGCTCCAGGAACACGGCCTCGAAGAGCCGGAGTGACGCGGGCGCCGCGCATCACCCAGCGCATCACCCAGCGCATCACCCAGCGCATCACCCAGCGCATCACCCAGCGCATCACCCAGCGCATCACACCAGCGCATCACACCAGCGCATCACACCAGCGCATCACACCGCAGCACACCAGCGCATCACTCGACGCGCCGCCAGCGAGGGGTCGCCCGTGCTCCGAGAGCCGGCCTCGACGGTCAGCGCAGGATAGGAGGGCGAAGCGCAAGCGGCGCGGAGAGAGCCGAAGCCATGGATGGCTGAGGCGAACGTCCGGCGACGGGGCACGGGCGACCCCGAAGCCACGTTTGAGTCAAGGATTGGAGAAGCCCAGAGAGCCTCGTACCTGTGAGCGACACGTCGGCGGGGCCGGCAAAAGTTTCGTCGTTCTTACGGTGCCTCGTCACTCCTCAAGCGTTCGCCGATCCCCGCCTCGCCTTCGCTTTGGCGAGGAAGCCCAAGGCGCAACCCTTGGCGCCGCAGCGAGGGGTCGCCCGAAGCCGCAGTCGGGCAAGAATCGGCAGAGCAGAGGATCGGCGAAAGCCCCCGCTACTCGACGCGGCCGTCCTCGGTCATCTCGCGGGCGTGGTAGCTCGAGCGGACGAGTGGACCGGAGGCGACCTTGGCGAATCCCATCTGCCGCGCCAGGACCCCGATCTCGTCAAACTCCTCCGGCGGCACGTAGCGAGCAACCGGGAGCGAATCGAGCGTCGGCTGAAGATACTGCCCGAGGGTGAGGAAATCGACCGAGTGGGCGCGGAGATCGGCAAACACGTCGAGGAGCTCGTCGCGGGTTTCGCCGAGGCCGAGCATCAGGCCGCTCTTCGTCTTCACCTCCGGCATGATCCGCTTGGCATGGCCGAGGAGCTCGAGCGTCCAGGGATAGTGGCTCTTGCGGCCACGAACTTCGCGATAGAGGCGCGGCACCGTCTCGGTGTTGTGGTTGAAGACCTCGGGGCGGGATTCCATCACCATCTCGAGCGCGCCGGGCTTGTCGAGAAAGTCGGGAACGAGGACCTCGATCGCGGCGCCGGTCGCCGCCCGGACGGCGTCGACGGTGCGGCGGAAGTGGTCAGCGCCGCCGTCGGGGAGATCGTCACGGGTGACGCTCGTGATCACGACATGCTTGAGCCCGAGGCGCCGGGCTGCTTCGGCGACGCGCTCCGGTTCGTCGAGCTCGAGGGCCTCAGTCTTGCCGCGGGGGACGGAGCAAAAGCCGCAGGGGCGGGTGCAGACGTTGCCGAGGATCATGAAGGTGGCCGTTCGTGCCGACCAGCATTCGAGCCGGTTGGGGCACTTGGCCGAGGAGCAGACCGTCTCCAGGCCGAGCTCGGCGATCAGGCCGGCCGTTTCGCCATGGCCGCCGCCCGGCGCGAGATTCTGCCGCAGCCACGGGGGGAGGCGACGGCCGGCAGGGAACGCTGTGGGGGGCGCGGCGCACGAGGCCGCGGCGGGCGCCGACACGGCGACGATCGGCAATGAGGCGAATGGTGAACCGCGGTCATCCGACACTTCTGAAAACCTCCCGGGAGTCGCCCCCCTGCCGCAGCGGCAGCGGGAAGCCCGACTGGATGTGAGACGAAGGGAAAGCGTAGGCGTCGACGAGCTGCTCGACCAGCGCCGAGCGGGCATCCTGAAGGCGGACGCGGCGCTGGACATCGGCCTCGATGCACGACATCGCCACCGGGCCGCGCGGGGTGACCGCGGCGGTGCGGATCCGGTGGGTGATGTCGGGGGCGGTATCGGCGACACGGGTGACGTTGAGCCAGGCCCCGTGGCTGACGACCCCGCGGCGGACCGCCATCCCCACCGCGGCGAGGAGGCCGGTGCGGCCGAAGACGCCGTTGAGCCCAGAGTCGCGGGCGGCGCCGCAGCGGAGCCGGCGGATCGTTCCTTCGAGGCCGGCTTCCATCCGTTCGACGCAGCCGCCGGCATCATTTCGATCGAGCCCGAGATCCTCGAGCGCGGCGATGAGGGCAATCTGGATCTGCCCCGGCCCGTGGAGGATCGCCCCGCCGCCGCGGCCGAGAAAACGGACGTCGAGGCGCCGACGCGCGAGCTCCTCGTCGGGGAGGTCGAGGTCGCGCCTCGACCCGAGCCGGCCGATCGTGATCGAGCGCTCCGGCTCGCAGATTACGATTGTCGGCGGACGCCCCCCTGGCTCCGAGACATCCCAGGCGAGCCGGTCTTGCATCACCCCCCAGGCGTCGAGGCCGATCGGGCCGGCGAGCCACACGGCCACCCCCCGGCGGGCGGGACGGCCATGGCCGACGGCGGGCAGCGACGGAAGTGACGGGGCGTGGGGCATACCCCGTTGTAGCACCCGTCGCCGGGGAGCCGCCACGCCGGCCCGCCACGGCCGCCCGCGGGGCCCTGGGAGCCCTGCCGCAGACGGGCAGGAGCCATCGTGGACATCACCGCCCCCCAAACCCGCTCCAGCCTGATCGCGGCAACCGCTCGATGCTTGGCCACATGCCGATCACTCCTCGGCCGCTGGCTTGCTCTCGGTGCGGTCACGCGGAAAGCCCCAAAAAGGCTTGCACTTAAAGACGTGCGGCTTCTCGCGATTGAATGATGGACACACACCGAGAGTGATAGACCGATTCCCTTCACCGACCTTCATTTCCACGATGCTTTCCCGATCGTCCCGCCACCAATCCTCAAATTTTTTGACCTTTTCTGGCGCGGCCTTCCAGAGCCGCAGAGCCGTCGTCATCAGGTGATGGAGCTCATCCCCGGTGAGATTGGGGGAGTAAAGATCCACACTCACCACCAGGCCATCTTGAATAGTCGTGTACGCTCGTTCGGCCGGGAAAACGACCGTCTCCGCTTCGTATTCCACCGAGAACTCCCGATCGTCCCAGGCTCGAACGAGCTCACCAAGATGTGGACGCTTCTGGATCGTTGCCTTTTCCTCGTCGCTCAAGGGGATCGCTTCCGGCGAAAGTGGACTCTCGAGGCGGATTTTCACAGGTGGCTTCTGCTCCGACTCCATGGCACACGAGGCCACGGCTGAGAACACGCACCCGGCCATCACCGCAGCCGCGAGCCTGCTCCAGCCGGATCGCGGTACCCGTTCGATGCTTGGCCACATGCCGATCACTCGGTTTCAGCGGTACCGGGGGACGAGGACGATGGTCGAGGCTTCCACCAGACATTGCATTTAAAGACGTGCGGCTTCTCACGATTGAACGAAGGGCACACTCCAACCGAGACTTCCCGATCATCATCGCCAATTTGCATCTCGACGATGATCTCGCGATTGCCTCGCCACCACTCGTCAAACTTCCGAACCTTTTCTGGCGAGGCATTCCAGAGCCGCAGCGACGTCGTCATCAGGTGCTGCAGTTCAACGCCGGTGAGGTTTGGAGACATAAGCTTGACACCGACGACCTGCCCTTCCCGAATGCCGGCGTAGGCCCTTTCGACCGGCAATACGATCGTTTGACCGACGAACTCCAAAGAAAAATTCCGATTTCCCCAGGCAGCAACGGCTTCCTTTAGGTCAGGATGCTTCTTGAGAGTCGCCATTTCGTCCTCGCTCAACGGGATCGTTTCCGGTGAAGGAGGACTTTCGAGGCGAAGCTCCACCGTCGGCTTCTGCTCCGGCTCCATGGCACACGAGGCCACGGCTGAGAACACGCACCCGGCCATCACCGCTGCGGTGAGCCTGTACGCGCTGGATCGCGGCTCCCGCTCGATGCTCCGCCACATGAGAATCACTCCTTCGCCGCCGGCTCGCTCCCGGCAGCGTCGTTCGGGAAGCCCCAAAAAGGCTTGCACTTAAAGACGTGCGGCTTCTCGCGGCTGAACGACGGACACACGCCGAGGGGGATTAACCGATTCCCCTCACCGACATTCATTTCCACGATGCTTTCCCGATTGTCTCGCCACCACTCTTCAAACCGCTGAACTTCGCCAGCCGAAGCCTTCCAGAGCCGCAGAGCAGTCGTCACCATGCAATGGAGTTCATCCCCGGTGAGATTGGGGGAGTAGAGCCCCACGCTCACGACCTTCCCCTGCTCAATGTGGGCATAGGCCCGTTCGGCCGGGAACGAGATCGTCTCCCCTTCATATTCCACTGAGAACTCGCGATTCCCCCAAGCTTGAACCAATTCCCCGATCTCAGGATGCTTCTGGATCGTTGCCTTTTCCTCGTCGCTCAACGGGATCGCATCCGGCGATAGAGGACTGTCGAGGCGAAGCTCCACTCGCGTTTTCTGCTCCGACTCCATGGCACAGGAGGCCACGGCTGAGAACACGCACCCGGCCATCACCGCAGTCGCGAGCCCGCCCCAGCCGGATCGTGGTACCCGTTCGATGCTCCGCCACATGCCGATCACTCCTTTGCCGCCGGCTCGCTCTCGGTGCGGTCGCGCGGGAAGCCCCAAAAAGCGATGCACTTGAAGACGTGCGGCTTCTCGCGGTTGAACGATGGACACACCCCGAGCGTGATCAACTGATTCCCCTCTCCGACATTCATTTCCACGATGCTTTCCCATTTGCCCCGCCACCAATCCTCAAATCTCTGAACCTCGCCCGGCGAAGCCTTCCACACCCGCAGAGCCGTCGTCATCAGGTGATGGAGCTCATCCCCGGTGAGATTGGGGGAGTAAAGATCCACACTCACCACGAGGCCTTCTTGGACCGTGGCATAGGCGCGCTCCGCGGGAAAGACGATCGTCTCTCCTTCGTATTCAACCGAGAACTCCCGATTACACCAAGCTTGTACGGACTCCCCTGTCACCGGATGTTTCCGGACAGTCTCCCTTTCCTCGTCGCTCAAGGGGATCGCTTCCGGCGAAAGTGGACTCTCGAGGCGGATTTTCACAGGTGGCTTTTGCCCCAGTTCCATCGCACACGACGCACCGAACAACAGCGCCACCGCCGCAACACAGAGGATGAACGGAGACGTTAAGTAACGGCCGATGCACCGACGATCCGATTCTTCAGTATTCACATCTTGCCCCTCGGGAGTTGCGGATGATGTCGAGCCGTTGCTTCACCCAATCAGTCCGTCCATCGCCCCCCATTCCGCCCCATACCGGCAGGATGGAATCCCGGATGTACTTCCAGCGATCGTTCTTCTCGGCGGGGTCGGTATCCATCCAATTCGCGGAAGGATAAGTCCCCACAGCGTCCACGAACGTCGGGCAGCCGAAGCTCTCGAGCCCTGACTTGGCGTTCCATGAAAAGGCTGGCGCCAGTGCCAGGGACAATCGCGCCATATCCGCATAGTACTTGTTGAGCACGTCGGTCTGTTCTCTGTTCGCAAGGTACTCGGCTCCGGCGCCGACGTCCCCTCGATCGATCGCTTCCCACGCCTCAACGTTCTTTTTATCACGCAGCCCCATCCGCCGGATCCCGTCGATCCCCTCGGCCCCGTACACAGCGGCCTGCTTGCCGATGTCGTCGCGGATCGCGTTGGCCATGGTGACGATCAACCGTTGCATCTCATCGCAGAGCTTGCTCATGGCTTCGTAGAGGCACAACAAGCCCTGCTGCTGTCGCTCGATCTCGTCGTACATCTCGACGAGCACCACGCTTCCCGCATGAGTCGCGAGACCTGCCCAGAGTTGCTTGTCGGGGTTCTGGAGATAGATCCTTCCATACTCCAGATAAATCTCCTGAAGGACCTTCCGCCCTTCGAGATATTGCTTGTAGGACGCAGAGCAGCGGAGTTCGTAGGCCAATTGCGATGGGCTGCGGGCCGTGAGAACACCATCGCGGTTGTAACTATAGAAATACGGATTATCCCCGTTGCTGGTGCCGGATCCTCCGCCGGGGAGTTGCTGCGGGTCCGCTGGCGGAGCGGGCGCCGGCCCGGCGGGAGCGTTGCCGGGGGCAGGCGCCCCTCCCCCGGGTGCCGGCGGAGCAACCGGTGCCGGTTGCGCGGCGGGCGCCAGCGGAGCAACGGGATTTGGCGGCGCGACGGGCGCCGCCCCCGATGACCCTGGCGGGCCGTTTTGCAGTGCCGCAGCCTGATCCCCGGCCGCCCCCGGCGCTGATGAAGCGCCCGCACTCGGCGCCCCTGTGCCACTCGGCAGGACCGCAAGCGTCCCGCCCGTCGCTGACCCGAACGGCACCGGCGGCAGAATGCCCGGCGAACCGGGCGAGGCAATCGTCGCCCCCGAAACGAATCCCCCAGAGCTGCTCGCCCCCGAGAGCGCCGAGAAGGGCACCGCCCCCAGCCCGCTTTCGGTGCCAAACGCTCCCATGCCAGCAAGCCCCACATCCACCGCCATCAGCGTTCGCTCTTCAAGCCGCTCGGCCGCAGAAAGCCTGTGTGTGTGTGTGTGCGTGTCGCTTCCCCGACCGCCCCGACTTCAACCGGCCTGACGTGCTTGCTGGCATCACAGCCTCCCCTGGAGAAAGTCTATCCGCCCCCCGCCACCGAGTGATTTGTAGGCCACACCTGCGGGGGAGTCAATCTTTCGGCGCGGAGCGTTCCGCTCACTTCGCCGCGTTGAGCGGCTTGATGCGGAGGTTGCGGTAGCGGATCGTGCCCACGAGGCCGCCGTGGATCTGCAGGGCGATCATCCCCGTCTTCGCAATGCTGGCGTCGGGCTCGATCCAGTCGACCGTCTCGACGCCGTTGAGCTCGAGGCGGATCCGCTTCCCCTCGGCGCGGATGCGGTACGAATGCCAGCCGTCGATCCCGCCGGCCAGCGCCGCGGCCACCATCCGTTCGGCCGGCACGGCGAGGAGCGTGTTGCGCCGGCTCTCGTCGTAGAGGGCGCCGAAGTAGCCCGGCCCGATGTCGGCCTGATAGCCACTCACCTCGTGGTGATTCGGGATCCGCACCGAGCGAAACTGGACGCCGGCATTGGCCCCCTCCTTGGCCTCGAGCTTGTACTCGAGGCGGAGTTCGAAATCGCCATAGTCGCGCGCGGTGGCGAGAAACTCGTTTTGCGGCGCGGCTGAGTCAGGGGAGCCGGCCACGATGTCGCCATCCTCAATCCGCCAGGTGGCGTCGAAATCGCCCCCCCAGCCGGCAAAGGTCTTGCCGTCGAAGAGCGACTCGAAGCCGGGGTCCTCGGCATGGGCCGGGGCGGAGGCGACGAAGAGCGTCGCGACGGTGACGACGAGAACAAGTGCGAGGCGAACGGGTGAATGCATCGACACGACTCCTTGAAACGCTGCTGGGGGACGCTGCTTGAGAACGCTGCTTGAGGGCGCTGCCGGAGACGCCGCTTGAGAACGCAATGAGATCGGCCCGCCCCCGAGCCGGGAGCATACTCGAACGAAAGCCGAAGCCGGCAGCGGGCGACGGGACGTTGCCCCCCGGCGGGAGCCGAGGTCAGACCTCAATGAGGTCGAAGTCTTGCCCGCCGAAATCGTTGCCGCGGCTCTCCAGCCGGTAGCTGCACCCCATCACATCGGATCGCTGGGCGCCGCGCTCCTCGCCAACCGGCTCGAATGCCGTCTCGCCACGGCGATGGATCACGAACGAGACCGGATCCCGCCGGGCATCGATCAGCCACAGCTCCCGGACCCCTGCGGCGTGATAGGCCCCCGGCAGCCGCTGCGTGTCTTTGACGACGGAGGTGTCGCTGACAATCTCCACAATCAGATCCGCAGCCCCCTCGATCTCCACGAATCGCCCCGGCTCACCGCTGCTCTTCGGCACGAGCCGGGCCAGTCCCCGATCGATCGCGTCGCGGGAGACGAACACGACGTCCGGCTCGACCGAGAGCTCGGCACGGGGGCAGACGACCCTCGTCGAATCGATGAGCAGGAGGCCCGTGGCGTGTTTCTTGACGCGTCGCTGGAGGACCGCCGCCACCTCGGCCTTGAGGACACCGTGGCAGAAAATGTCTTCCGGCGACATGTCGACCTCGATCGTTCCAGACACGTAGTCGATGCGGCCCGACCGCGGAAAGGCAGGCGAGGCCGCCCAGATGCGGAAGTCCTCGAGGCGCACGGAGCCCAGAGGCACCTCGACACGATCTTCGAAAATCACGGTGGCCACGACGTCACTCCTTGCAATGGTTTTTTAGGCGTCGGCCCGCTCGCGATCAAGCTTTTGCCGGACGGGCTGGACCGGACTCCGGCCCCCGTGGCTCGAGGGCCAGGCGGAGATCGCCCCAGGCCATCGGCACCCAGGGGACGGCGTCGGGGAGCGAGATCAGCGGACGGCCGGCAGGGCCATCGCTGCCGAGAGTGTCGAGCTCCCGATCGACCGTGCTGCCGAGACGGTCGAGCCAATCGGGGACCTCGACCCCCGAGCCCCCCGCCAAACCGATGAACGAGACGGCCCGCGCCTCGAACCGGGCCCCGGCCCCGTTGTCGACGGCGCTTGCCAGCTCGCCGACGGCCGGCGCGACGAGGGCTTCGAGCTCGTCCTGCTCGAGGACGGCCGTGAACGGTCGGCTGACTCGATCGGCGATGCACGCCAGACGAACGCCCCACTGCGCTTCGAGCTTCTTGAGCTTGTCGACAAGCTCCGCAGCGGTCTCCTGCGTCTCGTCGCGCATCCTCCCGCGCCACGCCTCGGCCGCCTCAGGCACCCCCAGCCGGGCGAGGACCCGATGGGCCATGTTGACAGGCCGGAGCGTCCAGGCGATCCGCTCGTACTCCGCTTTCAGGCGGAGGAAGTCGAGGAGGATGTGGAGGCATTCCCCCCGATCCGATTGCGTCGTCGTCGAGTTCCAGTCGCGGTATTCGGCATGGTTCTCCGCGATGCACTCAAGCGCCAGCCGCATCCGCGCCGAGGCCTGCTTCAAGAGGAGCGAGCCGTCGCCAAGCGCGGCGATCAGTGCCCGCGGCCGCGGCGGCCCACCACGCTCGGGGAGATCGTTGCCGTGGCGGTCGACGAGATCCTCGAGCCAACGGCGGACTCCCCCGCGCAGGATGCCGCGGAGCGATGGCGGGGAGAGGAGATGCTGCGTGAACAGCCCCGCGCCGTACGCTTCGATGAACTCCCGCAGCGCCGTGAACGCCCGCGGATCGCGAACGCGCTCGAGGACCGAGAGCCGCAATTGACGGGCGTGGGTCATCCAGGTGTCGAGGAGGCGTGGAACGAGGAGCGAGAGCCCGTCGAGGATCCGCTCGGTGACGACCGGGCCGGCGGGAAGCGCGCCGTCGGGCCCGGGGGCACGGGCACTGACGACGATCCGCTCGGCCAGCGCCGTCGTCGCCGCCTCGAACACCCGATCAAACTCACTCACGCTCGCCGCCCCCTGGGGCCGCCGGCTCTCGAGCGCTTTGGCGAGATGGACGACCGCGGAGGTTTCGGCCACAAGGCCGAGCCGCGGCAGGCTCGAGGCGAGCCGTTCGAGGAGCCGCTCGCGGGCCCGGGCACGAACGATGCGGTCGGGGCGACCGCCGCGCGACAGCGGCACGTAGAGCACCGGCTGGCCGACGAGCTTTCCGCGGACAACCTCGAGCCAGTGGCGGGCCGTGGTGGTGTCGCCCGAGAGGATCGCGGCGAGGAGCCGCCCGACCGCCCCCTTCGTCGAGCCGACCACAGGGGGCGGGGCCGATGTCGACCCGGCCGGGCGGGGCGCGACGCCGGCATGGAGCCGGGCCGAGAGCATCCACAAGGTTTCCGTCGCCTGGACGGCGGCATCGACAAGATGCTCGGCGGCGGCGTCGCGCTGCCAGCGGAGCCGGTCGTATTCCGCCGGCGGCATCCCCGGCGGGGGTGCCGGATCGGATCCGGCGATCGTTCCCGCAGCCCGAACAAACGTCCGGCGCAGACGCCGCAGATGATGCCGCCAGGCCTTCGCCGAATCGAGCTCGGCCGCCGTCGCGACGCCACCGTCGGCGACATCGGCGGCGATGACCGTCGTCACGGCCTGCCTCAGAAGCCGGAACAGCCCGCCGAGGAACTCCGCCGCATGTTCAACTTCGCCGACCCCGCCCACCGGTGTGCCACCGGCCCCCTCGACGTCGAGCATCCCGCCGTCGATGCCGTCGTCGGTCGAGTCGCGCCACGTAAAAGTTTCGTAGGCGGCAGCGACGCTCTCTTCAGACCCGGGCGTCTCGTCGTCGCGGTCGTCGTCGCCATCGACAGCGCCATCGTCGCGCCGGGGGCGACGGCGCGGCTCGGGGCGCTGGGCGAAGCGTTCGATGCAATCGGCGACGGTGGTGGTGTTGGCCTCAATGAGCTCGAGAAACCGGCGGACACGGTTGCGCCCCACGGCGGAGCGGTCGGCCACGGCCAGCGCCAGCCACTTCGCCGCTGCCGCCAGCCAGACCGTCCCGAGCCGTTCCACCTCGATCCCTTCCAGGAGCGAGGCCCAGTGGACGAGCAGCCCCATCGCGCCATCGAGATCCCCTTCCCGGAGGAGCGCCTCGGCGGCATGGGCGTGGCTGCGCGGCGAGGAGAACTCGGCCACCTCGGTGCGCCAGAAGCCGGCGGGGGGGGGTGAGGGGGCCGTCTCGCGGCGGCGGCCGAGGGCGCCGATCACCTCGCGCGAGGAGACGAGCATCTCGCGGCCGGAGAGATGGGGGACACCGCTGACGGTGGTGGTGGCATGCCGATCCCACCAGCCGGCAAGGCGCTCGCAGGCGGCGCCGGCGCGGGCGGCCAGCGCCGCGGGGCCGTCGACGCTCGCGGCCCGCCAAGCGGCGGCATAGCCATCGAGGATCGAGCCGACCGTCGAGACGAGATCATCGACGCGCGGATCGGGGAGGCTCTCCCCTCCCGGCTCATGGAGCGGAAACTGCCCCGAGAGGCCGAGGATGTTCCAGGGATCGACCGCCGCGCCGCAGCCGACGGCGCGAAACAGGAGCTCCGTCGCCTCGTCGAGATCATCGAGGGCCTGGGCGGCGCCCCCGGCGGCCCCGCCGCGGCGCACGGCCGCTTGGGCGGCGACGACCCGGCTCGTGATCCGGGCGAACATCCGCGCCGAGGCGGCCGGCACGAGGGCCGCCATCCGCGCCGCCCCCTCGGCCCGCCCCAGCCGGGCGAAGACACCGGCCAATGCCACCGCCTCCACCTGGCGGGCACGGCGGCTGGCGAGGAGGGCATTGATATGACGGCGGACGCCCCCGAAGGGCTGCCGGAGCCGCTCCACCTCGACGTCGAGTCGGCGGCGGTGATCAGGCTCGAGGCGCGACAGCATCCACCGGTAAAACTCGTCCCGGTAGCCGGCGATCCGGGGGAGGAGCTCGGAGAGCGGGGCGGCAGCCTGATGGGCGCCGGGACCGTGGCCGGAGAGCCCCGACGCCATGAGCATGACGCCGGCGAGGACGGCGGCCGACTCGAGCCGGAGCTCCGCGACCGACCGGGTGTCGGCGCCCGCCGCGGACGCTCCCGCGGCCTCGGGCCAGGAGAGGATGCCGTCGAGGGTCGCCTGCTGGACGACCATCCGGCGATAGCGGCCGCGCTCGTCGATCCGGGTCGGATCCCACAGCCCGAAGAGATAGTTCGGGCGGCTGGCGGCGGGATGGAGGAAGTCGAAGGCGCGCGGATCGATCGACAGCTCCTCGAGGGCCTCGAGGTCGAAATCGGCCTGCACCAGAAGCGTGTCGGGAGCGGAGGCGAGGATGGCGACGGCGCGGGCGACGAGCTCGCCATACCGGCCATGGGCGGGCCCGACCCCGGCCACCCACAGCGGCACCGGGCGGACGCGTTCGTGGGGATAGGGTTCAGAAAGCCGACCGTTCTCGAGGACGGCGACGGGGCGCCAGCCGACGTAGTCGTCGAGGCGCCCGATCGCCTCCTCGACGACGCCCGAGGCCGACGGGCCACCGGCAATGAGAACGGCCTGGGCAGCGGCCATGATCGAAAACGGCCGCTCGAGCGCCCCGGCAGGCTGATGCTCGAGGAGGTCGCTGTGAAACCGCCGATAGCCCGGCAGGACCTCGTCAAACACCACCCCGATCAGGGCCCGGGCCTGGCCGGCATCGCGGAAGGCAGGCTCGGTCGCCTCGAGCTCCGCGAGGCGCTGCCGCAGCAGTGCCGCGACGTCCGCGGCCGAATCGGCCCGTTCCCCGTCCGGCTCGGCGGCGGCAAACAGATCGGAACAGGCCCGCCAGACGGCTGGATCAAAGGCCCCCGCGGAGAAATTGAGGTAGCCGAGGAGGAGCGCGGCGGGATCGGAGGGGCGCGACGGTTTCGGAGCGATCGACATCGACAGGCGTCCTACGGATCCCCCCGGCCATCGCGGGGTGTGGCGGCAAAACGCCATCGTAGCAGCGGGGCGTGCCTGGCGTCGGTGCGGAGGGGGGGGCGGCGGCGGCACGACCGGCAGAGGCGCTACGACCGCCATCCCCACGACCGTCGGCCGCCCCCCGGGAGAGCTGGCGTCATCCACCGGGCCAAATCCCGGGGGTATGGTTGCACAGCGTGGTGTTTTGGGGTGGTGCGCCAGAGGTGGTGCGCCGGGGGTAGTGCGCCGTTCGGGAGTTCGCTGCGATGCGTTGCCTGTCCGTCCTTCGGTCCTGGTCGGTGCCGGCGGTGTTTTCCGCCCTGACCCTGTTCACCACGCTCGGTCTCCCGGCGCCCGCCGCCTCTGCCGGCGGGATCTGCGGGACGCTCGCCGACGAGCTGACGGCCGAACGGGCCGGGCTCGAATTGGAATGGATGGTCTCCCTGCCAATCGATCACACCCAAGGTGGGATCGAGCATGTCGTCATCGACCATGACCTCGTGATCGTGCAGGCCGGTGACGGTGGCGTGCATGCCATCCACACCGGGCCGGTGACGCCCGACGGCCGCTGCAACCCCCAGGTGATCTGGTCGACCCATCTCGGGTCGCCGGGGCAGCCGATCGTGACGGCATCGGTGGGGCCGGAGCTCGTCCTCGTGCCACGTGGCAACGAGCTCTACGCCCTCGAGCGCTCCACCGGCCAGGTCCGCTGGCAGCAGCATCTCGGGAAGTCGCCGATCGCCGGCGGGGCCGTGGTGGGCGAGTGGGTTTACCAGCCCGAGGGCGCGGCGACGGTCCTGCGGCTGCCGACCAACCCCTACCGCGACACCGGCGTCGGCTCGACCTCGGCCGACTCGCGGACGGGGGCCCGGAAGGCTGGTGCCCGCCGCGCCGACGCGGCCGCGGCCAATGCCGCCCGGACCGGCAAGGGGAAGCCGGTCTCCTCGCTGACCTCCGCCCAGAAGCGCGCCCGGATGGACGCCACAGAGAGCCTCAAGCCCCTCGCCCTCAACGGCGGCGGGATCATCGAGCGCCCGATGATCGCCTTCGGCACCGGCGTTATCTGGACGGCACGCGACGGCACACTCACCTCGCTGCAGCAGGGCGACCGCGATTGGCAGCGGAACGATTTTTACCTCGACAGCCCGCAGGCCGGTCCGCTCGCCACGCGGGGCACCGCGATCTTCGCCACGACGACCAACCGCGATCTGGCCCGGATCGATTCGCTCGACGCCGGGGCCGAATTGCGCGTCAATTGGCGAGTGCTCCTCGACGGCCAGCCGGAGGAGGATGGCCCGTTCGTGGCCGGTGACCGGCTCGTTGTCTCCTTGGGCGAAAAGGGGCTGCGCTGCTATTCGACCGAGACCGGCGAGCTGCTGTGGGCCAACGCCTGCCCGGGGGAGATTCTGGCAGTGATGGGGGAGCGGATCTGGGTCCGCGACCGGACGAGCCACCTCTCCTCGATCGACCTCGTCACGGGCGAGGCACTGAAGCAATATTGCTTCGGCGCCTTCGACCATCTCGTCGTCAATCACCAGACCGACCGCCTCATCCTCGCCAGTCCCTCCGGCACGCTGGTCTGTCTGAAGGCGAAGGGGGCCGGGGCGCCGAAGGCATGGAGCGATCTCCAGCCGCTTCCGGAGCCGGAAGT
>CALQRA010000113.1 GCA_943332855.1 Candidatus Kuenenia stuttgartensis
CCCGACCGCTTTGAAATCGTCGACGCGACGGCCGACATGGTGACCGTCGGCGCGCAGATCCGTGCCGCGGTGGCGCGGCGGCTGGATTGAGGCCAGAGGGCGGATCGCTTCCCGGGGAAAGGTTTCACGATGGGCTGGCAGGGCATCGATGGGCATGACGATGTCGTCGGCAGATTTGTCGCCGCCGAGGCGCGCGGACGGATCGCCGGCACCTATCTGTTCATCGGGCCGGAGGGGATCGGCAAGGGTTCGTTTGCCAAGGCGCTGGCGAAGTCGCTGGTCTGTCTCGACCCCCGTCCGGGCCTCGTCGCCTGCGGGGCCTGCGTGTCGTGCCTGCAGGCCGCAGCCGGCAGTCATCCCGACATCGACGTCGTCGAGAAACCGGAGGACCGGGCCACGATCCCGCTCGAGGTCTTCATCGGTGACCGTGAGAATCGGATGCGCGAGGGGCTGTGTTGGCGGATCCTGCTGCGGCCGGCTGTCGGGAAGCGGAAGGTGGCGATCATCCTCGATGCCGATCACCTCGCCGAGGAGGGGGCCAACTGCCTGCTGAAGACGCTCGAAGAGCCCCCCGACGGTGCCGTGATGATCCTCGTCGGGACGGCGCTGGAGCGCCAGCTCCCCACGATCCGTTCGCGGTCACAGATCATCCGCTTCGCCCCCCTCGACCCCGACGTGGTGAGGCGGGTGCTCACGGCCGGCGCGACCGACCGAGCCGGCCCCGATGCGGCAGCCATCGCTGCCGCCGCCGCGCGGAGCGGAGGGAGCATCACCCGCGCCCGCCTCCTCCTCGATCCGGAGATTGAGTCGGTTCGTGCCCGGCTCCTTGAGCTCCTCTCCGCTCGACCGCTCCACGGCGTCGAACTGTCGAGGGAAGTCCAGGCCTGCGTCGAAGCCGCGGGAAAGGACGCGCCGCCGCGCCGCGCCCGACTACGGATCGTCCTCGGGAGCGCGATCGAGTTCTTCCGCGCCGCCCTGCGACACGACGCCGTGGGGTGCGAAGCGGCACCGACCGGAAGGCTCGACGGGGCGTCCACCGATCGGCTCCTCGAGCAGGCCGTCGCCGGCTGGGGAGGGACGGCCGACGACGCGATCGACGGTCTTCGTCTGACGCTCGATGCCCTCGACGGGATCGAACGCAACGCCCACCTCCCCACCCTCGTCGATGCCTGGAGCGCGCGGCTGGAGCCTGCTCCCCCGCCCCCCCCTTCGCGCCCCGTCCGGATCTGAAGCCGGGCGACCACGTCGTCGCGGAACGGGGGAAGCGTCCGAAGGCTCGGCAGGCTGGCGAAGCTGCGGAACCTGCGGGATATGACGGTATCGCCCCGACCGAATCGATTTTTCCCTCCTTGCCTGTCGATCTGACGTTGAGGTCATTCGACGGAGACGGGAATCGTGGCGGGACTGTCCTGCTCAACCTGTTTCGACCAGACCAGGTGACTCCCTTCGCGGGGACATGATTCGGCATGTCGCAGCAGGCGGGTGGCAGGATCGTCGCCGCGGTTTTCCTCTCCAGTCTCGTGGCCACTTCTGGCCTGGGATTGGTGGGAAACGCCCAGCATTTCGGCCTCCGGCCCGGAGCGGAGAGCCCGTCTTCATTCCCCCATCGAACCGCCTCCCGGGCCACGATCGATGCCGCCGGAGCCAGCCCCGCGGCGGCGCAGCCGGCCTCCGCCCCGGTCCTCCGCCCGGCCCGCCGCCCCGCCACAGGCCGGCCATCGGCGCCACTGCCGGTTAAGGGTGAGACCGCGCCATGGGCTTCACCTCCGGTGGCGGGCCGCGTGGCCGTGCTCATCGCCTCTCCGGCCGGAGCCCCCCCGCCCCGATCACGGCCGGCGCCCTCCCCTGCGAGGCTCGACGTCGACCTCCGCGATGCGGCACCCCTTCAACCGACGGCCCATGCTGCGTACCGGCCGCCGGTATCGCTCGTCCAGTACGGTGAGACCGACGACACACCGGCGGCGCTCGTCGTCCCGCTCCTCGAAACTGGGCCAGCGACCGAATCCCTCGGTGCCCGTGCCGGTGATCGGGCCCCCGACAACGCCGCCATCGAATGCGTTGAGGGGGCAGCGGCGGTCGTGCCGCAACTCGACGCAAATCCAAGTGCCCGCCGCGGACCGGTCGCCGAATGGATCCGCGATTCTTTAGACGACCTCCGGGCCTCGCGGGGGAGCGTCGTCCCGTTCCCGCAGCGACAGGCCACTGCCCCCGCCAACGGCAGCCGCATCCTCGATCGCCTCCGCTCCGGTGAACGACTGTTGGCGCGCGACCGAGGCGCCCGGGACGACCGGGCGTCCGCCGGCGAGGAAACCTCCGCCGGGGGTTGGCCGGTGCCGGCGACGCTCCTGAAGCAACTCGACCAGACCGCCAAGGCCGAGGGCCCAGCCGCCGCCTGGTCGGTAGAGACCGCCAGAATCGTCCGGGAGATCCTCGCCACCACCGGCCCGGCCGATCCGATCGCCGCCGGCCCCCTCGAACAGCTCGGCATCCGGGTGGAGGAAGGGCTGAAGCTCGCCACGGCCGCGGCCGATCCCGCCATCGCCGCCGGCATCCGCCGGGCCGCGCTCGCCACGCAGCGCCGTGGGCTGGTGTGGCAGAGCGCTGCCGCCGCCGCGACCGCCGGCCCCCCATCCGCCGCCGACGATCCTTCTGCCGATCCTCCCTCGGCCCGACTGCACGGCGACACGATCGACGCGCTCCTGGCGACCCTCGAGCGGTATGAGTCGGCGCCGACACCGACGGAAGGGGCGCTGGCCGTCGAGGCCATCGATACGCTCGCCGCCAGCGGCAGCCCTCCCCTCGTTGAGCTCGCCACCGCCATTCGCAATCAATATGCGGCGGCCAATGTCCGCGTCGCCGTCCACCAGAAGTTCATGGAGCGGGTCATGCCCCCCGCCCAGGTGACGATGGCGCCGGTCGACGACACCGTCCTCGGCCGACAGGTGCGCGGCACGAGCCGGGTCGAGCAATCGACCTCCGTCCGCTTCAGCCCCGATGCCCGCGGGATCTCGCTGGTGCTCGAAGTTCGCGGCGACGTCGCCTCTCGGACGGTCACCGAATCGGGCCCGGTCGCGCTGACCTCGCGCGGCGCGTCGTCGTTCTCGGTCCGCAAGCCGGTAAGCGTGGGGGGCACGGGCCTGCGGGTCGGCCAGGCCACCGGGTCGGCGTCGTCGCGATCGCAACTCGCCGACATCCAGACGAGCTTCGACGGCGTGCCGATCATGCGTTCGCTCGTGCGGAACATCGCCCGCAACCAGCACGACGAGCATCTCCCTGAGGCCAACCGCGAGGTGATCGATAAGATCGTCGCCCGTGCCTGCCGGGAGGTCGACCAGCAGGTCGAGCCGCAACTCCACGCCGCCGCCGAACGGATCCGCACGCAGGCCTGGGGCCCGCTGGTGAAGCTGGGACTCGAGCCAACCCCGGTGGCGATGGAGACCGTCGACGGCATCGCCATGGCGAAGCTGCGGCTCGCCGGCGACGATCAGCTCGCCGCCCACACGCCGCGGCCGCGGGCCCCGAGCGGCTCGATGCTCTCCGTGCAGATCCACGAGTCGGCCATCAACAACGCCCTCGATCGCCTTGGGCTCGCCGGCCAGCGGCTCCCGCTGGAAGAGCTCGTCAAGCTCCTCTGCGAGCGTGCCGGGGTCGAGCCCCGGATCCCCGATGAGCTCCCCGAAGACGTCGTGGTGACCTTCGCCCGGGAGCAACCGCTGCGGGTGCAATATCGCGACGGCCTCGTTCACATTCGCGTGGCGCTTGAAGCGGTCGAGAGTGGCCGTCGTGGCTGGCACGACATCGTCGCCAGCGTCACCTATCGACCGAAGGCCGACGATCCGCAGCTCTTTCTCGAGCGCGAGGGGCCGGTCCACCTCAGCGGCCCGGGGCACCAGGGGCGGGCCGAGATCGCGCTGCGGGCGGTGTTCGGAAAGATCTTCCCCAAGGAACGCCCCCTGCCGCTCCTCCCCGAGGCGTTCGTCACCAATCCCCGTCTTGCCGACATGAAGGTCCTCCAGGCCGTCAGTACCGACGGCTGGCTGGCGATCTCGCTCGGCGAACTGCCCGTGCCGGTGACGCCGAACCCGGCGAAAGTCGCCGCCCCGCCCCCGTCTCCCGCCCGCCGCATCCTGAGGCGCTGATCGGCTTCCGGGGGAGCCCCGGCCCACGGTTGAAACCGGGGGCGCGATGCGGGAAAAATGATGCTCCCAGCGGCGGCCCCCGGGCCCCTCGCTGTCCATTCCCCCCTCCGGATCCGCTCCATGACCGCCGCCACGCCGACGCGCACCGAGACCGACAGCATGGGGGCCGTGCAGGTCGCCTCCGACCGTTACTGGGGCGCCCAGACGGAGCGCTCCCGCGACAACTTCAGGATCGGCGTCGACCGTTTCCAGTGGGGGCGGGCGGTGAAGAAGGCGCTCGGCATCCTCAAGAAATCGGCGGCGCTGGCCAACGGCGAGTTGGGGCAGCTTCCGGCCGACCGCGTCAAGCTCATCGTCCGAGCCGCCGACGAAGTGATCGCCGGGAAGCTCGACGACCATTTCCCGCTGGTCGTCTTCCAGACCGGTAGCGGCACGCAGTCGAACATGAACGCCAACGAGGTGATCTCGAACCGGGCCATCGAGATCGCCGGCGGCGAGATGGGCTCGAAGAAGCCTGTCCATCCCAATGACGACGTCAACCGTGGCCAGTCGTCAAACGACACCTTCCCCACGGCGATGCACATCGCCGCCGTCGAGGTGATCCACGACCGTCTCCTGCCGGCGGTGCGCCAGCTGCGCGACGTGTTTGCAGACCTCGAGCAGCGGACGTCCGACATCGTCAAGATCGGCCGCACCCACCTTCAAGACGCCACGCCGATCACGCTCGGCCAGGAGGTGTCGGCTTGGCGGGCGCAGCTCGACGACCGGATGGCCGCGATCGAGCGCGCCCTCCCTGGGCTCTACGAATTGGCGATCGGCGGCACCGCCGTCGGCACCGGGCTCAACGCCCATCCGCAGTTCGGAACCGTCGCGGCGAAGTTCATCGCACGTGAGACGGGCCATCCGTTCGTGTCGGCGGACAATAAGTTCGCCGCCCTCTCGGCCCACGATGCGCTGGTCGATGTCAGTGCCGCCGAGCGGAGCCTGGCGATGGCGCTGCTCAAGATCGCCAACGACATCCGCTGGCTCGCCTCAGGGCCACGTTGCGGGATCGGCGAGATCTCAATCCCGGAGAACGAACCGGGGAGCTCGATCATGCCGGGGAAGGTGAACCCGACCCAGTGCGAGGCGATGACGATGGTCTGCGTGCAGGTGTTCGGGAACGATGCGGCCGTGGCCTTCGCCGGTTCGCAGGGCAATTTCCAGCTCAATGTCTACAAGCCGGTGATGATCCACAACGTGCTCGAATCGGCCGACCTGATGGCCGACGCCTGCGACTCGATGCGGATCCATTGCGCCGTCGGGATCGAGCCAAACCTCACCCGCATCCGCCAGCACCTCGACGAGTCGTTGATGCTCGTCACCGCCCTCAACACCCACATCGGCTACGAGAAGTCGGCGAAGATCGCGAAGAAGGCCCATCTCGAGGGGACAAGCCTCAAGGCTGCCGCCGTCGCCTCCGGGTACGTCAGTGCCGAGGACTACGACCGCTGGGTGATCCCCGCGGAGATGACGCGTCCCCTGGCGACCTGACGCGCCGAGGGCCACCCCCGCCGAGCTCGCCGCGGTCGAAATCGCCGCGGTCGGCCAAAGGCGGCACGGCCAGGGATGGCCGTGCCGCCGTAAAGCCAGCAGTCAAATCGCGTCGCCGGAGGTCTCGCCGGTGCGGATGCGCACGACGTCGGCGAGATCGGTGACGAAGATCTTGCCGTCACCGACCTGGCCGGTGCGGGCGGTCGTCATGATCTTGTTGATCACGCCCGGGGCCTCTTCGTTGCTGACGACGACCTCGATCTTCACCTTGGGGAGAAAGTCGACGGAGTACTCGGCGCCACGGTAGGTCTCCGTGTGTCCCTTTTGGCGGCCGAAGCCGCGGACCTCGGTGACGGTCATGCCGCGGACACCGGCGGCGTTCAATGCATCCTTGACCTCTTCGAGCTTGAAGTGGCGGATGATGGCTTCGATCTTCTTCATGGCACGGACTCCTAGACGGGTGTGTTGCTGTGGACTCGATGGCACCGATCGTTGCGACCGGCCTATGACCGACTGACAATGCACGCGGCATGCCAAACCTTGCGAAAGGGATGCAATGCCCGATTCAGGCTCCGCGACCGGGTTGCAGGGGTGCCGGCGGGTCGGGATGCGTCGCGCCGATGGCACATCGACGGTCGGCCTGCCGGCCCGCACCCGCCCCGCCAGCCCGGGGAATCCGCCCCGGGAACGGCTGTCGCGCCGGTGGGGCGCGGTGTCGCGCCGATGAGACACTCCTGCCGATTCCGGCTCAACCGGTCTGGTCGGCCGGGGGGGCATCGCCCCGCGGCTCCGGCAGCCGGCGGAAGCTCGCCCCGTCGAGGGCGTGCGACTTCATCAGCCGGTAGAGCGTGCCACGTGGCAGGCGGGCCTCGCGGGCGGCCGCCGAGACATCGCCGAGATGGCGGGAGAGGAGTTCGGTGAGATAGGTCCGCTCGAAGCGGGCCACCTGCTCGGCCCGCTGGGCGAAGAAGCCGATCGCGCCCGCCTCGGCGCCGGCGGAGCGGCCGGCCGCGGAGACGACGTCGTCGGGCAGATCATCGACCCTCGCCATCGGCCCGCGGGCCATGGCGATCGCCCGGCGGACGACATTCTGGAGCTCGCGGACGTTCCCCGGCCAGTGGTAATTCTTCAGCACCTGATAGGCATCGGTCGAAAGCCCCGCCACCGGCCGGCCCATCTCCTGAGCGGCGCGATTGGCGAACCACTCCGCCAACAGGCCGATGTCGTCACCGCGCAGCCGCAGCGGAGGAAGATCGATGCGAACGACATTGATGCGGTAGAAGAGGTCACGGCGGAAGCCTCCCCGCTCCACCATCTCGTCGATCGCCCGCGACGTGGCGGCAACGACACGGACGTCGACGGCATTCTCCTGGCGGGCCCCGACCCGTCGGACACGGCGCTCCTGGAGGACCCGGAGAAGCTTGGCTTGGAGCGGGAGGGGCAACTCTCCGACCTCGTCGAGGAACAGCGTGCCACCGTCGGCGAACTCGATCAGGCCCATTCGGCGGGCATCGGCCCCGGTGAAAGCGCCCCGTTCATGACCGAACAATTCGCTCTCCAGCAGCCCATCGGGGATCGCGCCGCAGTCGACCGGCACGAATGGCCCCTGGGCCCGTCGGCTCCGCTGATGGATCGCCCGTGCAACGAGCTCCTTGCCGGTCCCGGTCTCGCCAGTGACGAGGACGTCGACGTTGCTCGCTGCCACCCGTTCGATGACGGAGTAGACCAGCCTCATCGGCGGACTCTCGCCGAGGAATCCCTCGAACGAGTACGGGCGTTCGACGACGCGCCGCAGCACCTCCTCGGCGTCTCGCTGCCGGCTCGTCGCCAGGAGCCTCACCAGCGCGTCCTCGAGGCCCGCCTCGACCAGGGCCGTCCCGAGATAATCACAGGGGCCGGCCTGGAGGCAGGCACGGGCGGCTTCGACCGACGGGTGCGGATCGACGACGACGAGGGGAAGGCGGGGGTCGGCGCGGCGGAGCGCCGCGTGGAGCACATCAGCCGACTGCCCGTCGCGGACGGTGAGGATCCCCAGATCCCAGGGGTCGCGGGAGAGGCTGTCGACCGCCTTCTCCACCGACGACTCGACCCGCAGCTCCATCGGCTGCAGCCGGGCCACGAGCCGGTCATACGGGAGGCCGGCCGGCCCGGCAGCATCGACGACGAGGATCCGCGGCTGTCGCATGGCGAGTGGGGACCGTCGTCCGGGAACCGCGGACCGGGCGGATCCGGAGATCCGCCGACCGCGACGAAGGGGGCCGGGCAGTGGTCGCGCCGGCCGCCTGCCCGCGCTCCAAACCAGGAGTATGCAGGGCACCGCGGAGCGGGGCAAATGGCCCCCGCCCACCGCCTCCCGCCTGGGCCGGCCTCTGGTACATTCGACAGCTCCAAATCCGCCCGTTTCCGACCACCGGAGTTCGCCTGCGCATGCCGATCGATCCTTACGCTGCCTGCCCCGGGGGAACGGGGAAGAAGATCAAGTTCTGCTGCCAGGATCTCGTCGGCGAGCTCGAGCAGGTCGACCGGCTCCTTGAAGGGGACCAGGTGAGTGCGGCCCTGGAGCAGGTCGAGCGTCAACTCGCCAAGACGCCAGGGCGGGCCTGTCTCCTCGCGACGCGCACAAAGCTCCAGTTCGCCACACGGAAGTTCGCCGAGGCGGCCACGGGGGCCGCGGAGTTCTTGGCGGCATTCCCGGCCAACTCCCTCGCCCTCGGCCAGGCGTCGGTGGCGGAGGCGATCAACGGCCGGATCCAGGAGGCCGCCGCGCTGTTCGACAAGGCCCGCGAGGCGGCCGGAGCCGAGATCGGACCGGAGATGGAGCGGATCGCCGCTACCCTCGTGCAGGTCGCCGCGCAGACCGGCCAATCCGGCTTTGCCCAGGGGATCGTGGAGTGGCTCACGGAGGCCGGGATCGGCACGGCGGAGGATCGGCACATGCTCGCCTCGGTCGTCGGCTCGGCCGGCGTCCCGGCGGCGCTGCGGGCCCGCGTCCCGTTCGAGACCTGCCCAGAGGATTCCACCTGGCGATTCGAGTTCGACATCGGGCTTAAGGCCGCCCGTGAGTGGCGGCTGGGGAAGGCGCTGACGACCTTCCGAAGCCTGAAAAAAATCTCCGGGGAGAGCCCGGAGGTGTTCACGAACCTCGCCCGGGTCTGCGAGCTCCTTGCCCTTCCCTTCGAGGCCGCCGAGGCCTGGTTGCAGGTGGCGAAGCTCCGCCGCGCCGACCACGACGCGGCCGTGGAAGCGACCGGGCGGGCGATGGCGCTCGAGACCGAGGCCGACAAAGATCGCTCCCCATCGATCCCCCTCATCCGTGTCGCCGGGGCCCTTCCGGCCGACGATGCCAGCGGCGACGGCCTCGATCTTCTCGAGGATCGATTTCGCAAGGATGGTCGGCTCGAGCCCACCCCCTTCGAACGTTCCGAGTGGGTCTCCCGCGGGGCGGTGCCGCCGCGGTCGGTGTGGCGGGTCTACGATGCCGGCACCGATGCCGCGATGCCGGGGCGCCAACTGGCGACGCTCCTCGTTTTCGGCCGGCAGACCGACCACGAGGCCGAGGTCATCCTTCAGGGCTTTGAGCCCGATGTCGGGGAGGCCGAGGGGATCGTTGCCGGGCTCACGAAGGTCACGTTCGCACGCCTGTCGGACGGAGGAAATCTCCCGGTGGCGACGCCGACGACCTGGCTCCTGGCCACGCAATTCCGCCTGGTGCCCCCTGCCGCCCCGGCCACCGGGACCCCTCCGGGCGAGCCCGGGCCGCTCGATCGTCTCCTCGATATCCAACGATCAGCGCTGTGGGGCCGCTTCAACGCGATCTGGCCCGACATGCCGCTCCCGGAGCTCCTCGGCAAACCCCCCCGTCAGGCGCTCGCGGACAGGGACGGGGCCGTCCGTGTCGAGGCGCTCGTCGTCGAGGGGGAGGCGACCAGCCGCCGTGCCGATGCCACCGCGGCCTGGATCGAGATGCGGGAGAAGCTCGGGATCAAGGCCGCCGCGCCGATCTCCTCGGCCAAGCCGCTCGAGGAGGTGCCGCCGATGCGCTGGCACCGGGTGGTCCTCGAGGGACTCGATCGGGGCGAGCTGCGTGGGCTGTTCCTGATGGCGGCCGACGCCGGCTTCGACCTCGCCGCCGAGCGGGCCGCGGAGGCGATCCTCGCCCGCGCCGATGCCACCCCGGAAGAGCGCTGGGAGGCGCTGTCGTTCCTCGAAGAGCGGGCCCAGGGGAGCGTGCGGAAGCTCGAGATCATCGCCGAGTTGCGGAAGATGATCGCGGAGCTGAAGGCCAACGACGGCATGGTCGACGTCAACGAATTGAGGATCCGCCTCCAGCGTGGCGACCAGGCCGACACGATGCGGCTCCTCGACCATCTCCGCCGGGAGCATTCCCGCGACGCCCGGACCATGGAGGCGGTGGCGGAGGTTCTCATGGAGGCAGGCATCGACCTCCCCGGGCTGGCTGCGGCCCGTGCCGGCGGCGCTGCTCCCACAACGCTCGGCGGCGCCGGATCAGCCGGAGCCGCGCCGGCAGCCTCGTCTGGTGGGGGAATCTGGACGCCCGGAGGAGGTGGTCAGGCCCCCCCGCAGGGAGAGAAGAAGGCCATCTGGACCCCCGGCAGCTGACATGCGATCGGACGCGTCGGCAATGGAGCGGGCCCTCGAACTGGCCCGCCGTGGCGAAGGCTTCGTGGAGCCGAATCCGCAGGTCGGCGCCGTTGTGCTCGCGACCGACGGACGGGTCGTCGGCGAGGGATGGCACGAGCGCCATGGCGGCCCGCACGCCGAGGTGATGGCGCTGGAGGCTGCGGGGGAGGCGGCCCGCGCCGGCACCCTCGTGGTGACGCTCGAGCCCTGCTGCCACCACGGCAAGACTCCCCCCTGCACGGCCGCGGTGATCGCGGCGGGGATCCGTCGGGTGGTGATCGGAGCGGGCGATCCCTTCCCGGCGGTCGACGGTGGCGGGATCGCGAGCCTGCGGGCCGCCGGCCTCGAGGTCGAGAGCGGGGTTCTGGAGGAGGCGGCCACACGCCTCACGGCGCCGTTCCGCCGCCTCGTCAGCTCGGGTCGACCGTGGGTGATCGCCAAGTGGGCGATGAGCCTCGACGGCCGGATCGCTGCCAACAGTGGCGATTCGCGGTGGATCTCGGGCGAGGCCTCGCGCGGGGTCGTTCACGCGCTCCGGGGCCGGATGGACGCCATCCTCGTCGGCATCGGCACGGCCCTGGCCGATGATCCACTCCTGACCGCCCGGCCGGCGGGGCGACGGGTCGCGCTCCGGGTGGTGGTCGACTCAACCGCCCGTCTGCCGACGACGAGCCGGCTGGTGCAGACCGCCCGCGAGATTCCACTCCTCGTCGCTGTCGGCCCGGAAGCGCCGCAGGAGCGGCTCGAGGCGCTCCATCTGCTCGGGTGTGGGATTTGGCGAGGGAAGGAGACCGACCGCGACGCGCGGTTGGCTGCGCTCCTTTCGCACCTCGGCCGGGAGCGTCTCACGAACCTCCTCGTCGAAGGGGGCTCCGGGATCCTCGGGAGCCTCCACGACGGCGGCCTCATCGACGAGGCATGGGCGTTTGTCGCGCCCAAGCTCCTCGGCGGCTCAGGGGCCCCCGCTGCGATCGCCGGGCGCGGGGCTGCTGGCGTGGGGGCCGCGCAGCGGATCGTCGTCGAGCAGACGACGCCCCTGGGGGAGGATCTCCTCATCCGCGGGCTCGTCAAGCCGGCCGGGGATTGAGATCGATCGGTCTCACAGCTGCGGTGCCGGAGGCTGGATTCCCTACTGGATTCCCTGCTGGATTCCCTGGAGCGCGAGGAGATCGCGGACGGCGGCCTCCACCTCGGCCTGCCTGGCGGCCGCTTCGGCCTCGGCTGCCGTGACGGCCGCGGCCACTCCTTCCACCACCTTCGCCGCCTCGGCCAGCGGCCCGTCCATCTCGGCCGCCGCGGCAACCAGCGCCGGCATCTCGGCCTGTCGCTTCTCCATCATGGCCACCGTCTCGGCCGCCTGCTTCTCCCAGCCGGCCCGCTCGGCCGCCAAGGCCTCCATCCCATCCCGCATCCCCTTCACCTGCGCCGCTTTCGCGGCCAGCGTGTCGACGAGGAGCTTGTGGGCGGCGGCGAGCTCGGCATCACCGGCGGTGACGTCGAGCGCGGCCTTCGCCAGGGTGGCGGCCTGCTCGAGCATCCCGGAAGCTTTCGTGATCGTGTCGATCGTGCCCTGCTGGGTCGAGATTTCCTGCTGGCGTTTGCCGATCTTCTCGAGCAGCGCGGCGTGCTCGCCGGCTGCCGCAGCGAGGGCCGCAGTGAGGGCCTCGACGGCCTTGAGGCGTTCTGCTTTCTTGCCCACGATGTCGCGGCGGGCCTGTTCGTTACCGGCCATCTGGCCGCGGACTTCGGCCACCTTCGTCTCCGCCTGCCGGACGACCTCCTCACGGGCAGCCACCGACCCCGAAAGCTCGGCGAACTTCTGGACGAAGACCTGCTCCCCCTGCCAGCGCGCCAGGTCGGTCCGGGCGGCGTCGAGTTGGGTCGAGAGTTCCGCCACCTTCGTCGCCGCCGCCGCCGCAGAGGTCTTCAGCGCCTCGAGGCCGGGCGTCATCTCGGCGATCTTGGCCCCCATTTGGTCGGCAACGGCCTTGGCCTGGTCACGCTGGGCGGTCGTCTCGGCGAGCTTCTTCTCGCCGTCGGCCATCAGCGTGGCGGAGGCCACCAAATCGGCCTCGCGGGCCGCGATCGCCTCGCGCTGGAGCCGGAGTTTCTCCCCGACCTCGGCCAGCGACTGCTTGGCCCCGTCGTCGGCTGGATTCTGGGCCACCGCCGCGAGCGACTTGGCCTGGCCCTCAACGAGTGGGGCGAGGTCGCGGGCCGCGGCCACCGCGGCGTCGGTCGCGACCGTATACGCCGCCGCCGCCCCCGTTTTCACCACCATCGCCGCATCAAACCCCTTCTGCATCTCGGCCAGTTGCGTATCAGCCCCCACCTTCGACTGCATCAGGCCGTCGTAGGCCTGCTGCATGCCCGCCAGTTGGCCGGCGACCTCCGCGGCTGCGGCCTTCGCCGGCTCGACGACCGGCTCCCGCTCCGCCACCGCCTTCTCGGCTGCGGCGATCCGCGCGGCGATCGGCTCCGGATTGCTCGTGATCCCATTGAGACGCTCTCCGTCGGCAGCCTTCCAGACGCGGATTTCCCCCGTCCAGTCGCCGACGATCACCGCATCGGTCTCATCGCAGAAGGAGACCGCCAGCCCGAGATCGTTGCAGGGGTCGAAGGCCTTTTGCTGGTTCCCATCCTGGGCCCAGATCTTCGGCTGCTTGTCGCGGCCGATGCTGACAATCCGGCCGTCACGGGTGAACTCCAGCGCCGCGACACCGCCACCGTGGGCGTTCCAGCTTTTCACCTGGCCGCCGTTCTCCATCTCCCAGAGGCGGATCGTGCCGTCCTCGCTGCCGGTGGCGAGGAGATTGGAATCCCCCCGCCAGGAGACGGCCGTGATCGCCGCGGTGTGGCCGGCGAGCGTCAGATAATCGCGCCCTGTTCCCGACTCCCACACCATCACGCCGCCGTTGCGGTCGCCGGTGGCGAGGAGGACGCCGTCCGGGCTGAAGCCGACGGCCGTCACCCAGTCGGTGTGCTTCTTCATCTCGTGGAGGCGCTCACCGGTCTCGGTCGAGTAGATCCGCACCACCTTCTGCGGCCCGCCGAGGGCCACCAACCGGTGATCGGAGCTGATGTCGGCGGCGAGCACGGTGTCGAGCTCGTCCCCGATCTCCATCACGCGTCGGCCGCTGTCGACACTCCACACCACCACCTTGCCGCTGGCCCCGCCCCGGCCGCCGCCGGCGAGGACGAGGCTGCCGTTGCGGCTGAATTGGAGCACCTGCGGCCGCCCTTCCGGAAAGGGAAGGACGCCGGCGAGCTCGCGCGTGTCGGTGCGATAGAGCAGAACCTGCTTCTGGCCGCAGACAGCCGCAAGCGGTGCCCAGGGGCTCGTGGCGATCGACGTGCAGGCATTGAGCGAACGGGTGTGGATGGCCGGCTCGAGGGGGAGGTGGGCCGGGAGGGGAACCGTCGCCGGACGCTCTGTCGGCGCCGTGCTCATGGCGAGATTGAATTTCTTCTTCTTGGGGGTCGCCGCTTTGCTCCCCCGATTTTCGAGGATCCCGCCATCGATCCAACGCTTGAGGATCGCTTGCTCCTCCTCCGGGATCGGCGGGGAATCGGGGGGCATCTTCGGCTCGTCCTCTTGGGTGACGAGCCGGTAGAGATAGCTCGCCGACGCATCGCCCGGCTCGATGGAGCCGCCCGACCCGCCGCCGGCCATCAGCCCGGTGTAGGTGGTCATGTCGAGGCCACCCGCCTTCTTGTCGGGATTGTGGCAGCTCCCGCACCGCTGCCGCAGAACCGGCAGGACATTGTCGTCGAACGTCACGGCGTCGTCAGCGGCAACGACCGGTGACGTGAACGCCGCGACACCGAGGGCCAAGGCGGCCGCGAGTTGAAGGTGAGTGATGGTCATGGCAGTGGGTTCCCCGGGCGATGCCCGGATTTCCGGTCAGTGATTGAAAACGAACTCACGGGAATTGAGGATCGCCCAGAATCCGTCCTCGAGGGCCTGCTGCGGATTCTGATCCTCCCTGACGATCGCCAGCATCGCCCCCTTCTCCTTCTCCGTCGGCAGGCGAGTGAGGCTCCGTCGATAGATTTCGTCGATGATCGCTTCGGGAGGCTGGCCGGCGTCGATGAGCCGCTTGATCAGCCCCCCCTGCTGGAGCTTCCCCTGCACCGTGTCGCCATTGAGGAGGTGAAGGGCCTGCGACAGGTTCGGCTCCATCTTCACCTCGCACGAGCAGACCGTCCCGCGGGTGGCGCGGCCGAAGGTGGTGAGGAAGTAGGTCGACGTGTTCCCGTCGGCGATCTGCACGGCCCGTGCGCCGATCGGTAGGCCGGAGAACTTGTTCTTCGTGTCGGTGACGCTCGTCACCATGTCGAGGAGAACCTCGGACCGCACCCGCCGGAGGAGGGCATGGGAGAAATTGCGCTCGTCGGTGGCGTTGGATTCATTCGTCTTCGTGGAGAGCTGGTAGGTCCGCGACGTGCAGATGTCGCGGACGAGCTTCTTGAAGTCGTATTTGTATTCAACGAACCGCCGGGCGAGCTCCTCGAGGAG